>JAURNR010000050.1 GCA_030830065.1 Bacteroidota bacterium | reverse complement strand
TGACCAACCAAAATCAGATGTATTGATCCAACCCATTGCTGCTTCAGAAGCATTGTGAACTGCATTCCCCCAAAGCATCATGCCATTGTTTCCTAAAACTTTTTCCTCTGAGTTATCTGCAAAATGTTCAAGAATAGTGTAAGTTCCTTTGCTTATTGATTGAATATAGTTGTGATAATCGGTCAATCTATCAATACGCCATTGATCATATTGACCCCAAGCACCAACATCGGATCCAGAATTCTTATTGGTGATACCTTTACTTAAATCAAATCTAAAACCATCAATATTATATTCTTCAAGTAAATATTTCAAAGTTTTCTTTACATAATATTGAGTTTGATTGGTGGAATGATTTAAATCATAACCAACATTGAATGGATGATAAGCATCTGGGTAAGCATACGGATTTATATTTGAAGGCTTAAAATCTTTGGAATTCCAGTATAGCTGACAAATGGGTGCTGTACTAAATGCATGATTATAGACAACATCTAAAATAACGGCAATGCCGTTAGCATGACATGCATCAACCAGTGATTTAAAGTCATTTGGTGATCCATAATACTTATCTATCGCCATGTGAGAAGCTGGGTTGTATCCCCAACTTAAATTTCCTTCAAACTCCGTGATTGGCATTAATTCTATTGCATTTATTCCTAAGCGTTTAAGGTAAGGTAGTGTGTCTAATACCGATTTGTACGTTTGAGCTTTTGTGAAATCCCTGATTAATAACTCGTAAACTAATAGTTGACTTTTTTGTGGTCTATTAAAATCAGTTGTTTGCCAATTATAGGCCTTTGCTCCAGGCCTCATAACGGTTACCCACCCAGAAGTTTTGCTTTTGGGATAAGGCTTTAAATTTGGATACGTAGTTTTAGGAATATACTCATCATCCCAGTCATGAAGCATTAATGGGGAAAATGGATCTGCTATTCTAATTTTTCCATCAACCCAATATTGATAACCAATCTCGGTGTTTGGATTTAAACCTGTAATTTCTTTCCAATAAATAGATTTATTTGCGTCGTAGTTCATAAAATAATTAGCGTCTGCTTGCCAATTATTGAAATCACCAATCACATATACATAATTTTTATAAGGGGCATATAAAGCCAATAAGACAGTTGAATCATTGATGTAATTTATTCCTTGTTCCATACCTGATGGAAACACCTGATTAACCACAGACGGATTAATTACTAACCGAAGAGTATCGTATACTATGTTATTGCCATCATCTGCAGAAACAACCACGAGGTGATTACCTGAACTTAAGCCACTAAATTCCGCATTTATACTATCCGTTTGATTCACCTGACGATAGTTTGTCCCATCGAGTGTTACTATTAATTTACAGTCTTTCGATGCCCAAACCTCCATTTCAACTACATCCGAAGCTTCAGCAATAACAGACTTAGATTCAGGAACAGTAATCTTTGTTAGTAACTGGGAAGATGCAGAATACACCTCAGTATAAATGTCACTTCCCGTGCTTGATCTTCCTACAATTGAGCCATCTGCATTTCTAAATACAAAGGCCATTTGCTCTATTACCTCTCCAGCTGCAAATGAACCCGCCTGAGAATAAAAAGACTTCATATGATACTTTAGCATCCACTTATTATTTCCAAGACTGGTCATTTTAACACGGCTATCTGCTGTTCCCCAATTTCCTACCACATGCTTCCAATCTGAACCAGAGGTAGAAAGGTTGGTAATAACCCCTGCATGAGCATAAATAGGAGATACTCCTTTTAATGCCCCATTACCTAAACTAGCGTCATAAATGATGGTAACGGTATCAGATTCTTTCGGGAATACAGGAAGCGTTGAAATTACTTGGGCATTAATGCCAATTGCCGTCAAAGCCAAAAAAACGAGGAAACAATTTTTGAACATAACTTTTGAGTAAGTGTTACTTTGAAGCAAAGTAATGATTTTTTTCAACTCGCGCCCACACTATGATTTAATATTTACAATTAAGAATTAAATGGAATGAAGCAGATATCAATACGAGAAAAATAAAAATAAAGGGGCGCCAACAA
Organism: Bacteroidota bacterium; assembly: GCA_030830065.1. Taxonomy (GTDB): domain Bacteria; phylum Bacteroidota; class Bacteroidia; order NS11-12g; family UBA955; genus VMCP01. The sequence goes on along the minus strand of JAURNR010000050.1, from coordinate 22,303 downwards.
TGGCCTCCCCTTCAAATATGTGGCAATTTTTATTGCCTAATACAATTTATTTTTTTTGGAATACTCTTACAAAATCAACCTCCATAGTTTGAGGGAATCTTGTAGTCTCGTCTGGTGAACCGGGTAATTGGCCACCCACAGCAACATTAAAAATAAAGAAGAATGGTTGATTGAAAGGATAATTTCCTGAGACATTTGAAGATGTTAAGGTATGATAAATATTATCATCTACTAACCACTGAATCCTATTCTCCTCCCAAATCAAAGTAAATACATGGTATTCATCACTAAATTTTGCAGCCCCAATACCGTAATTTTTAGTTAAAAACGTTGAAGGTGTTTTTGTACCCCAGTGTGCTGTTCCAAGTACACGACCAGGTCTATCACCGGTTAATTCCATTATATCAATCTCACCACATGCAGGCCATCCAGCATTATCAATATTAGAACCTAACATCCATAACGCTGGCCAAAGCCCTTGTCCCTCCGGCAATTTTGCACGAATATCAATACGTCCATACTGAAATTCTTTCTTTCCTTTGGTTAGAATTCGCGCAGAAGTATATTGGGCATCGCCTGCTGGTTCTTCTTTGGCAGTAATAACTAAGCGACCGTCTTGAACCTCACAGTTTTTTGTGCCTTCATGGTAGAACTGCAATTCATTATTGCCCCATCCCCATTCACCACGTCCTACGTTATAATCCCAATAATCTGTATTTAAAGCTGTTCCATTGAATTCATCTGCCCAAACTAAATTATATCCTGTATAACTTGTTGGAGTATTGTAACCATCTTCGAGTGTACCCGAATCAAGTTTAATGTTTATATTTAAATTAACTTTAGAATACTGACTAGAAGTTGTATGGGCTCTCACCTCAACTGGATAAATCCCCGACTCAAAATACTGAAAATCAGATGTCCCATCATTGGATTCATCCGTTTCAGTTCCTGAATTTGTGGTGTAAATAAAACTAAAATAATTTACATTATCCGCGGTAGCCTTAAGGCTTATCTTACCATCTCCAGCAGCGGAACTGTCCACAACCACCATTAAATTAGATGGTAATACTAAGTTATCCTGAGGCTCCTCTTTACATGAGGAACCCAGAATAAAAATTGTGATACTCAGTATCGAAAATATTAATTTTATGTTTCTCAACTTATTCTATTATTCATGAATAATATCATCCACATAGAAGGTCTCTGTATTAGCAACATTCCAACCTGGGAATATGACCAAACGGTCATATGGTGTAGAGCCTAAATCACTAAAATCCCATACTAATTCTACCCACTGATTAGCCGCTGAAACTGCAACATCTCTTTCAACAAAATCGTTTTTGTTAGCAGAGTTTTCTAGCTTCAATCTCATAGTATCGGCAGTGGGCGCCCATAACTTAATTTTTACAGATGTTTTTGTTGTGAAGTCAAATGCATTTTCAAGGTTTACAAATAAACCAGCCCAAGTCTCTATACCATGAACAGTTTCTAAAACTCTTGAAGAAGTATTAATGCCAGATGCATCTGGGTTATCAATATATTGATAAGTACTTCCACCAAAAGCTTCCCAAATCGGCTCAACTGATTCAAAATCAAATGGAAGTGTAAACTTTGGATCGTTATTACCTCCACCACCGGTAGTATCAGTTTCTAAATCGTCAGGAACTAATCTAATGTACCATGCTAAATCAGGTGCATCTTTATTCGTACCGGCGTCAAGATATTTTAAAAAGAGTTCATTCTCTGTAATTGAAATTATCTTGTATGTTCTAACTCCTGTGTAAAACCCAATAAAACCATCGCCAGAAATAGTAAGTGTTGTATCTTCCCCTTCAGTTAAAGTCCACGTTAACCCTTTACGATCTTCGTATGGGGCAGTATAATCTCCAACAGGTGACTCAAATGAACCTGGAAAATTACCTGCTTGATCATCATTTAAGTAAACATCTCCACCAGTATTCATATCAAATTTGAATCCATCTAAATGAAAAACATAATTATCATTATATAATCCAGAACCAGTTTTATCGAGAGGTATAGTTTTATACCAAACAGGAAAATCAGTTCCGTCATAATCAGGATGAGTAGGAGAAGGACCAACGCCAAAATGAGCTTCACGAGTTGAATCAATAACCCATGTTTTGTACCCTACACCGGAAGTTCCTCCTGTTAGTAGCGTATATAACGGATTGTTTAATAATGATGCATCATCTTCATCTATAGTAATCTCTTGCGTAGATGAAGCACTACCACCAGAATTAAAAACGGTTAATTTTACAGTGTAAGTTCCTTTCAACGGATACTCTCCTGTAGCTTCTGTGCCTTCTGCCGCAGTTCCATTTCCAAAGTCCCACTTTGCAATTAGACTTTTATTGGTAGCTGTAAATACTACGATATTTGGATTGGCTGCGGTCTTTTCATATGTAAACTGAGCATCCGCAGTTGTAGGAGCATCACCTAATGATGGCTCATCTTTCTTACATCCTGTAAAGAGCATCGCTCCTAAGGACAAAGTGAATAATAAAGCTTTAAATTTCATATTTATATTTTTTAATAATTGTCATTTTGCTTCCAAGAGCCACCAGCTAAATCAATTTCAACTTGTGGAATAGGAAATAATTCATGCTTACCGGCTACAAATCCATCAATGGCATCAACAGCCTTTCCCGTTCTAACTAAATCGAAGAATCTATGTCCTTCACCAGAGAGTTCTAATCTACGTTCATGCCAAATATCTTCAATCAACTGAGTACCTGAAGAAGACAATGAAGGCATATTTGCTCTGGATCTAACTAAATTTACATAACCGAGTGCTTTTGCATAATCCGGAGAGTTTGAACGCGCATGCGCTTCTGCCGACATCAATAATACGTCGGCAAAACGTATTACTCTGTAATTTACAGGACTGGTTAAATCATTATCTGGCAATCCAATCTCACCTTGGCGTTTAATGTACTTATTATTGTAAAAACCAGTGTGTCCGCCTGCACCTTTAGCATATTTAATATTTCCCGAATTCGGTTGTTTCGCTATAAATGCATCTAAGTCCAAACACGTGGCATCACGTCGTACATCACTCGCGTCAAATGCATCATATAAACCTTGGGTTGGAAGGTTGTAACTGTTACCGTCCCCATAAACTGGCCCATTGTACTGTCTAATCCCGTGGAATCCTGGAGCCGCATTACCTTCAAGACAAATTAAACAACCATAGCTTCCACCCTCGGCACCTGAATATTCCACATCAAATACAGTCTCAGAATTATTTTCGTTTGCCACAAAGAATAAAGTCTTGTAATCATTAAAAAGAGAATATCTGCCTTGATCAATTACCTGATCTAACACTTCAGCAGCCTTATCAAATTTATCCTGATACAAGTATACTTTTCCTAATAATGATAAACTTGCACCTTTGGTTACTTCACCTTTAATAGCTGCATCCCAACCTAAAATATCCGCAGCATACATTAGATCGGACTCAATTTGACTGTATACCTGAGCTTTTGGCGTTCTATCTACTGTAGTTACCTCATCTGCGCCTAATCTTTTGTCTACAATCAATGGAACATCTCCAAAATATTTAACTAATTCAAAGTAAAAATATGCTCTCAAGAATCTAGCCTGAGCAATGATTTTATCTTTACCATCAAAATCAATTTTATTTTGATTTTCAAGCAAATAGTTCGCTCGCGTTATTCCCGCATAGTTCCAACGAAATACATTTCTCAATTCTTGGTTCACTGCATCGTGGCCCATTTCATCAATTTCATGTAATCCTTCAGTATCCGTTACACTTTCACCTCCAGCAATTGCATTATCTGATGCAATTTCACCAATCCAAACGGTAATAAATGAAGACTGGAGTAAGTCGTAAACACCTGTTAATGCTCTCTGATAATCTACCGGAGTTTCAAAGAAGTTTTCGGCATCCTGAGTATATAAAGGATTAACATCCAAAAACTTTTTACATCCAAAATTAGTAAGTGCAAAAGCCAAAACAATGGCTAAACCTTTTTTATATATTCCTAATTTTCTCATTATAATTTTATTGAAAAGCCTAACATAACATTCCTTGCTTGAGGATAAAATCCGTAATCTACACCAGCTCCTAATGCTCCACCAAAAGACCCAATATCAGGGTCAAAACCTTGATAATTGGTTATTGTAAGCAAGTTGTTAGCTGCAATATAAACACGTAAACCAGCTAACCCAATTTTCTTTGCCGTTAGTGGATTTAATGTATAACCTACTTGCACATTACGAAGCCTCAAATATGAACCATCCTCAACATAAAAATCACTAAACACAGTATTACGTGTTAACTCAGTAGTCAATCGTGGATTCGTATTAGTAGAATTTGGTCCTGTCCATCTTTCAATGTTATAAGTTAACATATTGGCATACGGTTGCTGTCTTTCATAGTTACGAATGATTTCCTGTCCAATAGCTGCAAACATGTTTGCAGATAAATCAATTCCTTTATATGAAACATTGAAATTAAAACCAAAAGTAAAATCTGGGATTGGAGAACCAATCATCTCTTTATCACTATCATCAGAGAAATTTATAACCCCATCACCATTTATATCAGCATACTTCAGATCTCCCGGTTTTGCTCCTGCTTGTTTTATGGGAGAATTGTCAATCTCTTCTTGAGTTTGCCAAACCCCATCAGTGCGGTACCCTACGAAATAGCCAATTGGAAATCCTTCTTCAAACCGTGTAGCTACATTACCACCAACACCAAACGCAGCTCCAGGAATAAAATTTACTCCTTCGGGAACTTTTTGAACCACATTGGTTAACCAAGTTCCATTCAATGCAACGGAGGTGTAAAATCCATTTCTAAACCGTTTACTGTAAGAACCTTCTAGCTCTACTCCTTGATTTAATACATTTCCTGCATTAATAATTGGTGGGTAACTTCCCGCTCCAGCAGTACCAAGTAATCCTGATACATCGGGTTGGAATAACAAATCTTTAGTGCTCTTTCTGAAGTAGTTCATGGTTAGGTTTACTCCATTTTTCCAACCAAAATCAAGTCCCCAATTTAATTGTCCTGTGGTTTCCCATTTCAAATCAGGGTTTGCAGCACGTCCAATGGCAACACCACTAGTAATGATATCATTGAATACATATACCCCTTCACCATTTAGTAATCCTCTGTAGGCAAAGTTCTGGATCTGATCATTTCCACTAACACCATAACTTAAGCGCATTTTTAAGTATGGAAGACTTGAATAATTATAGAATTTTTCTTCGTTAATTACCCAAGAACCTGAAATACTCGGGAAAGTTCCATATCTAGAATTTGGTCCAAATTTAGAAGACCCATCACGACGTACAATTGCTGAAACAAAATATTTATTTGCATAACTGTATTCACTTCTGAAAAATAAAGAAACTAATCGCTCTTGGAATTGCCAAGACCCTGTATTATTTAGATATCCTCCTTGAGCTAAATTTGCTGATATATCGGCATATTCAACGGAATTGTTAGGGATGTTGTAAGCCGTACCGCTTAAATTCTCTCCGTCACGTGAGAAGATTGATGTACCTAACATTGCTTTCACATTATGTAAAACACCAATTTTCTTTTCGTAATTAACAAAACTCTCAAAATTTACATCAAAAAAAGAAGAACGCCCCTCATAAACTGCCGCACCTCTTTCAATTTCTACTCCCGGAGCAATCTCAACTAAAGTAGGATCCAAATTTTCATTCAATGCAGTATTTTGTGCCTTACCTGGACCATACCAAACCAACGGTGAGAAGGTTTTATCATTTACCCATGCAAGGTTATAATTTAAACGGTTAGTAAATGTCAAATTATCCATGAATGAATAAGATAACTCTTCTTTACCGACAAATTTGTACACCTTTGACCAATTGTAAGAATTCTCCATTTGTGCTAATGGATTTATTATATCCGCCACCTCTTCTAGATAGGTGTAATTACCTTGATCATCGCGAATTGGATCCGTTGGAAAAGCGTTTATAGTATTGTAGAGTACAGATCCAATACCATTTTCAGGCAATGCACTACGTTGTTCGTGAGTGTATAGTAAAACACTATTTAACCTCCATTTTGGAGAAAGAGAAGTATTTAAATTCACCCTACCATTCCATCTTTCAAAACTAGCTTTATCTAGTCCAACAATTCCGTCTTGTTTGAAATAGCTTCCCCCAATTGAATACGTAGTTCTATCCGTACCGCCCTGTAAACTAATATTATAATTTTGAATAGGCGCAGTTTGAAAAACAGAATCCTGCCAACTTGTACCGGTTCCTAATAACGTGTTATTGAAAGGCATTGGTTGACCACCATTTGCAAACATTTCATTCTTTAGAACTGCATACTCAGTAGCATTTAATAGATCCATCTTTCTAGCGGTCTGCTGCATTCCGGAATATCCAGAAATTTCAATTTGTGGTTTTTGGTTTTTCTTACCTTTTTTCGTCTCGATAATGATTACTCCATTTGCCGCACGTACCCCATAAATACCCGCGGTTGCATCCTTCAAAACATTCACCGAAGCAATATCATTGGGGTTCAATGCATTCAAACCTTCAGAATCATAAATAACTCCATCCACAATTATCAAAGGATCATTATCACCAAAGGTAGAAAGTCCTCTAATTCGAATACTAGAACCACCTCCAGGTGAACCAGAGTTTGTATTGATTGTAACACCGGCAATTTGACCCTGCAATGCTTGGTCTAAACGAGGTAAATTTAACTTTTCTAAAGACTCCCCTTTAAGCGCTGAATTTGCACCGGTAAATTCTTTTTTCTTTGCTGTACCATACCCAACAACAACTACCTCATCAATCTTCTCTGCTGTATCAGAACTTGCTACTTGGGCAACAGCTGAGTTAGCAAGAAATACAGTTAAGGAAGCAAACGTTAGGCGTTTAAAAGTTTTAAATGAATTAAATTTCATTATCAGATTTGCTTTTTGTATTTTCAACAATAAGTAAATTACTTTTGCTTTCAAAGTAAGTTTTAGGTGATAAAAGCCAAACAAAATAAGGAGGTATTGGTTTGGAGAACCCCCTTATTGTAGATATAAATTCTATTTTCGTCATTAAAATCAACCGCCTAGCACAATCTTTAATCTTGCTTTTTTGAAATAGTGTCTTTTTAACACTTTTACCGTCATCAATTCGTCATTTTTGATCAATGATTTCGTTACCTCACCTTTTTTCGGGTTTTTGCTAAGAGTTATTTATGCCTAAAAAACTAAATGTTGGAAACCTATTAATTTCAGAACCTTTTCTTCCCGAAGAACCCTTCTTCAGAAAACTTATTGTATTAATTGAATGTAATGAGGAAGGAACATTGGGCGTAATAATAAACGAAACATTACCTAACTCAATAAGCATTACTGTTCAAGATAAGCCTGAACTCGACTTCACCTTTCCACTACTAAACGGCGGTCCTGTAGGAAATAGCGCGGATGAACATTTGGGTTTTATTTACATGGGGTCAGCTACCAAAAGTTCTACTCAAATCAGTGATAATTTCTATTACGTAACAGATTTAATGGAATTGCTCGAAGCTATGGAGAATAACTCAATTAATCCATTGAGAACTTTTGCTGTTTCTGGATATTGTGGTTGGGCCGTTGGACAACTTGAAGCAGAAATAAATGAAAAAACGTGGATTGTATCGTCTTTCACGGATCACTACATGAATTTAAAAGGTGATATTGCCTGGAAAAGTGCTTTAAAAGATTTGGGTGGGGAATTAGCTCTACTCGCAAATGCACCAGAAGATGTGCAGTGGAACTAATCATCGGGATATAAAATCTGGAGCTTTGTTTTAGTTGCCGTTAGTTGTTCTATAAACTTGGAAATCGTTTCTATATCAGCATTGCGTGTATGAATGTGCAAAATGGCCTTATTTATTTCAGCAGAACAATGTTCACCATGAAAATCTGTAATGTGTTCTGCGTTAGATTTAATAAAGGGCAACACCTCATCAAGGGTTAAACCGGCAGCAAAATCATAATCTATACTCAATGTAACATCCTCTTCTCCCCAAAATTCAACATAAATTGGATAATGGCTACAAGGAAGTGGTAACGTGTAAGACTCAAAAACAAATTGCGAATTCTTTAAAATGGAATCTCCATTCATACCATCCAAGTTCTTGAGAAAAGGAAGAGTTAATATCAATCCCATTAACTGAGAATCTGAAATTATGGTGTCTTTTATACTCTTCCCAAATACTACATCTTTAAATAATAATTGATCATTCACCTGAATGTCCGCTATTGCTATTGGATGTATTGAATCAGAAAAATTATTATTTATAATAGAATCAGAAATGAATATCATTCCATTCAAAACATTATCAAAACCACCCATATGTTTCTCATGTAAAGTATTAGGAAATACACCGGACACCCAATGATATGAATTTTTACTATCAGTTGAGTCTCTTGTTTCATTACATATTTTTTCAATTTCAACTGATTTAAAAGAAGCAGATGTTTGAAATACTTGACTATAAATCAATGATTTAAACAATAAAAAAGTTATAAATAGTATGAACTGTTTTCGACTCATTTGAATTATACAAAGAAATGAAATTTCAATTTGAAAACATTCCTACACTAAAAATTGATAACTTCGACCAATAGTTATGGATTTCATTATTCAACGTTTTCAATCAATTAAACAATCGGAGTTAAGTTATAGAAATCTCGGAGAAATAGTTCATTCATTAGATGTTACTAAAATCAAATTCTCGCAAAATGAAAACGACTATGAAAAGTCAGAGGCAAGCCAATATTTTCGCAAGATTTATACCACTGAACCTTTGGAGCTAGCCGTTCTATATTGGCCGCCAAATTCTGAAAGTGCAATACATTACCATAATGGGTTTTACGGATATGTTTTGGTTCTGTCTGGTGAGGGTGAAAACATAGAATATCATTGGAAAAACAATATCCTTAGTCATTCATTAACAATGAAATGTAACGTTGGTGGGATCATGAATGAACCAGATGGAGTAGTTCATTCTATTAAAAACTCAAGTAATACAAAACCATTAATTACACTCCATATTTATTATCCGGCGTTAACTAACTTGGATAATCTTACTGTTTTTGAACCAAAAACACACACAATAGGTGTGCTAAACGAAAAGGCATTAAATGCAAGCTTCACCGAACCAAAAGAGCATTTTCACAAAATAGAGACGAATGCATTCAAGTTTATTTCACAAGAACAAAAAATAGAATCAAAGTCTCATTATATTTATCCTATTTTACCCAAACCTAGCGAAAGTGAAATTTATTCGATGCTTTCTGATTATTACAACGAGCAAGCACATGAATACGATGAATTTGATATAGCGCATGAATCGCGTAATTCCTACACCACTGCAATAAATTCTAAAATTGCCGAATATCTATCCCAAGGTGAGATTACTGTATTAGATATAGCCGGTGGAACAGGAAGGAGGTCTACAGAAATTTTAAAAAACCATCCTTTTAAGAGCACTGCTACAATTTTAGACATGAGTGAAGAAATGCTTGAAAGGGCAAAAGCTGCAGGGCACCAAGTGACTCACTCAACATACAACGACAAATTATTAGAGTCTTGTCATTATGATTTGATTTACTTTTTATATGCATTTGGACATATTCCTTCGCATAGTTCAAGATTAGAATCTTTAAGAAAAATTCATACTGAATTAAAACCTGGTGGTATCTTTTGTTTTGATGTATTTAATAGGGGAAATCGCAATGAATGGGGTCCTAACGCAATAAAAATTTATCATACCCACAGACTTGCAGAAGCAGGTTATGACGAAGGTGATGTTTTCTATCGAAAAAGTGGTGGTCATACCTCTGCATTTTTACATTATTTCTCCCGTGATGAAATTAAAAGTTTGTTAAAGGAAGCAGGTTTTAATAGCGTACAAATATTCAATATCGGTTATGTCAAAAACCCTGGAGAATGGACCAATGATGAATCGGAAGGCAATTTTTTTATTGTTGCCCACAAAGATTAATCAATCTTATTTCCTTTGTTCCATTTGTGAACAACTGCTGAAACCACAATATCGCCAGTAACATTTACCACAGTTCTTGACATATCTAAAATTCTATCTACTGGAAATAATATTGCAATCCATGCAGGATTTAAACCGATTGCGCTTAAAACCATAACTAACATAACAAGGCCTGCACTTGGAACAGCCGCAGAACCAACTGACGCTAAAGTTGCAGTAATTGTGATTAACACATATTGGCTTATATCTAACTCTATACCATGCATTTGAGCCAAGAATACAGTTGCAACTGCTTGATATAGACTCGTTCCATTCATGTTCATGGTGGCCCCAATGGGAAGTACAAAATCTGCCACTGTTTTTGGAATTTTTAACTTATCCGTTACACACTCCAAAGTAACAGGTAATGTGGCAGCACTTGAACTACTTGAGAATGCTAAAAATTGAGCAGGACTAATTGCTTTAAAAAATTTGGAGTAACCGTATTTATTTTTAGTGAGCCTAGCAAGCAAAAAGGGATAAATAACAAAAATCATTAAGATCAACCCAATTATTACTGTTGTCATATAAATGCCTAACCCTTTAAATATTTCTAGTAGGGCATTCAAATCATCACCAGCCATTTTACTAAATACACCAGCGGTGAGGGCAAAAATGAAAAAAGGAGCTCCTTTCATTACCATCTCTACAAGTTTTAAAAATGCCTCATTAGCCGAAGCGCATAATTCAATCGTAGATTTTGCAACTTCTGGTTTCAATGAGATCAATGCAATTCCAAACAGCAAGGCAAAAACAATTACTTGCAACATCTTACTCATGTTACTCATTGCTCCTACTATGGATTCTGGAACAAAATCTACTAACATTTGTAGCGGACCATTCTCTTTGATTTTGTTCGCAGCCTCAATCTTAGCCTTTATATTGTCATCCTCTTCTATTGGTTGTCCTAAAACTCTCTCTACAATTGCCGCATTAGTTGAATCGCAAGACAAGCATTCGCCATCACGAATTATTGTTTGCGATTTTTTTGCCCAAACTTCATATTTAATGCGATTTTCTAGACGGTCTTTATCGGTTAATTTCTTTCCTGGATTAATTAAATTTGATAATAACAATCCAATGGTAACAGCAATAAACGTTGTCCCTAAGTACATGCCAATTGTTTGGCTGCCCATTCGTCCTAATTTTCTAACATCCTTTAAACTTGTTACTCCTGTTATTATGGAGAACAAAACGAGTGGGATAGCAATCAATTTAAGCAACCGAATAAAAACCTCACCAAACGGATGAATAAAATTATTGGTAAAATCAGCCCAACCAAACTTAGCAGAAGCAATACTCCATAAAACACCAAGTATTAAACCAAAAATAATTTTCCAATGTAGTGGGATGTTTTTCATGCCGCAATTTATTTATATTATGACTATTATCAATAGATGTAAAGCAGAATTAAAACATTAGGAATCTTTAAAATTTTGAATATTTGTAAAACAATTTTATTTTCACTTTCTATTTTTGAAAAAAATCCTCTTTTATAAATCGCTTTTAATTAGCTTAACTATTTTCATATCAAACAGTTTAGTTGCTAATATAAATTCTGATACCGCCAAAAAAGAACCTATTATAAAATTAAATGGTTCTATATCTCTAGGTTATTGGATGAGTATTTCTAAAAAAGAGTCTGCCGATAATACGACCTATACCCAAACACCTAATTGGTATATTTCTGGACAACCCACAATAACCGTATTGAATGTTGATTTCCCATTTAGCGGAACATATTCAAATCAAGAGTTTGATTATACGCAACCTTTCAATCAATATGGTTTGAGCCCAACCTATAAATGGGCCACATTTCATATTGGATATAGAAATTTAAAATTCAGTGACTTTACAATGGCCGGAGTGACATTTCTTGGAGGTGGAGTAGAATTAAATCCCGGGAAATTGAGAGTTGGACTTTTTTATGGAAGATTTGCCAAAGGGATTAGCGAGGATTCTATGGTTGCCGCCCAACAAGGCATCACTATCATACCCACCTACGAACGCTGGGGATATGGCTTAAAACTAGGTTATGGTACTGTAAAAAACCATATCGATTTTATTGCTACCAAGTTATATGATGATACATCTTCTATAAAAAACTCAAACAACAAAATAACACCGAGTTCAAACGTAACTCTCGGAGTATCTAGTAAATTTTCGATTTTTAAAAGAATACACGGAACTGTGGATGCCGGCTTATCATTAATCACCAAAGATATTAGATTAGATACGCTACCTTTTCCTGAGTTAAATCAATATAAATCTATCTTGCCAGTTAACGCCTCCACCATGATTAATCCTGCATTCAAAGCAGGAATTGGATATAGCGGTAAATTATTTGATATTTCAGTTCAGTCAGATTATATTGGCCCTAACTACGAAAGTTTAGGGATCTATTTTATTCAAAATGATTTGTTCAGAACTACGATACGGCCAAAACTAAAATTATTTAAAAGAAAATTAAATATATCTGGCTCATATGGGATACAATCAGATAATGTTGCTGATCAGAAAATAGCTACAACTACCCGTTTAATTCAATCGGGAAATATTAGCTTATCCATAATTAAAGGTTTAATCCTACAAGGAAATTTCTCTAATTATGGAACCGATCAGAGTAGCGGTAAAATTCAGTTGAATGACTCTATTCGTGTCTCCCAAGTAAATCAATGTTTTGGGGGAAGCATAATGTACTCAAAAATGGGAGAAAAGATTTTTACCAATATATCTGCAACCTATAATCAACAATCTCTAAATGATTTAAACGTGGTCACTGCGAAATATACAGAATCAGATATTAAAACCACTAGCCTTATGATAGGAATGTCGCACTCACCAAGTAAATTATCATTGGGATTGGGATTACTCTACAATGACATCAATGTTAGCACAGGAAACAGTATTGGATTCGGACCTTCACTGTCTTTTTCTGCAAGTTTATTTAAAGGAAAAGTTTCCTTCAATTCAAATGCTTCCTATCAAAACAGAATGGTAAATTCAATTTCAGATGGGAACATTTTGACCGTTAGTTCAAATTTAACGGTTAACGCATGGGACAACCACCGGATTGGTCTGCGTTCACAATACTCCAAAAATAATTCATCTTCACAGTCAATATTTTTACTTACACAAAATAGAATTGGTTTCACCTATGGTTACTCTTTTTAATCGTAAAACACTCTCATTTATTGCAACTTTTATATTTCTCGCAATAAATGGTTTCAGTCAAATAAATATTAATGTTTTTCTTGATCCAAGATTTACATTAAAATTAACTGATATACAATCCTTAGATTTAAGCTACGTCAATGTTCAAATCAGTAATGTAGGTACTCGAACTTATAATATAACCCTTTATTCGGAGTTAACAGGTAATAACGGAGTTAAAATAAATACAACGTTAAAACCCAAACCTACAGGAGAAGCATTGGTTTTAAATCCTGGTGAAATGAGAACATTAACCGGTTCGGACCTTGAGGACCTTTTTCGTGGAAGTAAATTAAATTTAAATGGGCTCGATGTAAATAAGATTGCTCAGACTGGGAATGTACCAGAAGGTAATTACAGAATTTGTGTACAAGCATTTGATAATGACAACTTAGAACCACTATCTGAGTTAGATTTTGGATGTAGTAAGGAAATAACAATTCAAAGCGCAGAACCCCCACAAATAATTACAGTAAACGGTTCAGATTGTGGTGATGATATAATTGGAGCTCTTCAATTAAACACAATGTTTATCACATGGACTCCAACAGTTGTATTGGGAGCAACTCAACCCCAATACAATGTAAAAATATATGAAATACTAAACCAAAATGTATTAGATGATAATCAAGTATTTAGTCAGCAAAACCCTATTGCAGATTTAACGACCTCTGCACCAACGATAGTATTTAATCCAAATGATTACGGGATGTTGAATAATACTCGTTACATATTTCGAGTTCAAGCAATAGACCCTACTGAATTTGATTCATATCGAAATAACGGCTATTCAGCTTCTTGTCAGTTTACATTAAAAAACAGCGAGTATTTAGATCCAGTAACTGACCCAATAAGCAGTTATTCTCAAAATATTACTTATCCTAAATCAGGGGATACACTTCCTTTTGAGTGGGTTCCAATTGTGAGTGAAATTTCACCCAACAATGGGAGATTGAACGAAGTAAATACAACCACTCAAATGACATTCATTGGAATGCCGTTAGAATTACCAGAAATTATCACATTTGAAAACAGCGATTTATCGATTCAAAATAACAATAATAGATATTCTGTTGTAACCCATCGATTTGAGCCACAAGAAGATAATTACAGTGGTAAGATGTTTCACTATTCTGTTTTACATTCATTCACCTCAGAAGGAACATTACTTCCTCAAGGTGCTGCAGATGAAGGACATTTCACTATGGGTATGGGTAAACCACAATTCACTCAAATTCGACAACGCAGTTCGCGGATGGACGAACAAGAAATTACGTTTGTGCCTAGTTTCCCACCGGATAGAATTTTTCCAAGAGACCGAGATGCCTTAATATTTAATGAATCTCAAAATAATAATTTACAAATTAGAGTACATCAAAAGTTAGCCGTTGAAATTAGTCGCGTTGCCAACTTTTTAAATCCGCAAAGAATTGAATTTGTCGATTTTGATCATACTTATGATTTGGGAATTACAAGCGAGCAAGAGGTCCTCAGTGATTTATATTCACAACAAACTCTTGAGGTAAACTTACCTGATTCGGGTATTTATTTCATGCGACTAGCATGGCTTTCAGACCCTGACGATACTGCTTCCTTCTCATTTTCTTGGAGCGATATTAAAATGGTTAACCGAGATGGTATTGGAATTTCACTTTGTTTAGGAGTTGATTCATTTACAGGAGTTAAAGTAGGTGCTACAGTTTGTATAGCTGGAGGTATTCCTATCACTATTACTTCACTTGATTCTCAAAATGCAGCAACGCAAGGTTGGACAGGAAGCGGTGTTTTAGAAGTTCCTTTATGGGGAGAAAGGTTTAAAATTGACTTCAATGAAATGATGGTAGATATAGGTGGTTTGGTTACCGACGGAAGTGCGGAAGCCGTTCACTCCCGGCCAGATCTTGTACCTGCTGATATGAGTATTCAAGATGGTCTATCGTTTATTTCTTCTTCCCTAAATCGACAAACACTGTTTGATGAACAGGCAAATCAAGATGCTGATACGGCAGGAAACACATTGCCATACATGATTAATACTGGCTTAGGTGGCACTAAATTATATTTATGGAAACTCGTGTTTAATGAAGAAAATGCATCTGCCTTTATGTATTATCAGATACCTGCTGGAAATGACACAATTGAACTGGCTTCACTAAGTGATAATACAGATTTAAGTTGCGCTAATGAAGGGCTGTTAAACTTTACTCTAGTTTCAGACATTGAAATTCCCCTACCTGGTGCAGAAACCAATAAACTCGTGTTGGCCCAAGATGACGCTGATCCAACCTACGTTCAACTTAGTTGCTCAGGTTTCTTTGAAAGTGGTCAAATTTCAGGATCATTAATACTAGATAAGGAATTATTTGAACCCTCAGATGGCGGGAATGCTGGCCAAGAGTTTAATATTCCATTTTTAGCTTCTTTAGATGAAAATGGTAACTTCTTGGGTGCAATTTCGTTGCCAAAGTTCCACCCCGGTGGCCTTGATTACATTGAAGTTGATTCAACCACATTTGTATTCGATTTTTCAAAAACTTCAAACTACGCCGACTTACCACCACCATATAATACCCTTGGAAATGCATATGAAGGGTTTTATGCAAAGGATATTGTTTGTGATGTAGAACGAATTTTTGATAATCCCGGTGGCACACAAACTGCAACTACTCGAATCATCGCGGATCAAATTTCAATTTCTGAAGCAGATGGATTCAATACAAGAATTCAGGCTAACAACATTATTCCTTGGGATGTGAATTACAGTTGGGGAAGTTGGAGATATAGCATAGATACATTTATGATTGAATTCTCACATGGTGTTCTCACTGATGGGTATTCGAAAGGATTCATCAAAACCCCATTAGATACCGGAAATCATAAATCTGAGATGCAACTAGATTTTAGCAGTGAAGGCATCACAGGACAGTTTGATTTAGGAACAAATGTACCGTTCTCTGCAATGAAAGCTGACTTAACCATAACCCAAACCACTGCTACTATTGGATACACAAGATCCAGTGGCATGGAGGTTTCTTTAGATTTAGACGCTGATTTTGCGATTAATGTTGGTTTAGACGGACAATACAGTTTGGATAAAATATTTGCTAGCGGAAGATTTAGAGATATACACTTTTCAAACTCTTCTTCTAATGCATTCAGTATCGGCGATGTTGTAGTTGATCGATTTAAGGTGTACCAATATGAAATGGCACTTACTGAGAGAGGATCACAACAAATTGAGAACGAAAATAATAATTCCAACAATAGCTCTAGCGGAGGAAATTCGAACAATTCATCTCAGAATAATAACGGTAGTAGCGGTAATAACTCGAATAACTCAAACGGTACAGCTAGCAATCAAAATAATAATAATTCCAACAATAGCTCCAGCGGAGGAAATTCAAATAATTCGAATGGAAATCCAGGACAAAGAAGTAGTGGTGTCCAATTTTTAACAGAAAATGAACCTGGAGGTTGGAAAAGATACTATTTAAGATTTGAAGGCGATTTCTCTGTACAAGACTATTTAGAAGTAAGGGGTGCGGGGAAAATAGGAATTAAGGTGAGAGGCGATGGTGAAATCAGACCATTACCGCCAGAAATTGAAAGTTTTGGTGCTACCGGATCCATTGGCCCAATGGATTTAGATGGTGAATTAACCTTTTACGAAAATCATAATGTATATGGTACCGGATTGGGTGGTGAAATAAGTTGTGATATGGATATGATGGGAGCAGATATCAGTGCAGCTGTTGAATTCAAATGTGGTAAAAAAAGTAGCTTCACTTATTGGTATTTAAAAGGTATGGCAACAATACCTGCTGCTATTCCAATACCCATTGGACCAGCACCGGTTATTGGAATTAATGGATTCGGTTTAGAAGTTGGATATAACGTTGAATTTGGAAGTAACAGTGTAATTCCCAAGAATAGTTCGGCATTATTTGGAGGAAATATTGATTTTGTAAGTCTTCCAGATATGGGTATGACTTATAAATTAAGAGGTGGCTTTAGAGCAAACTTCAATAGTTCCACTTTTGCAATTAATGACTTCTCAATTTATGGGCAGTTCGCATTAATGAATTCTTCTTTTCCTCCTTCAAACGGAAGACCTCAAAATGGTGAATTTTTTAATGGTAGTTGCACCATGACGTATGACGTCCAAAATCATATTTTCAGTGCAAATGCTAACGCATACCTATCCGTTGCAGGAGGATTAATTCAAGGGGTTGGCCCAGGAAGAAGAGCTGGTGAAATTGATATCCTATTCTCTTCAAATGACTGGCACATTATGGTAGGTAAACCGAATTGGAATGATAGAGTAGGATTATCTATTGGATTTCCGGGAATCGCGGCTATTTCAACGCGTGGATATTTCATGATGGGTACCAATTTACCTAACACTGAATTCCCCGACGCAGTCGTTAATATTTTTCAAAGAGAACAGATGCATTTGCCTCAACAAATTCAAATTGTATCAGGTGTATCACATGGAGCATCTTTGGATGTAAGTACTGGAAAACAAAACTTCCTCATTTTCTATGGTCAATTTGATTTAGTTGTAGGTTATGATATTGCATTTGGATTAACCGAAGGCTGTGCTGGCGGCCAACAAATAGGAATAAATAACTGGTATGCATCTGGAGCTATGTATGCCGCATTACAAGGTAGTGTGGGTTTACATGTAGACGTGTGGTGTTATGAAGGAAATATCAATATTGCATCCATTAATGCTGCCGCAGTAATTGCCGGTGGTTTACCTAATCCAAGTTATTTAGAAGGCGCTGTAGCTGGAAGATATTCTGTATTGAACGGATTAGTAAAAGGTCGATTTAATTTTGAATTTTATGTAGGTGAAAAGTGTGAGCCAGTATACGCCGAAATTGAAACACCAATTAATACTATGCAATTAATTGAAGACGTTCTACCTGCAAATCAATTAACTGAAACACCCATTAATACTGATGCTGCGGCAATTTTTAGATTTAACCACAACCAAGCGTTTGATATTGAAGTTCCTGTTCCTGGAAGTTCCACTGAAACGCGTATTAGAACTTTTAAAGCTATGCATGAGGTTAAGATTTTTAAGAAGGCAGTGAGAGGAAATGCATTTAATAGGGTGGACGAAAGTGAATTCGAAGTTAGTAATAATTGGGATGGCGACTTTTACACTCGTCAAATTAAATTCAAAGGATTCCTAGAGGCTGGGAAAAGCTACAAGGTTAGAGCAACTTCGTACTTCGAAGAGCGGAAAAATGGTATCTGGGCAAGGGCTAAAAACAAAGAGGGTCGGAATATTGCTACTCAAAGAAAGGAACATCTTTTCACAACTACATCAGCACCGAGAATAGAACAATTTTTCATCCAATCTCAATTCCCAGAACGAAACAGATCATTTGTTTATACCAATCAAATTACTGGGAAAATGAATTTCGTACGCAGAACAGGAGGTCTTTTTGTAAGTACAACAACTTCCATGAGTAATATTGTATTAAATCAACAAGTATCATTTCAAGTTCCGCAACCTGTAAAGTACTTAATTAGATTTACCGATATACAAAGTAATAAATATGCATATTCAAATATTTCTTATACCCCAACATCTACGAGTATTTCATTTAATACTCGAAATTTAGATATAGGGAAATTATACAAGCTGGAAATATTAAGAGTACATAACTTGAATACGTTTTTAGACAATTACCTCAGTAATATTAATTCTCCCATTTTTTATTCAGCGGATATGATAAATAATGGATTACAGAGTTCTTCACAAAATCTAACTCAAGGAATTAATGCTAGGAGACAAACAAATATTCAAACTATGAGAGGAGGAAATACCATGGAAACCTCTGAATATAATGGTGTTGATTTAGAGAGCTTAGGAGATAATATATTGGAGAGAATGGTTAACAGTTACCAAGATGTAATGTATACCACATATTTTGGTACAAGTAAGCACACCAATCTAGCGGCAAAAGTTCAAAGTATTGATCCCCAAAGAACTTCTTTACTAAACTTCTCAAACGGCAGAATGATGTTTATAACCGTTGGTAGTGAACCGTTTAGTGATTTTGACTTTAACAATGAGAGTAACCAGTTGGTTAAAATTCATCCTACCAGCAGTAACGAGTTCTTGACTAAAATAAATGAGTTTTATTCAAAAATTAATAGCCTACTAGACCAAGGGTTAATCCAACCAAATCATGTATCATTTTATCAGAATTTCAATAGTCGTACGGGAAGAATGTCTAGTGCAACTACCAAAAATGTTTGGGATTATTTGGTTCCTTTAAACGCTTCAAGTATTGTGAATGCAAACCTCGATCAACCTAGTTCATGGTTAACTCGAATGAAACAAGAGAGTTATATCCTTGCGCAGCGTCAGGTTGATTCCAGGTTTGATAAGTTTGATGAAAACCTGCAGTCCTTTAAAGGTTTGATCACGGATATTGTGCAACGAAGATTACCTGATGCCGCAAATCAACCAAGCAACCCACGAAGAATTAACTATTCAGTTTTAAATGGAGATATGTTATTAACACTGTTTCAAATTGCAGCAATTCCAAAGCTTGAACCTGCTCTTGGAGGGGCATATAATTGGCAACTTAAATTCCGTCAAAATGAAAATGGATTCAATTCTGTTTTCCCTAATAATAGCATGCCGCAACAAACGGCAAACTTTATTATACGTAATCCTTCTGCTTCTGCGCCTTCGAAAGCTTCGAGCAATTCAAACGGTAGTGGCGGAAAAAGTGGATGGAGTAATACATCAAATCAAATTAGTAATCAACGTAGCAGCAAGAAACCTTAAATAAACTTATGAAATCCCTATTAAGAACTTTATTCATATTGATGTGTTTTACACATTCTGTCTTTGCACAAACAGATAGTACGAGTTCGATTCCTCATCGAGTTAAACGTGTTTCTGAGTCCTCCGTAAAAATTAAGTTAATACCCAGAAATTACTTAGAATTAAAAGGTGTAGGACTATCAGAAATCACGGTAAAAGTAACTCCATTGATGTATAAAAATACTCCTGTAGAATCACCTGCATCACGAACTTTTATTTTCAAACCTGCTGAAAAAACACAATGGGAAAAGGTGAAATCAGATTCCAATGCCATGATATGTGCTCAATTACTTTATGGTGCCAATATGGGAAAAGGAAATTCTTTTGATAAACAGATTAAGTCAACCCTTGAGTTACAAGAAAATTTATTTGTATTAGCCACATTAGGTAGTTCTTTTTCTTGGGATGCTGCTAAATTATTAAATGTTGGTTTTGAATTGCCATTAAGTGCAGATAGTTTTTATTCAGTAGAAATAGCAATTCCAAAAAATAATATTCTGACTAATAATAATACTATCCAGATGTTTGTTGGAAATGCCGGATCAAATGAATCAATAATAGAACTCGCGACCCAGTCCAAAGAACATGGTGTATTACTTACTTGGTTACCTCTAGAAAACACTGCAGCATATGACGTTTATATGTCTGAATCAGTTGACGGCGAATTTTCAAAAATAAATCCATTACCATACAATGAGATTAAAAACGATACACTTACTGGAATTACAATTGTTAAATACCCAATACCACTAAAAGAGAACTATGAAAAAAGATATTTCAAAGTATGCGGGTATGATTTATTTGGAGAAACAGGGTATTGTTCCGATATAATGATGAGTTTTGGAAGAGATTTAACTCCGCCAAAAGATATCGATAGTTTCACCTTTAATTCATTATCAGAAAATAATGTTCAAATTGAATGGGATATGCCAGAAGATACTGATAGAGAATTGGTGAGAATATATTATTCAAACAATTACAATGGGCCTTACAGTGTATTATCAGAATTGAAAAAAAATTCATCAAACTTCACCCACAACGAAAGTCATAATATTTTACCAAATTATTATAAAATAGTAACGGTTGATACGGCTAATAACGAGAACAGTACTACCCCATTTTTAGTTGTAACAAAAGATACTATTGCACCCAATATTATTACCAAATCTGATTACTCCATTGACCAAAATGGAAATATTGAGATCATATGGAATCCTAGTATTTCTCCAGATATACGAGGCTATCGAGTGGCAACATCAACGCAAGAGAATGGCCCTTGGGTATTCCTAACACCCTACACAATTATTGATACATTTTTTAGAGACACCATTAGTTTAAAAAACTTAAGGGGAAATAGATTTTATGGCGTCAAATCAGTAGATTTAAAAGGTAATTTTTCTAAAATTAGTTCATCCATCAAAATTGAACTTCCCGATAAAATAGCGCCGGCTCCAATTACTGGTAATGTGCATTCATTAAAATCTGGTGATATACAGGTTGAATTTAATTGGCCTAACGAAACCGATCTTTATCAATTGCATATTCAACGAATGAGTAATGCAGACAGCAGTGAATGGATTAAACTAAACGACATGAGCGCTAAATATTGGATTGATACAAACGTTATTTCAGGCTCAAGTTATTCTTACAAGCTAAAATTAATTGATAAATCTGGAAATGAATCTAATATATTTAGAACTGGAATAAAAAAGCCTTTGCCAAGACCAATATCAGCAAAAGGTGTAACTTTAAATGTTGAAATTTCCGGTAATAATGCAACTATAAGTTGGAACAAAGTGCCAAAAGGAACTAAGTCTATTAAATTACTGCGTAAATCAGGGAATAATCCCTATTATATTGTGGGTAATTTGAGTTCAGATAATAAACAGTACATAGACCATAAACTCAAAAAATACATGTCATACACTTGGGCAATTCAATTTAAGAATGATGAAGGGTCCATTTCAGAAATGGTTTACAGTGATGCAGCTTTCATACGATGAAACCTTTTCGTAAATTTGCAATATCTACACTGGGGTTGACTGGAATTGACGGGATGATTGGATGCGGTGTAAGCAGGTGGTGCGTTGTAAGTATTGCACCTTAATCTGAACTTTCAATTTTTTAAGAGGCGAAAATAACTACGCCCTAGCTGCCTAATCCGACGGATA
>JAURNR010000004.1 GCA_030830065.1 Bacteroidota bacterium | reverse complement strand
TGGTTAATATTATATTTATTATTGTTAAATGACTTATGTAGGTATAGGTTTAAACCATCCATTGGAAGTAGAAGGGCAAATTTTCATAAGTAATACGGAAACAACAAACGTCCCATTCGAAATATACAGCAATTATTCAGACAAAAAATCACTTATAGACTCCAGACAATTGAGGCTACGCGTGAATCCAAGTGAAATACCTGGTTCTACTTCTCATATTGATATGGGTATTGATAATACAACGGGTAATTATTTTTATATATCTCAACCGGTATACGATTCAACTATATCTGGAAATAAAGACATCTTTAAAATAGATAATCAAGGTTCAGTTTCAATTAATGTCAAAAACTACAATGCTGACGACATTTACGGTAATTTAATTTCATCTTCTAATATGATTATAGATGAAACTGATATAGTTACAAGTAATTTAACTATAAGTACAGGTGTATCTTTTGATTTTAATTATTCAAATGTTGTAACTTCAACGCCATTATCAATTGAAAAAGTTTACACACAACTCTATAATCTGGATGGGACCAACATGGTGTCTTCTGCAATGGTAATAAC
This sequence comes from Bacteroidota bacterium, assembly GCA_030830065.1. Classification (GTDB taxonomy): domain Bacteria; phylum Bacteroidota; class Bacteroidia; order NS11-12g; family UBA955; genus VMCP01. The sequence goes on along the minus strand of JAURNR010000004.1, from coordinate 3,560 downwards.
AACAGAGGGTAGTGTATATAGCTGTGGGTATAATCCAGATGGACAACTTGCTACCGGAAATAAATTAACAACTAAATTTTTTACTAAAGCTGTAGGTGATGGTACCTCTGGTGTTGTGAAATTAGCAAGAAACGAATCTCGAACAATTGCTTTAAAAAATAATGGAAAAGTGTATTCTTCTGGACGAGCGGGGCTTGGTTTATCATCAAGTGTCGTTTTTAAAGAAATAACTTCAATAAACAATGTAGTAGATATTGCCATTACTAATTATGCTGCTTTTTTTCTAAAATCAGATGGAAGTGCATATGCTATTGGTTCGAATATAAATGGAGCTATGGGAATAGGTAATCAGTCTTATGCCAGTACACCTACACTTTTAATAAATGGAGCTAGCGACGTTTCAGCTATTGCTGCATCTCCAAGATCTACAGCAATACTTAAAAATAATGCTGTATACACAAGTGGATACAATGACAATGGTTCACTTGGGATTTCGAGTGTTCCTGTAGGAACTTCTATAACTACTCATCAATTAACAGATGGTGAAGGAACATCTGGAGTTGATCAAGTTGAATTTAACAGCACCAGTTTTACTGGTGTCGCACTGCATATAAGAAAAGGTGGTGCTATTTATTCAACCGGAGATAACTATTGGGGACAACTTGGAATAGGAACTTCGGGATCGGGTTCATTTAGAACAACTTTTACAGCTGCTATCGAAGAAGGAGCAAGTAACGTTACTGAATTACTTTTGAATGGTCGAATAATAAAAACTGATAATAAAATATACTATTCTGGTAGTCAAGCGTACAATACAAATAAATTCACGCAATTAGATTTTGACGGTCCTGTTTCAGATTGGAGTAATTATAGTATAAGTATTTTTAGGACAGAAACATTAGTATCAGAATCCAATATATTCGTAAGGTACATAAGTCCTTTTTATGGAACACCTTTAAGCGCAACTACATTTTCTGAAGTACCAGGAAGTGTACCTTCTGAAATTACTATTGCAGAAATAAACAACACAAATCACGGAAACCCCGTAATTAAATTCAATTCTACAAGATATCAAGATGATTATGGAGCCTATTTCGGTTTGCATGAAACGGCACCAAGTAATCTAATGAGAATGGGTGTCATAAGTACAACTCCAACAAATTATGTTACTGTAAATGAAGATGGCACCATGTCCGCTTCTAGTTTTCTATCATTTAAAGGAATGCATGGTGCTATTTCAAGTAACGTAATTGAAAAAGATTTAATTGTGTCTGTTGATCCAACTTCATCGCCAATAATAAATTCCGTAAATGATATATTAACAAATGTAAAATTATCCGACATTGAAAATGATCCAAATGTCTTTGGTGTTTCGAATGGCGACGGACACTATAATGCAGTTGGTAACGGTACAGTATGGGTTACAAATGAAAATGGAACATTTACATCGGGAGACTATATTACTTCATCAACCCTATCTGGTTATGGAGTTAAACAACTGGATGACACGCAAATGAACTACACGGTAGCAAAAATTTTACAAAATTGTGATTTCACGAGCGCTAAACGATTTATTGTAAAGATGAACAATAAAACTTTGACAACCACGACAAAAAACAATTTTTTTAACCCTAAAAATGTTTATCACGCGGAAGTGGTCGCGTGTACATATCACTGTGGATAAAATATAATTAGTTATTAGAATAATGGAAACTCCATTCAAAGCTGTGTTTACAAAAAAATGTAACTTTCTTACTCAGAGCTTTGACACGGAACCGATAAATATTAATTATGGGTCAAGTGGAAAGTTCATGGTACCAAGACATGGTGATTTTATCACGAAAATGTATCTTTTGATTGACTACACAAGTACTCAAAGCACCAGGTTGAATCAGGCACATGCCATGATTGATTACGCGTCATTGAGTATCGGCGGAACTACGATTCAACAAGAGTCGGGTGAAACCTTAAATCTACGCTTAAATGTAGAAAATACAGAAAAAGAATCATTTTCAATCGTTCAGCTTTATAGAATGCTGGGAGGAGGACCCGGATTTCCTTTTACAGACACGGATCAATTTCCACGAACCTATCGCCTTCAGGTGCCTCTTAAGTTCTGGTTCCACGGAAAGACAAATTTGGCCATTCCATTATGCGCTTTAAGACTGCACGAAGTTGAAGTTGCCGTGGGAATAAGAGACGCGCAGCGATGGGGCGGTGTCGACAATGGAAATAATAATGTAAATGTTAGTCTGCGAATAGAATATGGTTATGCACCAAAAGAAATTGTTGATTCGCTAATTAAAACTCCATTAGTTTACCCCGTTGAACAATTTCAATCTTCAGAAAAAGAGTATACGGGCGATTCAGTTTTTGTACTAAAACCTTATATAAATAATCCCGTGAAAGCTCTCTTTTTCACTTTTAAAAATACTTCGACTGAAACAACAACGCCATTTGATTATTCACGTGAACTACAAACATATGAAGAAACTACTCTTGATTACAATGATTTTTTAAATTCACTAGAAATAAAACTAGACGACAATTTAATATTACAAAAAGAAGTAGGAACATTTCAATTTCTAAGAGGGTTTCAATATTATTCTCATTTTCCCGGTTCTAACCAAAATATTCTATTTGGACAAGATGCATATCGTGGTTACATATATGCACTCGCGCTTTGCAAAGATCCCATGAACATTTCTAAACCAAATGGATCTATAAATTTTTCAAATGTGATAAACCCATATTTCAGATTTGATACCAAAGGAAAAAATGAAGACGCGATAAAACTTAAAATATTCCCCCTTTCTATAAATTTGCTTTATATAGAAAATGGTGTTTCAAAATTGGTATTTGATAATACTGGAATAGAATATCCAAGATATCGCTAATTTATATATCCCGTGCCATTTTTTACACTTAAATTAACTACAGACAAATAATAAAAAGTAAGTATCATTTTTGTACCAGGTAAAACAGGAAATGCTTCAATTGCGGTATTAATGTTTACCGAAGACGACGAATCAATATTAAATGATCCGGAGGGACTGAAACGTACATCCCACGGAAATTCATTGTCAGTTGAGCTATACGTTGTCGTAGGCAACCCAATGTAAACGCTATTTGTTTTAAGTGTACTGTAGACACCCGTGTCCAATGAAGTAAGATCCAGACTTGTGTCGAGAAATAAATTGTTGTAACTGTAAGTGTAACTGGATGAAGAAGTTCCGAGAATTTCGGAAAAATTTCTGAATCCGACGGGCGCCGCCGAGTAAAACATATCAATGTAAGCACTCTGTGGCCTTGGTGTTACATATTCATAATCTCCATATACAACCTTCAAAGGATTTTCAGAAAAACTATATGAATAAAACACGCCATTATTGTAAAAATCGTGGATATAAGACTGAAATTCTTTAAAAAATAATGGATTTTCAAATTCACTTCTATCCGATTTGCTCAATAAATTTATTCTAGCTTTTATAATGGGACTGTAAAAATCAGGATTGTAAGGCAGTCCTTGTTCTAATTTGAAAGTCCAAAATATTGCTCTA
>JAURNR010000049.1 GCA_030830065.1 Bacteroidota bacterium | reverse complement strand
CTCCGAGCTACAAGAAAGTGTACAAAACCACACTCAATACATTGCTTCTGAGGTACTTGCGTCTAGTATTTCGTTTAACGATTCAGTAGCCGAACATGAAACAGAAGTATACGAAAAACCCCTATTTTTGAAAATTATAAAAAGTTAAAGTCTATGGAAAAAGAAAAAACCCGTTACACCGATACTGAATTAGAAGAGTTCAAAGCTATCATCATGAAGAAATTGGACTCGGCAAAATCTGAATTCAAAACTTTACAAGGTCAATTAAAAAATGGCAGTGGAAATGGTGGTGATTGTGGTAATAACAATTACCTCACTTTAGATGATGGTGCTGATACATTAGAAAAGGAAAGTTTAAATCAATTAGCGGCACACCAATTAAAATTTATTAAAAGTTTGGAGGCGGCTTTGGTGAGAATATCAAATAAAACTTATGGTGTTTGTAAAACTTCCGGAAAGCTAATTCCTAAAGAAAGGTTAATGCTCGTTCCTCATACTACTCAAACTGTAGAAGCTAAAATAAAGCGATAGTCTTGGAGTCTCTCAAAGCCGAAAGAAACCGCTGGATTTTAGCATTTGCCGTGTTATTAGGGGCGGTGCTAGCGGATCAATTAATTAAAATTTATGTAAAGACACACTTTATTTATGGTGAATCTTACACGGTTTTTGACGATTGGTTTAAACTCTATTTTATAGAGAATGAAGGCATGGCCTTCGGTATGAAACTCTTTGGTGGTGGTAAAGTAGGAAAGTTGATTCTTACGTTTTTCCGAATCCTAGTTTCTGCTTTTGGAATTATATATTTAATATCCATAATTAAAGGTAAATATCACAGAGGATTAATATTATCATTGGCTTTAGTTCTAGCTGGTGCAATAGGAAATATAATTGATTCTATTTTCTATGGCGTTGTCTTTGACGATATTAATGGATATGTCGCAACTTGGTTTGAAGGACACGTTGTTGACATGTTTTACGCCCCTATTTACGAGGGTGTTCCTGCAGATTGGATTCCGTTTATAGGTGGACAGCATTTTGTGTTTTTTGCTCCAATTTGGAACTTCGCAGATGCCTGTATCACTGTGGGAGTTGCGATAATGATAATTGCTCAAAAATGGTTTACCCTACCGTCTCCTTCAATTATATTCTCCAAAGAAACATCTGAATCAAACACAGATAATTCTTCTACAAATAATTTATAGTATAAAAATTGGCTAACTTTGCGATTCATTTCGCATGGAACCAAGTATTAACGAACAACAACGACTAAGAAGAGAATCTCTTTCTGAGTTAAGATCACTCGGAATTGACCCTTTTCCTGCAGAACTTTTTCCTATAAATACAACTGCTCAAGATATATTATCAAACTTTGAAAGTAACCCAGATAACTACAAAGAAGTTGTAATTGCTGGTCGTTTAATGGCACGTCGTATAATGGGAAAAGCCGCGTTTGCGGTAATTCAAGATAGCAGTGCGAAAATTCAAATTTATGTTAATCGAGACGAAATTTGCACAGAGGAGGATAAAACACTCTACAATACTGTTTTTAAAAAACTACTAGATATTGGGGATATAATTGGGGTTAAAGGCTATGTTTTTTTAACGAAAACTGGTGAAATTTCCATCCATGTAAGTTCATTAACATTATTATCAAAATGTCTAAACCCATTGCCTCTTCCAAAAGAAAAAGATGGGGTTGTTTACGACGCTTTTACCGACCCAGAGGCTCGATACAGAATGCGTTACGTTGATTTAATTGTCAACCCAGAGAAAAAGGATATCTTCCTTAAACGCAGCAGATTAGTACAAAGCTTGCGAAATCTTTTTAACAACAAAGGCTATCTAGAAGTTGAAACTCCGATATTACAAGCCATTCATGGAGGTGCAGCAGCAAGACCATTTAAAACTCACCACAATGCGCTAGATATGCCGCTTTATTTAAGGATTGCAAATGAGTTATACTTAAAAAGATTAATTGTTGGAGGATTTGATGGTGTCTATGAATTTGCAAAAAACTTCAGAAACGAAGGTATCGATAGAACTCATAACCCAGAATTTACCGGTTTAGAAATTTATGTTGCTTACAAGGACTATTACTGGATGATGGACTTTGTGGAAGAAATGATTGAAAAGGCGGCTTTAGATGTTAATGGAAATACAGATGCACAAGTTGGTGATAACAAAATCTCATTTGCTCGTCCTTATCAACGTCTGACAATGGCAGAAGCAATTAAAAATTATGCAAATTTTGATATTGAAGGTAAATCTGAAGAAGAACTTGGTCAGTTTGCCAAGAGTATCGGTTGTGAAGTAACTTCAGATATGGGAACAGGAAAACTAATAGATGAAATTTTTGGATCTACCGCTGAAGGACATTTGATACAACCTACCTTTATCACAGACTACCCTATCGAAATGAGTCCTTTAACCAAAAAGCACAGAGAAAAAGAAGGTTTAGTAGAACGATTTGAGCTTTTTGTCAATGGTAAAGAAATAGCAAATGCATACTCTGAATTGAATGATCCAATTGACCAAAAGGAACGTTTTGAAGAACAATTAAAACTAGCTGAAAGAGGTGATGAAGAGGCAATGGCAATGGATCATGATTTTATTAGATCTCTAGAATACGGCATGCCCCCAACCAGTGGTTTAGGAATAGGGATCGATAGATTGACAATGATGTTAACCAATCAATCATCTATTCAGGAAGTACTTTTCTTCCCACAAATGCGCACCGAAAAAGGACTTTAAATGCTGGAGGTTGGTGGTGATGAAATACTAGTTATGGAGCGAATGATTCATGCAGAAGCATTAGAATCTATTATAGATGAAATAAATCTCAGCAAACCCGTAATTATAGATATTGTAAAACAACTATTACACCACCGCTATATAAAAGCCCTAGATTCCTCGAATCAACAAAAACTTACAGTGAATATGGATGCTATTTTAAAGGTAAAGTTTCAACTTACAGCTAAAGGGTTAAAAGAGTTAGAAGTTCGTTAAAGGTTGTTTAAAGTTTGTTCAATCATTTGAAACAGCCTTTGTTTCTGACTATATTTGTAAAATTCCAAAAAAGATATGTCAGAAATTGCAAAAATCACGCTAGAGGGAAAAGAATATGAATTTCCCGTAATTACAGGTTCAGAGGGAGAAAAAGCCATTGACATTTCAACCTTAAGAGGTAAAACAGGCCACATTACATTAGATCCTGGGTATAAAAATACGGGCTCTACAACAAGTGAAATTACATTCCTCGATGGAGAAAAGGGTATCCTTCGACATAGAGGCTACAGTATAGAAGACCTAGCTGAAAACTGCTCCTTTTTGGAAGTTTCTTACTTAATTCTTTATGGAAAATTACCAAATAAATCAGAACTTGAATTATTTGAAACTAGTATAAGTTCGCATACCTTAGTTAATGAAGGGTTGGACGCAATGTTTAAAGCTTTCCCAACGGGAAGTCATCCAATGGGTCAGTTAAGTAGCATGATTTCTGCATTAAGCCTTTATTATCCAAAAGCGTTAAATCCAAATAGACCAGAAGAAGCAATCAACCGCACAGTGATAAGATTGATGGCTAAAATGCCAACAATTTGCGCAATGATATTTAAAAAGCAAAATGGTCACCCAACGGTATACCCAAAGAACAACCTAAACTACGTAACCAACTTCTTGAATATGTCATTCGGACAGGTTGCAGATCCAAACTACACTCCTGACCCAGTAGTCGTAAAGGCTATGAATAAACTGTTAATTCTACATGCCGATCACGAGCAGAACTGTTCTGCTAGTACCGTTCGTGTAGTTGGGTCAAGCCAAGCAAGTTTATACAGCAGTATCGCTGCAGGCATTAGCGCACTTTGGGGACCTCTTCATGGAGGTGCTAACCAAGAGGTATTGGAAATGTTAGAAAACATTAAAAATGACGGTGGAGATGTTCAGAAGTATCTCGATAAAGCAAAAGATAAAAACGATCCATTCCGCTTAATGGGTTTTGGACACAGAGTATATAAAAATTTCGACCCAAGAGCCAAGATAATAAAATCATCTGCAGATGAAGTATTGGCCAAATTGGGAGTTAATGACCCCGTATTAGAAATCGCAAAAGAACTCGAACAAGCCGCTTTAAAAGACCCATATTTTGTTGAACGCAAATTATTCCCTAACGTAGACTTCTATTCTGGAATTATTTATCGTGCATTAGGATTCCCAACTGATTTCTTTACCGTATTATTTGCCTTAGGTCGTCTCCCAGGTTGGGTTAGTCAATGGCAAGAGATGCGCCGAGATAAACATCCTATTGCTCGTCCTAGACAAATTTATACAGGTGCAACATTGCGTGAATTTGTCCCAATAGACAAAAGACAATAATCTTAAACATTAATACCTCGATTAATAGCATTAATCGATATCTAACAAAAATACCTCCTTTTCGGAGGTATTTTTGTTAGTATAATATGTGGACACGGTATTTATTACTGGTGAGTTTATTTTTTCCCGGATATTCTTTTGCTCAAAATGCAACAATTAGTGGTTTTATAAAGGATAATTCCTCTGGTGAAACTATAAAAGGAGCAGTTGTTCAATCATTAACGGATAAAACTTCGGTGATTACCAACAACTATGGTTATTTCAGTCTTAAACTCTCTGACGGAAAACACGATATCAAAATATCATCTAAAGACTTCGAAAATCTTGAAACCACATTGACAATTGCAGAAAACGAATCTATCAACAAAAACTTCTTCCTAAAACCAGAAATTGAAGAAATTGAAGAAGTTAATGTACGAGCAAAAAGAAACGACAATGTCAAAAAAATTGACATTTCTACACAAAGCATTACGGGTAAAGTTATCAAAAAAATTCCTGCATTCTTGGGTGAAGCAGATGTAATCAAGAGTATTCAGCTTCTTCCTGGAGTCACAACAGTAGGGGAAGGAGCTTCTGGTTTTAATGTTCGTGGTGGATCTATTGATCAGAACTTAGTGCTGATGGACGAAGCACCCATATTCAACTCCGCACACCTATTTGGGTTCTTTAGTATTTTTAATCCTGATGCTGTTAAAGATGTACAACTTGTTAAAGGTGGAATTCCCGCTAATTATGGGGGAAGATTAAGTTCAGTTTTAGATGTGATTACCAAAGATGGTAATAATAAAAAGTACCAAGCAAATGGTGGTATTGGAACGATATTTAGTCGTGGTTCAATTGAAGGGCCGATTGCTAAGGATAAAGCAAGCTTCATTATTGCTGGTAGAAGAAGTTACATCGATGTACTCGCTAAACCATTTCTAAATGATGATTTAAGTGGTAGTCGTTTTTACTTTTATGATTTAACTGCGAAAGTAAATTATGAAACCGCTAAAGATAGATTTTTCCTATCTACATACATTGGGGATGATATTTTTTATGCAGCCAATGCGTTTGGCGTTAAATGGGGAAATAGTACTGTTACGGGAAGGTGGAACCACGTATACAACGATAAGTGGTTTTCAAATGTGACTTATTATTACAGCAGATATAGGTATAATCTCGAATTTAGCAACGGTGATGACCTTTCGTTCAATTGGACTTCCTACATCAATAACAATAGTTTGAAAGCAGACTTTACATACTTTGCAAACCCGAAGAATCAAATTGGTTTTGGGGGACAATCTACGTATTATATTTTCACACCTGGGAATGCAATTGCAACAAATTCTGCTGGTACAAATAACTTCAGCCTACCTAACAAGTATGCACTAGAAAATGCTATTTATTTAACTGAAGATTTTAATGCTAACGGTAGATTTTCTATTCGTGCTGGACTTAGAGTGAGCCAATTTTTATACTTAGGAAAAAGTAAAGTATACTCATATCAAGATCCTATTGCAGATGGTCAAAGACGCTTTGTCGATAGTATATGGGAAGTGGGAAGTAATGGGGTCATTGCAAATTATATTAACCCTGAACCACGTTTAGGGTTCAAATATCAGTTAAATAGATTCAGCAGTGTTAAAGGCGGTTACAACAGAATGGTTCAAAATCTACATTTGATTTCAAATACAGCAGCAAGCGTACCGTTTGATGTTTGGCAACCATCAACGAATAATATTCTCCCCGAAAAAGCGGATCAATACACCATCGGTTATTTTAGAAACTTCTCTATTGGTAAACAAGATTTTGAATCCTCAATTGAAACCTATTACAAAGATTTACAAAATCAAGTTGATTATGTAGACGGGGCCAATTTATTATTAAATGAATATCTCGAGGGTGAACTAATTACTGGAATAGGACGCGCTTATGGTTTAGAATTGTATCTAAAAAAATCAACGGGAAAACTAACCGGTTGGATAAGTTATACCTTAGCAAGAAGTGAAAGAAAAAGTCCTGGAATAAATGATTTTAACTGGTATCCAAGTAGATTCGATAGGTTGCATAATTTATATATTGTATCACAATACAGTTTAAATGATAAATGGGATCTTGCTGCAAATTTTATCTTTAGTTCAGGAACCCCTACCACCTTCTATTCAGGTCAATATACGGTCCAGGGCTATACCATACCAGACGCAGGTACGAACGCAAGGAACAATATACGCAATCCAAATTACCACCGTTTAGACTTGAGTGTAACGTATACAAAAAAGAAAAAAGGCAAATGGGAGAGCAATTGGGTATTTAGCGTTTACAATGCCTATAACAGGAGAAACCCATTTTCAATTTATTTCGATACCGACTATGAAAATACAGGTCAGAACGAGGCAATTCAATTCAGTGTAATTGGTAGTATCGTTCCTGCCATTTCCTATAATTTTAAATGGAACTAACGATGAAGATGAAATCAATATTAAGTATATCATTAATTCTCGGATGGGTTTTCTTGTCTTCATGTGAAGATATTATTGATGTTCAAATTGAACAGAAACAGAAGAAAATAGTTGTTGATGCCTTTATTGATAATGCTATTAAGACACAAAGAATTAGATTAACAGAAAGTATTCCATATTTTGACTCTTCTAAAACAGAACCACCTGTATCTGATGCACAAGTTGTTTTAGCCGATACAGGAAGTTTTAAATTGTTTAATTTCACCTATAAAGAAAACGGTTATTACGAATGGGAACCTAATCCTGCTTCAGGAGATACTCTTCAGGTTGGACGGAACTATGCTTTACTTATTATCCAAGGGGGTGATACAATTGTTGGTGTTTCGAGGTTAAACCCTACAATAGATAAAATTGATAGTATTCGAACTGTTCCTGTTGAAGGTAATGGGCCTCCGTTTATTGATTCGGGCAAGTATATCGAATTATTCGCCAAAGACAGACAAGGGATGGGTGACTTTTATTGGATTAAACTATTTAGAAACGATACTCAAAACAGCCGGTTAAATAACTTGAATATTTCGCAGGATATGGGAAATAATTCAAATGGACAGGATGGTGATTATTTCATTTATCCCGTTCGATTTAATAGAAATAATGAGTTTTTAAGACCATATCGTCAAGACGAAAAAGTTAGAATTGAAGTATATTCTATTAATAGAGAAACATTCTACTGGTTTCAGATAATTCAAAATCAAGCCAATAATGGAGGGTTGTTTGCGACACCACCCGTAAATATTCAGTCAAATATGTTTATGCTTGGAGATCACTCGGGAAGAGGAGTGGCTGGATTTTACAATATAGGTGCGGTAGTTGGAGATGAAATAATTATCCAAGAATAAATCTAATCTTGCAGTTTAATCTTAAGCTGCTCAAGCTCATCTCTCAACCTTGCAGCTTCCATAAATTCAAGTTGTTTTGCTGCTTTATGCATTTCTTTTTCTGTCTTTTGGATGAGTTTTTTCAAAGAATCTTTATCCATAGAGCCTACTATTGGGTCAGCAGCCACAGAGGGCGCGTCATTGAATTGATATGCATTTTCATCACTTTTACCTAAAGAATCAATAACTGATGTTTGTTTGAATATCTCCATTTTACTCTTCCTTACAGTTTGAGGAATAATTCCATGATCTTCATTATATGCAATCTGCTTTTCTCTTCTTCTTTGAGTTTCCTCAATTGTTTTTGCCATACTCTTCGTAATTCGATCAGCATACATAATAACCTTTCCTCTATCATTTCTCGCCGCCCTACCAATAGTTTGAACTAGACTGGTTTCACTCCTCAAAAAACCCTCTTTATCTGCATCCATAATCGCCACTAAACTCACTTCTGGAAGATCTAAACCCTCCCTTAATAAATTTACTCCAACCAATACATCAATACCACCCAGTCTAAGATTACGTAAAATCTCAACACGCTCTAGGGTTTTTACCTCTGAATGAATATAACCTACTTTAATACCCAATTTGGCTAAATACTTCGATAGTTCTTCTGCCATCCTTTTCGTTAATGTCGTGACTAAAATTCTATCACCCATTTTAATGCGCTCATCAATCTCCTCTATTAAGTTGTCTACCTGATCTTCAAGCGGTCTCACCTCAATTTCAGGATCTAATAGTCCTGTAGGTCGGATCAACTGCTCAACTACTATCCCTTCAGATTCACTAATTTCAAACTCACTAGGAGTAGCACTAACATATATGGATTGGTTAATAATTCCTTGGAATTCATCAAACTGTAAAGGCCTGTTGTCCATTGCCGCAGGCAATCTAAATCCATACTCTACCAGATTAATTTTTCTCGATCGATCTCCACCATACATTGCTCTTATCTGAGGCATGGTTACATGACTCTCATCAACTACAAGTAAAAAATCCTTAGGGAAATAATCTAATAAGCAAAAGGGTCGGTCTCCAGGATTTCGTCCATCAAAATATCGCGAATAATTCTCGATACCATTGCAATAACCCAACTCACGAATCATTTCTAGGTCGAAATTCACCCTTTCTTCCAAACGTTTACTTTCAAGAAACCGCTGCTGTTGTTGAAAAAACTCCATTTGAAGTATTAGGTCATCCTGGATTTCATGAATAACTTTTTCCAAACGATCTCTAGGTGAAACATAAATCTGAGCAGGATAAATTGCGCAATCTAAAAGATCATCTATTTTCCTTCCCGATTCAGGCTCGAAACTATAAATCTCTTCTATCTCGTCTCCAAAAAATGAAATTCGGTAGGCATAATCGTTGTAAGCAAGATAAATATCTATGGTATCGCCTTTAACCCTAAAAGTACCTCGTTTAAAATCAATAACAGTTCTAGAATATAAACTCTCAACTAAGCGATACATTAATTGTTGACGAGAAATTCTCATCCCCTCATTTAAGCGAATAATTGTGTTCTCATAATCAGAAGGATTACCCGCACCATAAATGCAACTTACGCTTGCCACTACTATAACATCTCTGCGACCAGAAAGTAATGTCGAGACTGTTCTTAATCTTAATTTTTCAATTTCGTCATTAATTCCTAAATCCTTTTCAATATAAGTATTGGTAGTAGGAATAAATGCCTCAGGTTGGTAGTAATCATAATAACTAACGAAATACTCTACTGCGTTGTTGGGGAAAAATTGCTTAAATTCTCCGTATAGCTGAGCTACCAATGTCTTATTATGACTTAATACGAGTGTAGGCCTTTTTACTTCTTGAATAACATTGGCAATGGTAAAGGTTTTCCCTGAACCTGTAACCCCAAGTAATGTTTGTGCATTTTGGCCTTCATTTAATCCTTGAACAAGCTGTTTAATTGCCTCGGGCTGGTCACCCGTTGGTTTAAAACTCGATTCTAACTTTAACTCCGGCATATTAAACTCTTATTAATCACTAAAACTCAAAACTCGTAATTAAAAACACGAAATTACGCTTCTCATTTTAATTATTGGAACCCTTCTATTATTATGGCCTCAAAGACTGAATTTGCCTATCTTTGCAGTAATGCAAAAAGTGGCTCTTTCGAAAGAGAACATCACCAAAGATGAGTTTATAGCAGAGGTTCTCAATGATTATAAAATTGCTTATCAAAGTCGTAATGCGTCTTTAATTGGCAGAAAAGAGGTGTTAACCGGAAAGGCAAAATTTGGAATATTCGGTGACGGTAAAGAATTAGCCCAAGTGGCAATGGCCAAAGTTTTTCAAAAAGGAGATTGGCGCAGCGGATATTATCGAGATCAAACTTTCATGTTTGCATTAGGCTTATCTGATGTACAAAAGTTTTTTGCTCAGTTATATGCAGATCCATCGATAGAAAGAGAACCGGCATCCGGTGGAAGAAGTATGAATGGGCATTTTGCTACTCGTTTACTGGACGAAAACGGAGACTGGTTGTCACAAACAGATCGTTATAATGTTTCTGCAGATATTAGCCCGACCGCCGGTCAAATGCCACGTCTTCTTGGTTTGGCTGTGGCTTCAAAACTATATAGAGACAACAAACAATTACACGACTTAAAATCCTTTTCAAACAAAGGAAACGAAGTTGCTTTTGGAACAATAGGAAACGCTTCTACATCGGAAGGAATATTTTGGGAAGTAATGAATGCGGCTTGTGTTATGCAAGTTCCTTTACTTATGAGTATATGGGACGATGGATATGGTATTTCTGTTCCCGCAAAATATCAAACCGCTAAAGAAAATATCTCTGCGATAATGAGCGGATTTCAAACCGATAAAAATGGTGTAGGTTTAGAAATCATTAAAGCAAGAGGGTGGAACTATGTAGAGCTCTGTAATGCCTATAAAAAGGCAGTAGATATTTGTCGTGAAAAACACACCCCAGTTTTAGTACACATAACCGAAGTTACTCAACCTCAAGGACATTCTACAAGCGGATCTCACGAACGCTACAAATCTAAAGAACGTCTAGAATGGGAACTGGAATTTGATTGTATTTCTCAAATGAGAAGTTGGCTGTTAGATAATAAAGTGAGTACAGAAGATGAACTTAAAGCGAGTGAAAACCAATGGCTTTCTGAGGTTAAACAGCAGCAAAAACAAGCATGGAAAGAGTTTACTTCTGACATTAAAAATGAAATAACATCATTTTCTGCGGTACTACAAAAACTTCTCACAAGGCAGGTTGCAACTGAGGAACTTATAAAACTTAAATCAGACATTGATAATGTTGCCGACCCAATTAGAAGAGACCTTGGAAACGCAATACACCGTGCATTAAGAGCTACTGTAAATTATTCGAAGGAACAAAAAGAAGAATTGTTAAACTACCATTCAGATTTTTTAAAGATTAATTACAATCGATATAGTTCCCATCTTCACAGTCAAAGCAAAGAGGCAGTTGAAAACGTACAAGAAATACCAATTGAATATTCCGAGGAAGAAGTAGACGGCTATCAGGTTGTTCGCGCTTGTTTTGAGGCCAACATGGAACGTGATAGTAGAATTTTTGCTTTTGGTGAGGACGTTGGAAAAATTGGCGATGTAAACCAGGGGTTTTCGGGACTTCAAGAGAAATTTGGTGAAAATAGAGTCACCGATAAGGGAATTAGAGAATGGAGCATCATTGGAGAAGGAATAGGTGCGGCAATGCGCGGTTTAAGACCAATCGCTGAAATTCAGTATCTAGATTATTTATTATACGGTTTAGAGCCAATGAGTGATGATCTTGCCACTTTACAATACAGAACAAAAGGAGGTCAAAAATCTCCCGTAATTGTTAGAACCAGAGGACATCGTTTAGAAGGAATATGGCACTCTGGGTCTCCAATGGGGATGATTATTCATGCAATTCGAGGCATGCACGTTTGTGTGCCACGTAATATGACGCAAGCAGCTGGAATGTATAACACCTTGCTTAAAAGTGACGAACCTGCATTGGTTGTAGAATGCCTGAATGGATATCGGAACAAAGAAAAAATGCCGAAAAATATCGGTGAATTCACTATTCCTTTAGGAAAACCCGAAACACTGCGATTCGGAGAAGATGTTACGCTAGTTACCTATGGTTCCAACTGTAAAATTGCTGTGCAGGCGATTGACATGTTAGCAGACGTAGAAATTCGTGTTGAATTGATAGACATTCAAACGCTACTACCATTTGATGTTAATCACAGCATAGTAGAATCTTTAAAAAACACTAACCGATTGGTAGTTTTAGATGAAGATGTGGAAGGTGGTGCATCTGCATTTATTTTACAACAAATCTTGGAGGTTCAAGACGGTTATCGCTATTTGGATAGCAAACCATTAACCATTACTTCCAAAAATCATAGACCTGCTTATTCAAGTGATGGTGATTACTTCTCAAAACCTTCGGCAGATGATATTTATTTGAAAATTTATCAATTAATGCATGAGACAAACCCCGAAAATTGGCCTTCGTTGTATTAATATAAAATGAGTAAAAGAATACCTGATTATTTAAGACTAAGCGGCCTTGAGCCTTTTACATTAACCGAAGAGGTAAACTTCGTAAATATTGGCGAAAGAACTAATGTCACCGGAAGTAGAGCATTTGCTAAATTAATTCTCAATGGTGATTATGTTGCTGCATTAGAAGTAGCCCGACAACAGGTTGAAAATGGTGCTCAAATCATTGATATAAACATGGATGAAGGAATGTTAGATGGCGCTTCAGCTATGACTACGTTCTTAAATCTTATTGCCTCGGAACCGGATATTTCCAAGGTTCCTGTTATGGTTGATAGTAGTAAATGGGAGGTTATTGAAGCTGGACTCAAATGTCTCCAAGGAAAAGGAATAGTAAATTCTATTTCTTTGAAAGATGGTGAGGAAGAATTTATTGAAAGAGCAAAAAAAGTAAAATTATATGGTGCAGCCGTTGTGGTAATGGCCTTCGATGAAAAGGGTCAGGCCGATTCCTTTGATAAAAAAATTCAAGTTTGCAAAAGAAGCTACGATATCCTTACTCAAAAAATTAACTTCAATCCACAAGACATCATCTTTGACCCAAATATTTTAACCGTTGCTACAGGAATGGATGAGCATAACAATTATGCAGTTGATTTTATTGAAGCTACACGATGGATAAAAAGTAATTTACCCGGAGCTAAAGTTTCAGGTGGTGTATCAAATATTTCGTTTTCATTTAGAGGAAACAATCCTGTTAGAGAAGCAATGCATAGTGCATTTCTTTACCATGCCATCCTAGCTGGATTAGATATGGGCATTGTAAATGCAGGAATGATAGAAGTTTATGAGGACATTCCAAATGATTTGCTTGAACATGTAGAAGATGTATTACTAAACAGAAGAAATGATGCAACGGAAAGACTTATATCATTTTCAGAATCTGTCAAAGGCAAAAAAATAGAAAAAGCCGATATTCAAGAATGGCGTAAAGAAACTGTAGAAGAGAGACTTAAATATAGTCTAGTAAAAGGTATAACAGAGTTTATTGACCAAGACACAAAAGAAGCCTTAGAATTACTTGAAGAACCATTAAAAGTTATTGAAGGACCCTTAATGGCCGGTATGAATCACGTAGGCGACTTATTTGGTGCAGGAAAAATGTTCCTTCCTCAAGTAGTAAAAAGTGCTAGAGTAATGAAAAAATCTGTGGCCTACTTACAACCCTTTCTTGAGGCACAAAAGCTTCAAAGCACAAAAACTCGTCCACAAGGGAAGATTTTACTTGCTACCGTAAAAGGAGATGTGCATGATATCGGGAAAAACATTGTAAGTGTAGTTCTCGCTTGTAATAACTATGAAATTGAGGACATGGGGGTGATGGTACCCGCCGATAAAATATTACATCGTGCAAAGGAATGGGGAGCTGACATTATTGGACTTAGCGGATTAATTACACCATCATTGGACGAAATGGTTCATGTGGCATCCGAGATGCAACGCTTGGGTATGAAACAGCCATTATTAATTGGTGGCGCAACCACTTCAAGAGTTCACACCGCCGTTAAAATTGCACCCAATTATTCATATCCCGTTATACATGTTACCGATGCAAGTAGATCGGTTCCTGTTGCTGGAAAACTCTTAAATGAGAATTCATACAACATCTTCTCCAAAGAAATGAGAGAGGAATATTTACAGTTAGCAGAAAATCATAAAAATCGTCAGAGTCAAAAAAATTTAATCTCATATAAAGAGGCACTTTCCAATAAATTTGAACATGACGGTTTAGTTGTTAAGCCGCATAAAACAGGTTTTTTTAGAATCGATGATATCGGTATTAAAACACTGAAAAATTATATAGATTGGACTCCGTTCTTTCAAACATGGGAACTTGCCGGTAAATATCCAGATATACTCACCGATAATGTGGTCGGTACAGAGGCACAGAATTTGTTCAACGATGCTATTGAAATGTTAGAGCAATGGGAGGAAAACCCTCCTATTGAATTATGTGCAGACTTCTTCATTTTACCTACTCGTCGTTGTATCGATGACGCAGCTGTTTACAGCAATAAAATTGAACAAAAACCATTAGCGGTTTTTCATTTTTTGCGTCAACAACGAAAGATGGCTAACGGTATTCCTAATCTAAGTTTAGCTGACTTTTTACATCCTAAAGAGTTGGATTATTTAGGTGGATTCGTAGTAACAGCGGGTATCGGATTAGAGAAAATTGTAGATAAATTTGAAGCTAATCACGATGATTATAATAGCATACTCGCCAAAGCACTCGCTGATCGGCTTGCAGAGGCGTATGCAGAATATCTTCATCTAATTGTTCGCACAGATTATTGGGGTTACGCGAAAAATGAAAGTTTAACAAACGAACAACTTATCCGAGAAAAATACCAAGGAATAAGGCCCGCACCAGGATACCCTGCCTGTCCAGACCATACCGAAAAATCTATCTTATTTAATCTAATGGAAAAAGGTTTAGGGTCTTTAAGGGTAACTCTAACTGAAAGCATGGCAATGCTTCCTGCTTCTAGTGTTTCAGGCTGGTATTTTGCACACCCCAATTCAAAATATTTTGGCCTCGGAAAAATCCAAAACGACCAAGTAGAAGATTATTCAAATCGTAAAAATGAATCTTTTGATTCTATGAAAAAGTGGTTGTCCCCAGTTTTAGATTAGGATTAACTTTACTCAATTATGTTTTACGGTTTAAAAGGATTTGAATATTCCGGATTATTTAGAAAAGCCGTATCCGTCATCGTCAACAGATAAGCAAGAAGATCGTCCTTTTGTTGTTGAGATAAATTTAATTGTATACCACCATGCGCACTCATCTGCGGGTGAATGCTTGGGTTTTCATAATGAACTGAATCTGAGTAATGATTAATAACTTGCTCTAAAGTTGTAAATCGCCCATCGTGCATGTATGGACCAGTGACTGCAATATTCAATAAAGATGGAGCCTTAAATGTACCCATATCTTGTTCTTTATTTGTAATTTTCCCAAACCCCAGGTCGGTAGGATAAGGATCAAGACCATTATTTGCAATACCCCCCATTAATGGATTATTCTGCTGAGCAAGTTCTCCACCATGACAATGAAAACAATCGGCTCCCTTTGTTACATTGTTTTCGTCAAAGTCCACTAAACCATTAAATAAGAATGCACCTCTCAACTCAGAAGCTGTCAATAAACTAGGGTTATTACCAGGGAAAAACTCATTAAACTTGGAGTCTTTACTTACCAAAGAGAGTAAAAACTGCTCCAATGCTAAAGACATATCCATAACATTAGGTGCACGATTAAAGGCCAATTCGAAATGCCTTTTATAACGAGGAATTTCATTTAGTCTAGTTTCTAACAATGGCAGGGTCATCGCCATTTCATTGTGCGCTTGAATTGGTTCAAAAACTAAATCTCGTAAACGACTAACGCGAGCGTCCCAGAAAAACTTCTGTGAATAGGCCATGTTAAAAAGTGCTGGAGCATTTCTTCCAGTTTTTAGACCAAAAACACCAACACTTAAAGGGGCAGGATCGCCAAAGGCGAATTCCTGTTTATGGCATGATGCGCAACTTACCGTGCTGTCAATTGATAATACAGGATCATAAAACAACATCCTTCCGAGATATACACCTTCTTCGGTAAAAGGATTATCTTTTGGAAGATTTGGCATACCAAACTCAGATGGAAAAATCTCTGTTGGATCAATGAGGGTTGGTGAAAAAGACGAATTATTTAATTCTGCATTTTCTTCTTTACCACAACCGATAAATGCAACGATTACGACAAGTACAAAAAAAATAGAACTAAACTTTTTCATAGGTTTTTCTTATTCAACAATTTTTAAAGCAAAAACAGATTGTGCATTACTTAATAGCCCGCTCATTAATATTTTTTCACTTTCTCCAGCAGAATGACTAACTGCTTTTTCTTTTAAAAGTATCCCATTTGGATTCTCAAAATATTGTTGTGCATCCGCTGTAACGACAGCTTTCAACGAGTTTGAACCAAATTCAAAGTTTAAAGGCAAGAAATATTCAGAAACAAACTCCATGGTAGCTGTATGAAAACTATATCCTGAAGATGCTGCAGAATCATTTGCTTTATACATTCCCTCAAATGCATGAAATATATAACCACCAGACCATCCCCAATGAAGACCAGTCAAATTTGGATTTAAAGGGTGATCAGATGGCCAAACGGTAGGGTCACCATGGTTTATGTTGGAGTCAAGCCCTAGTCTAAAATAAATACCTTTATATCTACCAGTTGGAATATCCTGGTAATCAAAGGTTGTTCTATTTGCTCTAAAATTTACCCATTGGTAACCATCACCCAAAATCACTGTATCGTTTGATTGTGTAATTAAAGAAAAATCTGACAATAACATAGCCCAATTATTTACTGTAAAAGATTCACCGCCAAATTTTGACATAAAATCATTCACACCTAAAGGGGGTAAATTATTTTCACCTATATGTGGTTCAAATTCAACTGAAAATAATTTTTCAGAATTATCCACTGGTTTTTTTGTGGGTTCTTTATCACATGACTGAAAGGATAAAGCAAAAAATGCAATTGCAAAAGGTATTATTTTACGCACGACCATATCTTCAAATATACAAAATTGTCAGTGTATATGCGAATGTAAAACACCCCATCACTAAGGCTTTTGGAACTTATGTCACAGTTCTGTACTCCATAAAAATCCTCATTAAGGACTAATTGTCCAAGTGAGTTATAAACTTCTACTTGATTAATATTTGGATTTCGCGAAACTAGTTTAAATTCACCTTGACCAGGATTAGGAAATACTACGATTTCATCCTCTTGAATTTTATCTAAATTCACACCACCTATAGATGTTTTCGCAAGTACACTAACCTCAGGATCCCAAATAGCAGTGTCTGCCGAGAATGGAAGCTCAATATTGTAAACTTTATTCAACGAATCCGGATAAAAAATAATCAATTGACTGTCACTTCCATTGGCGAATAAAATTGGTACGGGAATTCTCCAAAATGGCACGTTTACGTTAGATGGAGTTTGTGAAATCTCAACTTTCACCTGGTTTGCTCGTTGACGCCAATTGATTTTTAAATTTGGATGACCTTCCCCATAAAACCACTGATAAAAAAATAATTCTAAATCCTGTCCGGATACCTGCTGCATTATATTTTTATAATCTTGGGTTGTGGCAAACCCTTTTACCTTTAGTGTATTTAGATATCGTCTGTTGCCTTCGTAAAATAGCGAATCTCCAATTTTGTGTCTCAACATGTGTAAAAGCCATGCGCCTTTTTGGTAGCGCAACCTCCCATTAAACAATACGTTTACACGTGAGGTGTCCGATGGGTAAACTGCTCCATTAGGATCTGAAGTAATCGAACCGCGCATACCTCGCATTTGGTTTTTAAAATCCTCAGAGGATATTAAATATTCGTGTGTAAGTGCTGTTAAATATGTAGCAAATCCTTCATTCAACCAGAGGTCGTTCCATGAAGCACATGTAATAACATTTCCAAACCATTGGTGAGCCAATTCATGGGCAATAAGATCAAAAGAAAAATTCACCATAAAACTCATTGTTTGGTGCTCCATTCCACCACCCCATGTGAATTGAGAGTGACCATATTTCTCTTTCATAAAAGGATACTCAATAAATAAACTATCGAACAAACGCAACATGGGAATCGTAACCTTTGCTTGTTCTTTTGCAGATTCTAAAAATTGAGGGAATACGTAATTAACAACTGGCATTGAATCATTACGATTATGAAAGTGAGCATAATCTGTAAACTCCGAATAATTTGTTACGGCTATTGCCACTAGGTAAGTAGTTATTGGATATCTATGCTTCCAATGTATCAAGTGATATCCTGAATCAACATAGCTCGTATTAACAAGTAAACCATTTGAGCCGGACTTGAAACTACTGTCGGTGTAAACAAAAATATCTATGGAATCAATTTTGTCGTACAAGGTTTGTTTACAAGGCCACCAAAATGGTGCACCGTATGGTTCTGAAAGGGTATGTATAACCGGACCAGTAGCATGATTGTCGTATACATAGGATCCAAAACCACCAATTATTGATGCAGGGTTACCATGATAATAAACTTCAAAACTGTCTATAGAATTTTCTAACCACTGTGTGCCGTCATTCTTAAATACTTTAACTTTATCAATATTGTGATCAAATCTTGTCTTTTTACCTAGGTGCAAAACTGAATCAATAGTAAGTTCATTTTTCAAATCAAAGATTAGAGAATCATAGTCACCTTCAACATTAACATGAAACAATACCCTTCCTTTTAAATCAGAACCTCTATTGGGGTTAACCTCAAAGAAACACTTATGATATAAGATATTGTAACCATAAAAATCTGCTTCACCCGCTCTTTTTCCGACATGCAATGTTCTTTCAAATTGACTTTTATGAGCACAACTGTATTCGTTGTCAATTTGAGCAGATGATTGCAAGCTTATGGTTAAAAGAAGTAACCCAACTATTCGCATACAGCAAATTTCGTGATTTTCTTAGACATAAATTTATATTCAAAGATTTCAACGACTTTTGCGGTGTGAAATATAAAGGCCTATCAACCCTCATCATTGTTTTTTTAGGAATAATTTGGGGTAGCTCTTTCTTGTTAATGAAAAGAGGTCTGGTTGTATTCAGCCCCACTCAAGTGGCAGCAATACGTTTAATATTGGCTGCTATTATATTATTACCTTGGGTAGTTAAATACAGCTTCATCCAAAAAACAAATGGGGAAACTGGCAAACTACATATTGAAAAAGCGGATTATTTGTGGTTATCTGTTTCTGGAATTGTAGGAAGTGCAATACCAGCATTTTTATTTGCTTTTGCTGGGTCAAGAATTCCTTCCGGACTATCTGGAATACTTAATGCCTTCACTCCAATGTTTACTCTTCTTTTTGCGATTTATATCTACAAAGAAAAATGGAACAAAAATGGAATCATTGGTGTGTTACTCGGATTAATTGGAGCAGTTTTCTTATTCGGTCCTTCATTGCTTTCTTACGCAGAACCTATTGATGGATTAGGTGCTTTGTTTCCGTTGATCGCAGCGGCACTTTATGGGTTAAACATTAATATCATAAAGCATCGTTTATCACACCTACCCAATATGGTTAAAACTGCTTATCCATTTGTAACTATCGGTATTATTTATGGCATAATATTAGCTTTTGGAAATATCGGTGAGTTGTGGAATTCTCATCCAGGCGGATTTTGGGATTACGGGCAGAATGGTGAGATCATTCAATCTGCTAATCATGCACTTCTATTTATAATTTTACTTGGTGTATTGGGGAGCGCCGTAAGCATGATACTGTTTAACTACGTAATAAAGTTTGTACCTCCCCTCACTGCATCTACTACGACGTTTATTATCCCAATAACCGCAGTATTATTAGGCATTATTGATAATGAAACCGTTTCTTGGAATATATTTGTTGGATTGTCTTTCTTATTATTTGCAGTATACCTTATTATTGGTAGAAAATCCTAGAATTGTTGTCCAATAAAGAAGTGTACTTGACCCATATCACCACTTCTGGGAACATCACGATAATCAAATCCCCAAGCATAGTCTAAACCAATTAGTCCAAACATTGGCATAAATAATCTAACTCCGACTCCAGCGGCACGCTTTAATTGAAAAGGATTGTATTTAGAAATATCCGACCAAGCATCACCTGCCTCTAAGAAAGCTAAACCATATACAGTTGCAGTTTGTCCTGTAGTAATTGCCTGGCGTAATTCTACAGTAAACTTATTAAAAATGGGCGCACCAGCAGAACTTCCCATTGCGGTTTGAGATATAGTATAGTTGTCATATCCTCGTTGAGAAATAATTTCAGTTGCAGCAATATTAAATCCAAATATACCCGCTCCCCCGACTTGGAATCGTTCGAAGAATGTTGGACCAATATCTTTGTTGTAGTATCCTAAGAAGCCAAATCGAGTCTTGGCTGTTAATACAAGTTTTTTGTAAATTGGAGTATACCATTCAGCATCAAGCTTGAATTTATAAAATTCCGCCCACTTATATCGCTCGGTTAACTCCATACTCGTATAATCTTTATTGTTCATCAAACTTAACGGTGGAGTAGCCTGAATAGAAGTGGTAAACTTACTTCCAGAAGTTGGATATATTGGATCACTAATAGAAGTTCTAGTTAGTACAATCTGAGCTGATGGGTTGTAAGATATGCCCTGGAAACCTGTAGGAAATCCGTAAAAACCACCATCCATATTTTGCATTCTATATTGTTGGAAGCTTAGAGAATATTGAATACTAAAAAAGTCATCTGGCCATTTAAGTCTTTTTCCTACACTAAGATTGATTCCTGTATTATAGAATACTTGACGCAATGGATCATCCTTTTGTCTAAAGTCAAAACTATTGACAGTGTGAAATATGCTTACTGAGAAAGAAGTTGGTTTATATCCTCCCAACCAAGGCTCAGTAAATGAAAAAGTATATCCTTGATAGTTGGTTCCATTACTCTGTGCCCTTAAAGATAATTTTTGACCATCCCCAGATGGTATTGGGTTCCATAGTCTAGTATTAAACAACTTTCTTGAACTGAAGTTATTCAGTACTATACCCGCAGTTCCAATTAAGGTAGGTGTTGTACTAAATCCATTACCACCCCAACCTCCTGATAATTCAATCTGGTCTGAGGGCTTTTCAACCAATTTGTATTCAATATCAACTGTTCCATCCGCTGGGTTAGGCTTAGGGTTAACGTTTAATTGCTCTGGATCAAACAACCCTATGGCTGCCAAATCTCTCATCGTTCGTTGTATATCTGAACGCGAAAACTTATTTCCAGGTTTTGTTCTAACCTCTCTTAGAATTACACGGTCAGATGTTTTCGTGTTGCCAGACCATGAAACACGACCAATAACAGCTTGAGGACCTTCGTTTATTCTGATTTCCAAATCGATACTATCATTGAACACCCCCACTTCAACAGGCATCATATTAAAAAACAAATAACCCGCATCCATATACAATGTTTGAATATCAAATCCACCAGGATTGGAAAACAATCTTTCGTCCAATAGTGACTGATTAAACACATCACCTTTATGAATACCCAAAAGAGTATCTAGAAAAGATGTTCTATATTTCTCGTTCCCCTTCCATTTTATTGATCTAAAACGATATTTGTTTCCTTCTACAAGATTTAGATGTACTAATATCCTCTTATCATTAAACATGGAGATGCTATCTGAAACAACACGCGCATCTCTGTAACCTAGCTTTTGGTAATACGTTATTAGCTCTGCTTTTCCTTCTTTGAACTTATCCTCCGTGTATTTTGAACTTGAAAAAATATTCCACTTTAACCTGCGTCTCTTTATTGTTGAAATCGCCTTTCTCAGCGCTTTATCTTCAACCTCTTTGTTACCATTGAAAACGAAGTCATAAACTCTAACTTTCGGACCCTTATTGATAACAAAGTCGAAGTTTTCAAAACCAACCATTGGTGATCCATCTTTATTCTTTGCAGTAGGTCTTTTTACTGAAACCTGAATATTAAAATGTCCTTTGTCTAAATAGAAGGCTTCAATCTTTTGAATAGTTCTATTAATTAAGTTAGGTGTGATATACATTCCTCGTCTTAGATCACATTCCTCTTTAAGGGATTTTGCCTGAGAATTAGAAACATTTAAAAATCTGTAACCATTTAATTTAGGTTGTTCAGTAACTAAAAATTGTACAACAATTTCACCTTCGTTACTCGTCGGGAGGAAATACACCTGTATATCTGAAAAATAATTTCGTTTCCAGATGTTCTCAATTGCCTTTGGTATTTCCTGGCCAGGAACTTTAATTGTTTGACCAATCGACAAGCCTGAATATAAAACTACTAACGCTTTTTGAACCGCCTTACCATTAATTTCCTTAACATCAATGTCTTTGATTACATATGAACGGGGCTCAACAAAGTTATAATTTACGAGAGGGGCATTATCATAAGTACTGTCGCCTGATTTAAATACAGCATTTGTTTTGACCGCATCACCTTTTTTGAGGATCACTACTTCTTTAGTGCCATTTTCTGTCGGAATCGTATCTTGTCCTGACAAAGGTGCTCCAATACACAAAAGGATCAATATGAACCAATATCTCATTCTTTTCACTAGTTTGCTAATTGTTCTGAAGTTTTACCAAAACGCCTTTCTCTGCTTTGGTAGTCAATTAATGCTTGAAGAAAATGCTCTTTCCTAAAATCAGGCCAAAGCACATCGGTAAAATGTATCTCTGAATACGCAATTTCCCACAATAAAAAGTTTGAAATTCTCATTTCACCACTAGTTCTTATTAGAAGATCCGGATTGGGATATTGTGCTGTATTCAAGGCATTATTCAATGTGTTTTCATTTATCTCAGTAGGTTCAATTGCTCCAGATTTTGCTTGTTCTGCTATTTTTTTTACCGCCTCAATAATATCCCAACGACCACTATAACTCAACGCTAAAATTAATGTAGTTCTATCATTCCCTTTGGTTGCCTCTTCTGTTTCTTTAAGCTGATTCTGACATTTAGTAGGAAGCATTCCTATATTACCGATAGTCTTTAAGCGAATATTATTCTTCATGAGAGCAGGAAGCTCTTTTTGAATGGTATCCACTAAAAGTTCCATCAACGCATTAATCTCTCTTTGTGGACGATTCCAATTCTCTGTTGAGAAGGCATAGAGCGTTAAATATTTAATTCCCACTTCAGCAGCAAATTCTAAAGAATTTCTTACAGCATTAACACCGTGTTTATGCCCAAAAATTCTCATGTGTCCTTGTTGCTTAGCCCATCTTCCATTTCCATCCATGATAATGGCAACATGGTTAGGAATTCTGTCTGGAATTATCTCAAGATATTTGGGCTGTACTTCTGCTGACATGAAATTACCTGCAAGTTAAAGGTGTAAAACGATACGACAAATTAAATCCGTAGAAATAGTACCAATCATCGAGGGACGCATCTCCACGAAAAATTCCTTTAGGAAATGGATCACCGCCGTTTAATGTTTGTGCTTGACTATACTGGGCAGCAGCAGCAGAAATATTCTCGCTTAACTCTTTATAACTCGGATAAACACCAGATACATCATCCAAATGATCCATATACGTTTTCCTCCACATTGCCTCGATACCAAAAACCCAAGCACCTTTATATTTTTTATGAGAACTTCTAAATTTATAACCTAGTCCGAAGGGTACTCCTACACGAACTCTACTATAGACTTTCTTTCTGTACTCTGTATTAGCAGATCTTAAGCTAATTTCTGAAGCATCCAAGCGATATGGATTAAAGTGATACCCCGCTAATCCTATCATAGCATATGGGGTTTGAGAACCACTGGTAATATTGGTTCCAAAGGCGTGAAAGTCAAATGTCAGAAGACTGGAAATCTCATAAATATCCGTTTGAAAGTTTAGATTTTGGATTTGATAATTGGGATTGCCATCTGTTGTTCCTGCCACTGAGAGATACGAAATCTGATTTCTCCACGCGAAATAATCGCTCATATTATAACGCTGATAAACGCCAAATGAAGGTCTGAAGTATTTTATATTTTGCCCCTTGGATAAGTCTCCGTAGTAATTACTTACCCCAAAAACAACTCCATATTCCTTTCTTCCGGAGAAGTAACCTTGAGCCAACACAGAAAGGTGCAGGGTCATTGTTAGACCAAGCACTACTAAATAATTGAGTTTTCTTCTATTTGCCTTAGAATTGAGGACAGGCTGCCTTTCCACCCGTAATTTTTCTGGTCAATGTAAAATTTAAAAAAAGGTACCAATCGTTCGTTGTTTGATTTCCCCGAGCTGCACCTAACCGCTCCTCACTACCATAATCATTGGTTAGTGAAGGGTCTCTCAACTCAGGAGTTCTATCCGCCAACGCTGCAGATAAACCAGTATTACTCCCACCAGTAATTTGTGGATCAACATAAGTCATACTTACATCATCCAAATAATCTGTAAAAGTTTTTCTTGCTCCAAACTCAATTCCCCAAGCCCAAACATCATAAAATTGTTTCTTATAACCTATCCCTAAGGGTATAGAAATTTGGGTTAAAGAATATCTTCTTCTTTCGTTATATTTAGTTGTTTCCTGACCCTCAGTACTCAACCGTTGCAATTCTATCCATTGACCGTCAAATTGAGACAAATCTCCATACTCGGAGGCCACATGAACATCAGGCATATATTCGAAATAAGCCATTGGATTAAACTTGTATACTCCGACTCCAGCAAACAGATAAGGTGACGCTGGATTAAAGCGCTGTGTCTCTGTAAAGCCCGACAAGTTATACTCTACCGTACCACTGAATTCAAGGATATTACTTTTAAAACTTAAATTACGTTTGTACCGGTCAGCAATATCTGCGTAGTTCTTATCACTACCACTAATTTGCCCAAAAAGCGCATTTCCGCGAAGAGTTAAAAAGTCAGAATAATTAAACCTACAAATGATTCCCCCCATCGGACGAGTTTCATTCAATGCAATTGAAGGGGTTAAATCACCCATATAATTTGAAGCACCAGCAGTTATACCTACTTCAATCGGACGACCTTTTTTACGGTTGAATTGCGCCTCCGAATTATTCGACAAGAGCAAACCAATCGCGCATAAAGATAGTAATCGTAACATATTACGTGACATGATAAAACACAAATTTACCCATTTGGAGGGGTTTTTCATAATTGTAAACGACTTAGGGTCATCAAATGTTGCTTTTTTGGAAATTTTATACCGCTTTTACTAAAGAATATACTCCCATGGTGAGAAAATTTCTGACCCATGGAATTCCACTAATTATCTTAGTTTGAGTCCTCGGTTTAATACCAAACTTGTGCTCATAAATAGGATTAAATAAGTAAAACTTTTCGTCTATTAGCTCAAAGTTCGATGCCTTTATTATTCTATTAAATCGTTCTATACTTATTCCGGTAGATTTCGTTTCAAGCATAAAATCGATCCCGGGTTTATTAACACCTAAAAGCTTCATTAAACCAGGATACAATGGCCCAGGCAACAGGTGATAATAGGGGAGTACGCTGGCTATTTTGGATGGAAGTATTTGCTGGTGACCTCCATAAGGCATCATCCAAGGTGGAAAAGCAAAAAATACTACACCACCCTCATTTAAAAACTTATGAAGTTGCGGAACAAACTTTTCTTGGTTGTGTATATGCTCAATTACGTCTTTTAATATGATGATATCGTATGTACGACCCAATTCTTCAATCGGGTCAACTAAATAAATGTCTTTACTTAAAAAGTTAATGTTACCCTTATCTACGTCATCCTTCAAGAATTCTTTTGCATATTCAATCCGCGAAGCGTCAAGTTCAATTCCCGTACATTGACACCCACGCTCTAAAAATGCTTTCAAAACCCCGGCCTCACCACAACCAATTTCTAACACATTCATGCCTTGTTTGATTGGAAAACCATCTTCTATGTAGGGTACGATATGATTTTTCGTTACCTCATAGGTCATGTCAAAATAGCGACGCTTGTCGCCGTGAAATTCATACATAAATTTCCTAAGGTTTTTCCATTACATGACCACAACTACTGCAGGTTCTCAAGTCTTCAGAATTGTAGTAGTCGTTAAAATGTTCAATAAAGTCTGTTTCAATGTTTTTCAACTCAAAATAAACTTCATGTAATTTATTGTTACAGTTATCGCAATACCACTGAAGTCCATCTGTAAACCCTTTACCCTCTCTCACTCTTTCTATCACTAAACCTATACTGCCTTCGCTTCTTCCTGGTGAGTGCGGAACCTTTGCTGGTAATAAGAACATATCACCAGGGCCTAAATTTATATCTCTTTGCTTTCCATCCTCTTGAATTTTTACAGTGATGTTTCCTTCAAGCTGATAAAATAACTCTTCGGTCTCGTTGTAGTGATAATCTTTTCTCGAATTTGGTCCACCAACAATCATTACTATAAAATCTTCACCTATTGGATATAAATTTTTATTTGCCACAGGTGGTTTTAACAAATGTTTATTTTCTTCGATCCACTTTTGAAGGTTGAATGCTGCTTGAACTGACATATGATTTTGTGCTTGAGTGATACTCACAAAAGTACATATTTTCACCAAAATTGAATTTCTATTCAGCATTTTACTATTGAATTCATACTTTTGTTTTTCAAATCCATGAGCGACGCAATTCAGCACGAATGTGGAGTGGCTTTTATCCGTTTAAGAAAACCACTTCAGTACTATAAAGAAAAATATGGTTCTTACTGGTATGGTCTGCACAAATTGCAGTTCTTAATGACCAAACAACTTAACCGAGGTCAAGATGGTGCCGGCATTGGTGTTGTTAAACTTGATCCAGAATTTGGCGATCGTTATTTAGCGAGACAAAGAAGTGCGAGCAAAACGGCATTGTCTGACATTTTCGAAGCAGTATTTAAAGAATTAGAAACTATTCCGGAAAACAAAATAGACGATGCTGAGTATTTGAAAAAGCATTATCCCTATGCTGGAGAGTTGCTATTAGGGCATCTCCGCTACGGTACTTATGGTGGTAATTCAATCGAGAATATTCATCCATTCTTACGTCAAAACAATTGGATGGCAAGGAATTTAATGCTTGCCGGAAATTATAATATCACTAACACTGAGGAGTTATTTCAAGCTTTGATTGGACTTGGTCAACAGCCCAAAGAAAAAAGTGATAACGTTTTAATGCTTGAGAAAATTGGCCATTTTATTGATGAAGAAAATCAACGATTATTCGGAATATTAAAGTCTCAAGGATTTGAAAATCTCGAAATTTCAAGGAAGATAAAAACTGAACTTTCGTTATCTCGAATCCTTAAGCGCAGCTTTAAAAATATCGATGGTGGGTTCAATATGATTGGTTTACTAGGGCATGGAGATGCTTTTATTGTTCGAGATCCGTCTGGTATCCGTCCATCACACTGGTATGCCGACGATGAAGTAGTTGTTGTTGCATCGGAGCGTGCACCCATTCAGATGGCTTTCAATATATATCCGGAAGATGTAAATGAACTAGATCCTGGGAATGCACTTATTGTTAAAAAAGATGGCTCTTATTCAATAGAAGAAATTATGGAACCACTGGAAAAAAAGAGTTGCAGTTTTGAGCGAATCTATTTTTCTAGAGGTAACGATCAGTACATTTATTCCGAGAGAAAAGAGTTAGGAAGACTATTGGCGCAACCAGTAATGGACATGCTTAATAACGAATTGTTGAATACTGTTTTCAGCTATGTACCCAATACTGCATCTACCAGTTTCTATGGATTAGTGGATGGTATACACGAAATACGTAAAGAGCTTCAAATAGAAGCACTTAAAAAAATAGACATTGAAAAGGAACCAGAAAAAGCCGCTGAAATCTTAAATTGGCGCCCAAGAAGAGAGAAAATCTTAGTGAAGGATGTTAAAATGAGAACATTCATTACTAACGATACAGACAGAGAGGATCTGGTCACTCACGTATATGATATCACCTTTGGTGTTATAAAGTCTTGGCAAGATACTTTAGTAATTATGGACGATTCTATTGTGCGGGGTACAACATTGCGAACAAGCATTCTAAGGTTACTAGACCGACTAGAACCGAAACGAATTATACTTGTTAGTTCTGCGCCGCAAATTAGATATCCTGATTGCTATGGAATAGACATGAGTAAATTAGGAGATTTTGCCGCATTCAAAGCAGCAGTAGAACTTCATAAGGAAAGAGGAAATACTAATATCCTTGAGCAAATCTATCAAGAAGCTAAAATCGAACTCGAAAAACCAGACCACCAACAACGGAATGTGGTAAAAGATCTATATGAAGAACTTTCGGTAACGGATATTTCTAAAAAGATTTCGGAAATGGTTAAACCCAAAAATTTACGATCTGATTTTGACATAGTATTCCAATCCATAGAAAACCTACATGCCGCTTGTCCTAACGATTTAGGTGATTGGTATTTTACTGGAAATTATCCAACTCCAGGTGGAACTGCCGTAGCTAATAGGAGTTTCGTATATTATTTTGAAGGAAGAAAAGAAAGAGCATATTAAACATTCACACAATTATTTAAATCATATAAATTTGCGAACATGAGCAGTGTCAACGAAATATTGGATCAATTAAAGAGTCAATTAGAAAAAAACATCGAACACACAAAAGCAGAATTCCAAAGAATAAGAGCCGGTAAAGCTACACCTGATATGTTAGAGGGCGTTTCTGTGGAATTTTATGGTACAATGACACCATTAAACCAAGCTGCTAATATTAATACCCCTGATGCCCGAACCATTATGATACAACCGTGGGATAAAAGCATCTTAAGAGATATTGAAACTGCAATTATCAATGCTAATCTCGGTTTTGCACCTCAAAACGATGGGGAAACAATAAGAATCAATATTCCTCCCGTTACAGAAGAAAGGCGTAAAGAATTAGTAAAAAGGGCTAAGAATGAATCAGAACAATCCAAAATTGGAATTCGCAACCTTCGCAAAGATGCTAATGAGAAGCTAAAAAAACTTAAGGGCGAGGGTTTAAGCGAAGATGAAATATCTGGTGGTGAAGAAAGAGTTCAAAAAATGATTGACTCTTATATTGCTAAAACAGAAGAAGTATTTGGTACTAAAGAGAAAGAAATTATGACTGTATAATTTCTAGAGTCTCTTTAACTTCTTTTGCACGTTTCATTAATTCATCAAAAGTAGAGGCAACCACCGTAACGTGTCCAAGCTTTCTATTTGGGCGAGATTCAGATTTTCTATACATATGAACAAACACATCTTTTTGTTCCAACCAATGTAGTTCATCTTTCAATGCGTAACTACCAGAGAATTCTTTCGGACCTACTATGTTTATCATAGCAGACGGTTGAATCAATTGAGAATCTCCTAAAGACTCCACCAGTAAAATTTTATTTAATTGTTCAAACTGACTTGTCTCACAACCTTCTATAGTATGGTGTCCGCTATTATGGGGTCGTGGAGCTATCTCATTCACCCATATTTCACCTGTTCCCATCACAAACATTTCAACAGCAAACAATCCTGCAGATTGCAGTGATTCAACTGCTTTGAAAGCCGTTTTTCTTGCATTATCCTCAATTTCTTGACTTACCTGCGCTGGAGAAAACAAAAACTCTACAAGATTACTTTCAGGGTTAAAATACATTTCTATGGATGGAAATACCTTTACTTCCTTATTTTGACCCACAGCAACAATAACGGAAAGCTCCAATACATCAGGAACAAACTGCTCAAGTAATATATCACCTTCAAATATTAATTCACCGGTTCTAATTTGATCTAAACTTAAAATTTGAACACCTTTGCCGTCATAACCGCCAGTTCTAGATTTTACAACTACCTTATCACCAACAATAAATTCAGGATGGTTTTCTAAATACTGCAACAGTTCATTGTCTTTCAATAAAACAAAAGGAGATGTTGGTACATTATGAGAAATATAAAACTCTTTTTGCAATCCTTTATCTTGAATAATTTGCAGTACTTTAGGACTTGGAATTATTTGCTTTCCTTGTTTTTCAAGTTCAATAAGTGCCTCTACGTTAATGTGTTCAATTTCCCATGTTAGAACATCACAATTTGTAGATAGTTTATTGATTGCATCTGCATCTTTTAAATTACCCTCAATAAAGTGATCGCACAAATCGAAAGCTGGACAATCTTTTGAGGCTTCAAGTATTGTATAGTTTGCTCTTTTATTTTCCAGAGCTGATTCTAAAAGCATCATACCTAATTGGCCACCTCCAATTATTCCAACATTTTTTTGAGTCATACCACAAAGGTACTTCCCGAAAAAGAATTGATTAGCATTTTGAAAAATTTGTATCTTTGATTTAATGGATGACCCTCTCCCTTATTCATTTTTAATCGTTCATATTGCTCAAATATCAACTCTTAGTTGGTTTATTGTAGTGCTTTGTCTTGCCACTATTGGTTTTTTCTCTGGGATGGAGATAGCATTTATTTCGGCCAACAAATTAAGGATTGAACTAAAAAGCAAAAAAGGTGTAGTTGGAGGAAAATGGATTGGGCAATACCTTAAAAAACCCGATGAATTTATTACCACGGTTTTAGTTGCAACCAATTTAGCTTTGGTAATTTACGGTATTGCAATGGGTGATATTCTTCATTATTACCTATCCTTTTTCTTCGATAATGAACTTCTAAATTTCATTATCACAACAATACTTAGTACACTAGTGGTTTTAGTAACTGCTGAATTTATTCCTAAGACTATTTTCAAAGCAAAAGCCGATAGATTTCTATTTCTATTTGCCATTCCATTCAAACTGTCTAATATAATTTTATGGCCTTTTATCACTTTCACCAGGAGTTTATCTACGGCCTTTCTTAAAGGAGATAAATTAGAGGAGGGAAATAAAGTTTTTTCCCGTGTTGATTTAGATAATTTTATAGCCACAATAGAATCTACCGGTGATGCAGAAAACCAGGAAATAGATACAGAGGCGTTTCGTAACGCCTTGGATTTTTCTGAAATTATTGTCCGTGACTTTATGATTCCGCGCACTGAGATTGTTGCACTAAAAATGGAATCAAGTATCAACGAACTCAAAAATACATTTATTGATACTTCTTTGTCTCGTATTCTAATCTACAAAGACAATGTAGAAAATATTATTGGTTTTGTACACCATAGTGATTTGTTTGATTCTCCGGAAAAAATACATGAAATATTGCATCCAGTAATTATTGTCTCTGAGACATTAGAGGCTCATGAATTGTTAAAAAAGTTTATTCATGAACGTAAAAGTATGGCTGTTGTAGTGGATGAATTTGGTGGAGTTGCAGGAATTGCTACCCTAGAAGATATTGTTGAAGAGATATTTGGTGAAATTAAGGACGAATTTGATAACGAAGATGGAAAAGAAGTTGAAATAGGGCCAAATCATTATCGCTTTTCTGCAAGACTTGAAATTGATTACCTGAATGAAAAATATAACTTTAATCTAGACGAGGGAGAATACAACACATTAGGCGGATTTATTATATACTTTGCTGAAAGAATTCCTCAAGTTGATGAGGTTATTCGACACGAAAATCTTGAATTTACCATTAAGTCGATGGAGGGTGCAAGAATTCTAGAAGTAGATCTAAAGATTTATCAATAACTCAATATATAATCAGTAAGATTATATGCTGCAAAAACACCGTACATATTTGGGATATTTCCTCTTAATGGTGTAGGGCTTTGTGTAATAGAGCTTTGTTGCCACAAATGAGCGTTACGCGAGTTATAATAATCAAATAATTCGATCGGCAAATTCTCAACAACGATCCTATGTTGTATTAATCTAGAATTGGTTTCATTTTCTGGTTTTGTAAGATAAAATTCTAAAGAGGTTGTCAATCCATTAAAACTCTCATCAGAAAACAATAACTCTTTTGTGGTATAGTTGTTATAGGAGTTCCTTATAAAACCTATTTCGTCACCTGAAATACTCGATTTTTCCCAAACAATACTACTATCAATCACCTCGCTATTTGCATCTAATGTGTAAACAACTTTTTGTGTGATTAAATACAACCGATAATAATCAGTGCTTGCTGCGATATCTTTGAGGGTAAAGTTAAACACCCTTGTAAAACCAATACTTCCAACAAAATTTAACTTTGATGATACAGTATCTAAAATAGGTTTTACAGGTACGTAGGTTTGAGCCGTATATTGTATGTTATTCCAGTTTACCGTTAAGCTCAAGACGTCGTTTTGTGCAATTGTAATATTCCCGTTATAAGCACCATCTGTTTTGTGGACCATAATCGTTTTATCACCACTTGAAAGGTTTAATAACTCAATATTTGCATTATTGATTCCCACAATATCTTCCGTAATATTGACAACTTTACTTAACTGAATAACATCAATACTATCGGGATTTAGGAATGCGTGTAGAGCGACATTTGATTCTAATGATTGGTTGTTAGGGTATTCCAATTCTTTAACACATGAATTGAAAATCATCGAAAAAATTAATCCTATTATTCCCAGCTTTCTCATTAGAATTTAACTTGATAATTAACAAAGGGCATGAAAGGAAGTAAGCTCACTTGATATAATGTTCTGTTCCCTTGGTTGCCAAGTCCAAGATTAATATAAAAAGGGTTCTTCCGATTATAAACATTATAAACCCCAAAAATCCAACTTGCATCATACCCAAAAAAATTTGCTTTCCGAGTAAATGAAAAATCTAATCTATGGTTTGCAATTGTTCTTGCGTTATTTCGTTCCCCATAAATAAAGATCTCTTGTGCAGGATCACTACTAGTATTTGAGGGATATACACCAATAGGCAAAGTATATGCAAAACCACTGTTGAATATAAAATTAGCCGATAACGCCCATTCTGAGTTGATCCTGTAATTTGCCATTGCATAGACACTGTGTCTCCTGTCATAGCGCGCAGAAAACTCCTTTCCATTATTAATTTCAATAAAACTGCGCGAATTTTTCATCCAAGTGTAGGTTATGTAGCCAGTTAATCTACCCGTTGTTTTTTCAAATAAACATTCTAATCCTCTTACATTTCCCGCCCCAGAAGTAACCGAATTTTCCCAATCTAGATTTGATGTTATATATATCGCATCTTCGTTATACTCCAAAATATCTTGGAAGATCTTCTCAAATGCTTCTATACTAAACTGATATTTTTTATTTATTTGATGTGCAATACCGAGTGTGCGCTGGGTTGCCGTAGCTGGACGATATCGTGTTGTAGATGGAACCCACAAATCCGATGGCAAACCCATGGTTAGATTATTCAGCTGGTGAAAAAATTGTCTATTTTGTGAAATGCTAAAATTCAACCATACTTTTTTACCCAAATTCCATTTTGCCTTAAACCTAGGTTCAGGTAACAAATAAAATTGACTCAATCCTAAATCATAGTAACTCGCCCTCACACCTAAATTATAATTACCTATCTGACCTAACTGCAATTGAAGTTCTGAATATGCAAAATATTCAGGTGTGCTTACGGCGTCATCATTTACATTATTTGTAATTTTCAC
Source organism: Bacteroidota bacterium (assembly GCA_030830065.1). Taxonomy (GTDB): domain Bacteria; phylum Bacteroidota; class Bacteroidia; order NS11-12g; family UBA955; genus VMCP01. Next base: position 19,846 of record JAURNR010000049.1, on the reverse strand, counting down.
ACTATCAATTTCTGTTATTATCTTTCTTTGATTTGGCAAAAATCTGTGATATATAAAACCTCCTCCCGACTCAATTTTAACTCTATCTTTCCATTGTTTAGTAAAGTGTATTGAACCCTCGTAATCATATATTCCATTAGATACAATATAGTCTGATCTTTCAGCAGTTGAATTTAAACCCTCACCCTTGACTCGTGAATATAAATGTTGGTGACGAAAATTATAATTCGTGTAGTAAGCTTTTACTTTTAGGTTGCTACTTGGTGAAGTCATTACATCCCAATTAAGACTTAGCAGTTGGTTTCCCCAGTAGGAAGCATCCTCAGTGAACTCACTTAAATAATTTCCATCTTCTCCTGAACTAACTCTATCTACAAGTCCAGAAAAGTCTTGACCCGAATAATAAGATAAACTCAGTCTGCTTTTATTAGAAAACCTATGTGTAAGTTTGGCATTTACATCCCAAAAATTATATCTATTTACAACTTGATTACTTAATGCTGGAAATAAAGAAATAGTAGGTTTTACTAGAAAATCAAAAAAACTTCTTCTTCCTGAAATAAACAATGTCGTTTTGTCTCCTATTAAGGGCCCACCAGTATATACCCTACTCGACAAGAGGCCTAAAGATGCCTGTGTTTCCCATTTATTAGGACTCCCTTCTTTGGTGGTAATATCTATTATGGAACTCATTCTTCCGCCCTGTTTTGCCGGAAAAGAACCACGGTGAAAAGTAGCATTTTTTACAATATCACCATTAAAAACACCAAAAACTCCAAACAAATGGTATGGGTTATAGATGGGAACACCATCTAACAAAACTAGATTTTGATCTGCCGCTCCGCCTCTTACATACATACCAAAAACACCTTCACTACCTCCTACAACACCAGGGTTCAAACTTAACATTCTCAGAATGTCTGGTTCACCCAATAAATGAGTCATATTTTCCAATTGCTTACCCGAAACATTTAATACACCTAACTCACCCCTTTCGACGGAAGGTAGCTTTTTATCTCTTTTCGCTTTTACTTCAGCAACTTCCATCCTGTCTATTTCAGGACTTAATGATATATCTAAATAATAACTTATTCCTAAACCGCTTAAAGTATCTTGAGTTGGGAGAAAACCAGGTGAATAAACCGTAATTATAACTGGTGATTTAGTAGAATTGATTTGAAACACACCTTGGGAGTTTGTATAAATAACAATATCGCTGCCATCAATGATGACACTAGCATTTACAATCCTTTCTCTATTCCCCTCATTACTTACTCTGCCACTAATTTGAAGCAGTTCATCTTTTGGTTTCCAACGAATTAAAACTAATGAATTACCTAAAACTTGTTTAAAATCTAAGCCTGATTGTTGAAGTATATCGCGCAATACAACGCTTGCCTTTTTGTTCGTATATCGAAAATTAAAAAGCTTATTTTCCGGTAATAAGTCTGACTCAAATTGAAAATAAAAACCTGTACTTTTTTCGAAATTGCTCAGTACTTCGCGGAAATCGCGACCTGAATATTCAAAGTTTATTTTTTCATCTAGAGATTCAATTCTCTGGGACCAACTCTTTCGAGTGGTAATTACAGACAATAAAATCAGTATGACATGAGATAACTTCAAACGAGGAATCCACCGTTGGGATTAGTGTTTATCTGCGTAATCAAAAACCTTCTTTAGCAATTCTGTAGATCTTTCCAAAGGGTCTTTTCTAATCTGATTTTCCTCTTTCTCTATTTCTGAAAATAACGCAGCTGTTGCTTTTTCTGTTACGTATTGATTTAAATCTGGCTGAATATCAGAATCTAGACCCAATAAACCTTTATTTTTATTGATTTTGCTTACTACAGGGTTCCAAATTTCATTCAGTTTTACCTGATCTAACGCCTTTTTCACCTCCGGCTTGAACAAACCTTGTAGTTCGCCTTCGGTCGTAGACTTTAAATATTGAGTAGCTGCTCCCTCTCCACCCGTAAGTATATTCATCGCATCCGAAAAGGACATATTTGTTATGGCCTTTTTAAACACAGGAGTCGCCAACTTCATAGAATTTTCTGCACCCTCATTCATTGCCACTACAGCCTTGTCTAATTCAGGTCCAATTAAGCGATTTAGAATTGCATTGTCTCTTATTTTTGATTCAATTTTTTGTACTTCTGGTGGAAGTAAAATTTTTAAACTAGGATTTTTTGAAAAAGCACCAACGACTCCTAGTCTATCTGTTCCATTTACAACACCCTTTATTAATGCTTCTTTAAGTCCACCAGCTGCTTCACCAGAGGTTAGTTGCGATTTACTTTGTCCATTGTTTGGGATTTGTGTAATAGCCTCATTAGCAATTTCGCCAGCAGTTTGTTTTAAAACATCACAAGAAACCACTGTCAAGACCACCAACGATAAATAGATAAACTTACTTTTCATAGCATTCAAATATACATTTTGCTCTTGACAATTAAGTATACAATTGGTGGTTAATTCGATTACTTTCGTAGAAGTAAAAAATGGAATTCATCGAACAAATTAACATACTAAAATCATCATTGATTAATCACGCCAACCCGCTTAAAAAACCGAGTATGGAAAAATATATGAAACATCATTTTGTATATTTTGGGGTGACATCTCCGATGAGAAAACTCGCAGAAGCAGAACTTTATTCTCAATGGAAACCACAGAGCCGTCAAGAATTATTGAATTGGGTAAAATTATTGTGGATGCAGGAGGAAAGAGAATTCCAATATGTGGCTTTGGATATTTTAGGAAAACGTAAAAAGTGGTTAACCGCCGAAGATTTGCCATTTATAGAGTATCTAATTTCTACTAAAAGTTGGTGGGACACTGTAGATATGCTTGCGGCTAAAAACTTAGGTGAAATTCTACATAGCAACCTTGACATAATGAAGAGCAAGATTCATGAATATACCGAGGATGAGAATATGTGGATTAACCGCAGTGCTGTTATTTCTCAATTAGGATTTAAATCAGATACAAATATTGACTTGTTAGAGTTTTCTATTCTACCACATCTTAATTCAAAAGAATTTTTTCTTCAAAAAGCCATTGGTTGGGCACTTCGCCAGTATGCAAAAACAAACCCAAATTGGGTTATAGAATTTGTAAATAAATATACACTAAAACCTCTGTCAAAAAGAGAGGCGCTTAAACATTTACGTTAGTTTGAACCCCAACCTTTAGGGTCGTTAGCAAAGTTTTTAACCTTCTCTATATCCTCCGTATTAATATATCCTTCATGAGCAGCAACTTCCGCCAAAGTTGGAAAATCAGAAATGGTATAAACTGGAATTCCTGCATTTTCAAAGCGAATTTTAGCTTCTTCAAAACCATAGGTGAAAAGTGCTATAACCCCTACAACTATTCCTCCCGCATTTTTTACGCCCTCAACGGCTTGAAATGAACTTTTTCCAGTTGAAATTAGATCCTCAATCAGCACAACCCTATCGCCTTCTTCCAATTGTCCCTCAACTTGGTTTTTTAAACCATGCTTCTTTGGTTCAGGTCTTACATAGCAATAAGACATACCCAAACGATCTGCACAAAGCATACCATGAGCAATCCCCGCGGTAGCAATTCCGGCAATTTTATTTGAATCTGGGAATTTATCTTTAACAAGCTTCGCAAGCTCTTCAGCTACGAATTCACGAACGTTCGGATAGGATAATACCATACGATTATCGCAATAAATTGGAGATTTTATTCCGGATGTCCATATGAAAGGATTCGACGGAGATAATTTAATGGCCTTTATTTCCAATAGAAATTTTGCTAATTTTGCACTTTGATGTGACATGGAGCCGCAAACTTACAAAATCTACTTTAATGAGGGTGCACTCATTATAACAGATTCTCAGGAAGCGCTGAGAGGAATACCAAATCTGTTTTATATTGGAGATGATGAAATTCACAAAAGTTTCAACATCCTAGTAAACAGTGATAACTGGGGAAAGCCAATGACATTTGGCCTTATGAGCCCAGATCCAACAGAAACATTTAGGGAATTTGCCTTGGACTACACTCTTATTCAAGCTGCTGGGGGGTTGGTTTTTAATAAAGAAAATCAATTGCTCTGTATAAAAAGAAACGGTTTATGGGATTTACCCAAAGGGAAAATTGAAAAACATGAAGATCAGCGCGCAGCCGCTCTTCGAGAGGTCATGGAAGAAACTGGAATCAATATGATTAATATCTCCGATAAAATTGGAGAAACCTACCATGCTTATCGAGAAGAAGACAGTATTCTACTGAAAGAAACACACTGGTATAAAATGAACAGTAGTAATTATTCCGATTTAAAACCTCAAACAGAAGAAGGTATAAGCGAAGTAAAATTTGAGTCATTAAATTGGTTTGAAAGCCCTGAGTTTCAAACTTACAAGAGCGTAAGAGACATTATTCAAAAAGCATTAATCTCTCACAAAGAGGCAGAAGCGAGCGTCTAACTACAGCTTGATCCCTTCGGGTAAGTATTTTTTGTATTCCCCTTTATGTATTATTAAATCTCTAATCAACGTACTAGAGATATAACTCAACTCCGGAGAAGTGAGAATAAATACGGTTTCTATTTCTGAATCCAAACTTGTGTTCAAATGAGCAATATGCGTCTCATAATTAAAATCAGAAGAGTTTCGAAGGCCTCTCAAAATAAATTTTGCCTTTTGTGATTTACAAAAATCAACTGTTAATCCTTGATAGCTTTTAATTTCTATATGAGATAAGTGTTTGAAGGTTTCTTCCAACCATTCAATTCTCTGCTCTAAACTGAATAAAGTCTTTTTTTGGGTATTTACACCTACGGCAATAATAATTTTATCAAACAAACCTGCAGCTCTATTTACTATGTCTGCATGCCCCTTTGTAACAGGATCGAATGTGCCCGGAAATACCGCAATTCTATTTTCCATTTTTTATTTGACTTTCAACGAATATACTAATTGTTGTGCTACCGTATTCTTTTTGATGATCAATGGGTAGTGAAAATGATAAATTGGGTTGGTGTTCAAACACTAAAATTCCATCGTCTTTTAACATACTAGCAACCTTTAGTGGAAACACATTTAAATCTGGCATTCCATAAGGCGGGTCAGCAAAAATGATATCATATTTTTTATCATCATTCTTTAACCATTTAAAAACGTCGTGTTTTGTAATTTGCCAGTTCTCTAATTCCTTTCTTTCCTTTTTTCTTTCATTCTGGTATGAAACATTTTTAAAATCTAAATCTATCGATTTTACACATTCTACACCACGACTAAAAAACTCTGCTGCAATAATACCTGATCCACTAAAAAGGTCTAATACATTAATTCCGTTAAGGTCATATCGATGCACAAGTTGATTAAACAAACTTTCCCGTACTCGATCGGTCGATGGACGTACATGGCTAGCAAATCCCGGTGGGAATTGCATACCCTTTAATACTCCTCCGGTAACTCGCATGACAGCAATTGAAACAGATAAGAATCTATGTGGTTTTGAGGTGAATTATAATACCCGTTGTATAGTTCGGCATGGTGGACTGGAGTCGGTTTTAATCCCATAGGTAATAATTGCTCAGAAAAATCGTGAACCCAATTGGAATCACCATCAATATAGAATTCAAAACCCACGTTATAAACGCCACAATCTTGTATTGCTGACAATGAAAAATAAATGCATTCGGCCATATCCTGAACATTATAGATATTCCCAAAAACAAATTTCTTCTCTTTAAAACAGATAATGTAAATCAAATCTTCGTGATTCCAAACAAATGCAATATTTGATTTTTGTTGTGCTATTTGGTTTGCTTTTTGAAAAACACCCTGAAACAAATGCTGACGATTCTTTCCCTCATAGCAGAGGAATACTCCTGGGGTTATTTCTATCTTAACATTTAATTCTATACCTGTAGGTTGTGCTCCTAAAAAGGGTTCAGGTACAAGATGTATTGGAGAGTCAATTACAACAAATTGCCCACCCTTAATCAACTTATTCTTTTCATCGATTAAGTGAAAACCTACTTTTCCAAAAGAATTAACTCCTATTTGGTTAACCCTTCCGGAGTGTTTAAGAGCAATTAGTTTTAACTCTTCGTTGTTGTTATCAATATTAAACTCCCAATTATTCAACACTACAAATTTGCATAAACTTATTCGCTCTTTCAAACCAATTGATTAATTAGGAGTAAGGAGGTTTTCGTAAATTGCGTTTTTATGGTAAATATTAGAATTAGTATTGTTATTCTTACTCTTTTTGTTAGTGCATATAGTGAAGCTCAAAATTCTCTCGGTTTTTACAGGAGCTCTGATAATTCACGATATTGGAAAAAAAAGTCTCCACATAGTTCATATTGGCAACAAGATGTTTCTTACCATATCAAAGCCAAGCTCGATGACGAGAAAGAAATTATATACGGAAGTTTAGAATTAACTTATTACAATAATTCTCCGCACATACAAAAGGAAGCATTTTTTCACCTTTATCAGAATTCTTTCCAACCCGAATCTCTCACAGATGACCTTTACAAACTCAATAAACTTAATGTAAATTATGGACCTTATGAAAAACAAAAATTAGGCACCCAAATATCTGAGATTAAGGTTAATGGTGAAGTTTTAGATCATAAAAATAATAATGATGACCCTTACCTAGGATACCGCTTAGATGGCACCATTATGCAAGTTGATCTACCCTATCACCTGTTGCCCGGTGATAGTTGTAAATTTAATATTGTTTTCAAAACTTATTTCGACCGTGGAAGTATCCGACGCCGAATGAAAGTATACGAACATCATGGGGTTAAACACTTTAACGGAGTTCACTGGTATCCGCGAATTTGTGTTTTTGATGAGAAGTTTAGTTGGGAAACAGACGAACATCTTGAGAAAGAATTTTACGGAGATTTTGGCGAATTTCTTGTTGAACTTGAGTTACCCGAACAATATATTATAGAAGCCACTGGCAGTCTTATTAATGAGGAAGAGGTTCTGCCAGAGAGTCTGAAGAAGCAAATCGACATTCAAAATTTTGAAGGCAAAGCAATTGGAGAAAGTCCGTCAGAAATAATTCCCCCTTCCAACAAAACAAAAACTTGGAAATACTATGCCTTTAATGTTCATGATTTTGCCTGGACTGCCGACCCAACATATAGAAGACATGAAGTAAAATGGAATGGTATAAAATGCGTCGCACTAGCGCAAGAAAACAATGCAGGTAGATGGCAAGAAACGGCTGACTTTCTTAAAGATGTAATTTCCCTATACAGCAATGTATTTGGTTTGTATGAATATCCTAAAATTGTTGTTGCTGACGCAGCGGACGGAATGGAATATCCGATGCTTACCTTGTGTGGAGGATATTATCCAAGCCATAAAAGTCTAATTGCTCACGAAGTAGGTCACAATTGGTTTATGGGTATGCTTGGAAGTAACGAAACTTACAGAGCTGCTTTAGACGAAGGATTCACTCAGTTTTTAACTGCTTTTGCAATGCGGACTTTTCGTGTTGAATCTTACCCTGAATACAACAGAGTTTTTGCCGGGTATTTAAACGATGCAATGGATGGTGAAGATGCGTTCTTAAATACCCACAGCAATGAATTCGGTGACGGTGTTCGACATGGAGGAGGATACGGACACGTTTATTATAAGACTGCAACCATGCTGTATAACTTAAAATACTATTTGGGTGATTCCATTTTCTTCACAGCTATGCAAGATTATGTAGAGCGTTGGAAGTTCTGCCACCCATATATCGAAGATTTTAGAAATTCAATTACAGCAAGCGCTCAAACAGATTTGACCAAATTTTTTGACCAGTGGTTTGAATCTAACAAAAGCGTAGATTATGCCGTAAAAAAGGTAGAAGATTTAGGAGATTCGAAATATAAAATCCATGTAAAGCGAAAAGGTGAAATGATCATGCCGTTGGATGTGGATCTTCTCTCTACTTTTTCAAAAGATAAGAAAAAGCGCATAGAAGTTACTCAATTGCGAATACCCGTTACACACTTTAAAGTACCTTCTCGTTTACACACAGAAATTTGGAAGGGATGGAACAACCTCAGAAGAGATTTTTCATTTGAGATTCAACTGGAGCCTTCTAGTAAATTAGATCAGGTTTGGATTGATCCAAGTGGGCAGCTTGCGGATGTTTACCGGCCCGATAATGTATGGAGAGGCCGAAGACATTGGAGTTTAGATTGGGGTAATGGAGCAAATTATTCGTTCCTTGGGCCCTACCATTTATTATACCGACCCACACTAGATTTTAATCAATATTCTGGTTTAGGAACAGGTCTAAAAATAAGTGGCCAATACGCTGCTAGAAAACATGTTTTTGACATAAGAACATATTATTACTGGAATAATTCTGGAATTAATGGATTAGGAATTAACGTTCCTGCTCAGAAAATTGGTGTAGACGCTTTTTGGTCTAATGAGGTAAAAAAAGGTGGAAGATATTTTTCTAATTTAATTTACATGAACCAACGCTACAAGAATGATATCGGTTGGGATTTTAGTGTAGGAAAACACACTTTCGGGATGTATAGTCGAATAATGGGTGGAACCGCAGAAGAGGTTAAAACTCCTTCCGAGCCTCAATTAATTACAAGTAGTTTTATCCAACACTCTGCATATCAAGAAAAAGCGTTTTCCGGTGTAATTCCAGTTCAATCATTATGGCAAAATCAATCCAATATTTCCATGAATTTATTCTGGAAAATGAATTACCAAAAATGGGGAAAATCTGGTTCAATTAATTTTGAAACAAGGCTTCCTTCCCCTTGGAGTAACACTCAATTTGGTTATATCAACATGGAGTGGAAGCATAAACAGCCCATACTAAAAACAATATTATTAATCCGGACATTTGCTCAATATGGAGGAGGCAAAAACCCCTCACCTGAATCTGCTTTATATGCTGCATCAGCAAATCCTGAAACGCAGTTCGATAATTCAATAATGAGAAATTGGGGCAACGTGGCCATACTACCCTTTCAATATCAAAAATCACAACCTCCTGTACGTATTGGAATACCAAATACGCTTCATTACGGTGGTGGTTTAAACTTAAGAGGTTATCAAAATCGCGTTATTGGAAGAACCTCAAACGATAGTGTTTATGCCTTCTTTAGAGGAACTTCAGGGGCTTCTCTAAATTTAGAATGGCAGCTGGGTAATCTCTTTAATGGATTATTGAAAAACAAATATTTCAAGATATCTCCTTATGCTTTTTATGATGCCGGTATCATTGGCTGGGAGGAAAAAAATTCATTTATTAACAGTGGGATACTCATGGATGGTGGAATAGGAACAACGTTGAATTTTACAAACCTCAATCACTTCATAAATAAAAAAATTCTAAATGATACAAAGCCAATAGTTTTCAGGTTTGACTTTCCCTTTTTCTTGAATGTCACTAACCCTGTAGACAAAGGAAATTTACAATTTCGTTTTATCATGGGCATAGAAAAATCATTTTAAATGAAAGCGTTTTACAAAACAATATCATATGCAACATACCCAGCATTTTGGGCAACCCTAGGTGTTTCGTATTTAAGTTTAAACAGCGGGTTTCTATGGCAAAATATGTTGCTTTCCTTACTCTTACACTCTATAATTCCGCTTGTTTTTGTTTGGTTAATGGTTAAACGAGGTAAATTTGAATCCCTCGAAATACCTCAAACAAAACATAGAAGTTGGGTGGTAGTTTTTTCTTTGATTTGTGCCCTGGTTTTTTCCAGTATTGTATTGCAAGAAAACACAATTGGCATAACTACTGAAACCCCTCAGTCTGTGGTAATAGAAAACCTAGAATTTGAATTCCTGATTATGTGGAATCAGCTTATTCTGTTATCTCTAATAGTTCAGTGGTTGTTTAATCGGTTTTCATTTAAAATTAGCATTCATGTATTGTCGGTAATAGGGTTCTTCACATTTTTCATCGCAATGAGCAACATTGTTGTTTGGGACAAATTCTGGGAAATTTATGGTATTTGGAATCAACCATACATGATAATCATAGGTGTAATTATTTCTGCTTTAGTTGCTATTTCACGAAAACAATTAAAATCTCATAAAAACGACGAACTCATTGTAGGAGCAGCGATTGGAATATCCATCGTCTTTATCAATTTCTACTTATACGAGAAATTGGGTTCTATCTTTTACTTTTAGATAGTACCTTTGGCTTTATGGAATTGACTTGTGTTTTGTACGAGAAAAAAGGTGCGGTAGCTTATGTTACATTAAACAGACCTGATGTTTTTAATGCCTTTAATGATGAACAGAGTTATGAACTACAGTCTGTTTGGAAAGCAATAAAAAAAGATGCCGAAGTTCGAGTAGTTGTTCTGACTGGGGCAGGAAAAGCATTTTGCAGCGGACAAGATTTAAAAGCAATTGCAAACTCAAAAAACCGATCACTCTCGGATAGTTTATACAAGCGATATAATCCAATAATCAAGGCAATGAGAGAGTTACCTAAACCAATAATTTGCAGATTAAATGGAGTAGCAGCCGGCGCGGGAGCAAGCTTAGCGCTAGCTTGTGACTTTATCGTTGCGCATGAAAAGTCATCCTTGATAGAAGTTTTTGTAAATGTGGGGTTGGTACCTGACAGTGGAAGTAGTTATTTCCTACCAAAAGCCATTAGTCCGGCAAGAGCATTTGAAATGGCCACAATGGCACCCAAAATTTCAGCTCAACAAGCTCTAGAGTGGGGGCTCATTAACCGAGTGTGTTCTGATGAAATGTTAGATGAAACCATCAATCAAGTTGCTGACTATTATGCTGCGGCACCAACCAAGTCCATTGGAATGATAAAAAGTATGTTGAATAAAGCAGCATATTCTGACTTAGAAACAATGTTACAATATGAGGCATATTGTCAAGAAATCGCTGGTAAGTCTGACGACTATAAGGAAGGTGTAGCAGCATTCAATGAAAAAAGAAAACCTAGCTTCAAAGGAAGTTAATTTAACCTTGACCAGTTTGAAATATATATTATTTATAACAACTTTATTTGCTTTTTCATGTTCAAAAGCTCAAACCGTGTATTCTGTTTCTAGTAAATATGATGCGGATGTGAAGGTGTTTGTTACTAAGAGTAAATATGATGCAGATCTTATAGTTTTTAAGGCTAAAAGCAAGTACGATTGTAAAGACAATACAGGCATTTGGTTTTTTACCGATAGCAAGTATGACGCTAAGAAGTTAGTTTATTTTGTTGATAGCAAATACGACGCAGATTTAATAATATTTTTCTCTGAGAGTAAATACGATGCCGAATGGAGAAATAAAGAAAAAATACACTTGATGTATTAAAACTACATTCTTTCTTCTCTATCTAAACTTCTAAAATGTATGGCCTCAGCTACGTGTTCGATTTGAATAGCTTCAGATTGTGCCAAATCGGCAATAGTTCGACTAAGCTTCAATATTTTATCATACGCTCGAGCACTCAAATTTAACTTTTGCATAGCCGATTTTAGCAATAACTGGCCCGCAACAGGAAGATCAAACCAATTATTATATTTATTTGCTGCAACCATTGCATTGCAATGAACACCTTTCAAATCTTCATAACGTTTTGCTTGTATTTCCCTTGCTGCAATTACGCGGTTTCTAATATCTTCACTTCTTTCTTTACCGTTTTTGTCGTTGTTGGTAAGATCCTCGTGAGAAACAGGCATCACTTCTAAATGAATATCCATTCTATCTAAAAGTGGACCTGAAATTTTACTCATGTATCTCGAAATTGATCCCGGTAAACATTTACAATCTTTCGTAGGGTGGTTATGATAGCCGCACGGACAAGGATTCATACTAGCTACTAGCATAAAGTTTGCAGGATAGTCTACAGACCATCTGGAGCGGGAGATGGTAATTTTTCTCTCTTCCAGAGGTTGTCGTAGTACTTCCAAAACAGTACGTTTAAACTCTGGCATTTCATCTAAAAACAAAACTCCATTATGAGCTAATGATATCTCTCCGGGTTGTGGGTTAGACCCACCGCCAACCAGAGCAACATCAGAAACCGTGTGATGAGGTGCACGAAATGGTCTAACTGCCATTAAACTCGCATCTGTACCCAATCTACCAGCAACAGAGTGTATTTTGGTAGTTTCTAATGCCTCATAAAGGTTCATTGGAGGCATTATAGTTGGTAACCGCTTTGCTAACATTGTTTTACCTGCACCAGGGGGGCCAAAAAGTAAAATATTATGTCCTCCGGCTGCTGCAATCTCCATTGCTCTTTTTACATTGTCCTGTCCTTGTACATCGGAAAAATCAACATCATAATCATTGAGGGCAAGTTGAAAATCCCCCCTGGCATCTGAAATAACACGCTGCAAAGTGCGAGTTCCATTAATAAACTCAGATGCTTCGCGAAGATTATTAACCCCGTATACTTCGATATCTTTTACAATGGCTGCTTCTTTAGCATTACTTATGGGAAGAATAAGACCTTTAAATTTATCTTTCATTGCTTGAATAGCAATTGGCAAGGCTCCCTTAATGGGTAAAACCGATCCATCTAAGCCCAATTCACCCATCACGATATATTCAGATAAATGCTCTTGAGCAACTTGAAAGTTGCTAGCAAGCATACAAAGTGCAATCGGTAGGTCGTATGCGCTACCCTCCTTTCTAATGTCCGCCGGTGCTAAATTAATAACTGCTTTCTGCCTTAATGGTTCATACCCACTATTGCGAATTGCAGCATCACATCTAAATATACTTTCTTTTACAGAAGCATCGGGTAAACCAATTATAAAAGTACCAAGTTCTGCACTACTTGTAGCGTTAGCTTCTACCGTTATTGTAATTGCATTTACTCCATGCAATGCCGATGCATATCCTTTCACTACCATCCCCTCAACGACTTATTGTCTAATTGCTTGCTAAAACAAGTTGGCCTTTTAAAATTTGAAGACCTACATTATTTACATGCTCAAGACTTTCGTCTCGCATGTTTTGGTATATTTCCAGGGTGTAACTACCCTTCTTCAATTGCTGATTTTTGATAAAAGGTGTTCGATAAGAAATCAAGTTTGATACTCCTTCTCCTGTCCATTTTCCAAAATTATCTGATAACACCATTTGAAATTGACCCTTTCGCATGTAATCACCTGGCCCTCGTAAAATATAAACCAACCAAATATTACTGTAGTGGTAGTCTGAATCTATTCGAAGACCACTAAACAAATTAAATAAGTGAGTGCTATCCGTTACTTCAAATTCAAACTTCTTCGCATCTTCCCATTCCCATGATTCGGGATTCACAGCTTCAAACTGTTCATAATATATATTTTCGGAGACTGTACACCCAGAGAACAAACTAATCATGACAATAGAATACAATAAATGCTTCATAATTATTATTCTTTAATAAACGACAACAATTTATCTGTTTGGTTGAACAAAATTTCTACTTCCGTAAATATCTCGCCGACCTCTAAACTATCGGTTAATCGTTTATACAAATTTACATCAGCCAACATGCGTACCCTATCTTTACGTGTAAATATTATCCCCTGAATTTCATGCTTTTCGCAAAAAACCAGCCAATTATTAACCTGTTTTTGTGAAAATTGAAAATGATCGGCATATTTAAAATGCTTTACCACTTCCACCCCTTTAACTTCAAGGGAAGTTGGCGCAATTCCTGTAACTAGAATTACTCTTTTTGAATTAAATTTTTCACCATTATGACCAATAATTGGACCAACTACAGAATAATGTGCAAAAAACACCGCATTTGTGTACTTCAGTAAACTGTTTTCCAATTTTTGTACCTCAGATTGTCTTAAATCCAGCGGACATTTGGTAACTACAACAATATCAGACTTTCCTGCAAGCCCTGGAAGTTCTCTAAGTCTGCCTACTGGTAACGAAAATGACTCCTCGGTAAACAACCTACCATATGGTGTTAAAATAACATTCTTTTGAGCCTTTAGAGGAAGATGCTGATAACCGTCATCTAGTAAAACCATGTCGTATTTCCCTTGTTTTTCGATATTGCTAATTCCTTGAAGCCTGTCTTCGCAAACATAAACAGACTGCTTATTGTGGCTGTTAAATATTTCTAGCGGTTCATCCCCAACTTCTGTAGCTATCGACTCCTTTGTAACCTTTTGAAAACCTGTTGACTTTCTGCCATAACCTCTGGATAAAACAGCTATATTTAACTGAAGGTTATTCAATAAAAACATTACAAACGGAGTTTTTCCAGTTCCCCCAACTTGTATATTACCAACAACCAGGGTTTTTATATTGCTGGGTGTTTTTCTTAGTTTGAATTTTTCAAACCTCCACCTTCTTAGATAAGCTATAAGAACATAGCCTCTAACCAATATAGCGGCAAAGGTGAAAGCAATGAAAAACCACATATTTACAATTCAAAAGACTCCCCTTTTTGGGGCATAATAACATTTATATCCTTAACGTCATCGGCAAGACTTTTCATTTGTTCTGCTTCACCATGTACCAAAAACAAGGAGTCCAAAAAGCCTGTATTTGACTCTCTAAAATAATCTAATAATTGACCATGGTCTGGATGAGCACTAAAGACATCTATACGGCTGACTTTAGCTTTCACTGGTCGCTCTTTTCTGTTAATTTCAACAAAATCTTGGCCTCTAAGGAGTCTGTCTCCTAATGTTCCTTCGGCACAAAAACCTGCTATTAATATTGTATTTTCAGGATGCCCAATATTGTTTCTAACATGCATTTGAATTCTTCCACCTTCAACCATTCCTGCGGCTGAAACAATAATACACGGTTCTGGAAGTACACTCAAATACTCACTTTCACGCTCATCCTCAACTACATGCAATAGCGGAAAATCAAACAGTGAACCATGTTTGCGTTGAAATTCGTGTGCTTCTTGATTGAGATATTCTAAATTCTGTTGATACACTCTGGTTGACTTAATTGCCAATGGACTATCTGTGAATACTTTTATTTCTGGCAGCTTCTTACTTGCAAACAACTGGTTCAAAGTAAAAAGTATTGCTTGTGTTCTACCCACACTGAAAGCTGGAATTACGAGTTTACCGCCTCTATTCACGCAGGTATCAACGACTTCTTCTAATAGGATTTCTTCTGCATTTCTACTGTCATTGAGGTGCTTTCTTCCTCCATAGGTGCTCTCAGAAACTAAATAATGTAACCCTTCCATGGGTATAGGGTCTGGAACTAATTTAGAATGCCTATTTCCTAAATCGCCGGTAAACCCTATAATCTTAGTTTCTCCATTTTCTTTGATGGTTAAACGAGCACTCATTGCCCCTAAAATATGCCCTGCTGGAACTAACTCAATTTGTAGCTCACCATGTTCACTTTCAAACACTTCACCATCTTTCAGGGCAATAGTCATATCAATAAAATCTATAATATGCTTTTTTGAATACAGGGGTTGAGGAGCAGACCCATTTACCTTTTTAGTTTTCTTCTTTTTGAAGTAATGCTTTCTCTTTTTTCTCACCTCCATCATTTGGATGTTCAAACTATCTTGAAGGAGGTAATCACTAAGCTCAAGGGTAGGCTCTGAACAAATAATGTTACCTGCGAACCCTTGTTTTATTAAATTCGGTATGTTCCCAGAGTGATCAATATGTGCGTGTGTTAAAATGAGTAAATCTATACTCGCCGGATCAAAGGGAAATTTTGCATTATTTGCTTCAAATTCTTTACGATTTTCATAATCGAGACCACAATCAACCAGCACATTAAGTCCGCTTTCAAGTTGTAGTAAATGCATACTACCCGTAACTTGTTGTGCTGCACCCCAAAAGGTTAACTTCATTCTTCAAAATTACGCTCAATAATAGATTTAACTAAATCCCGCCTAATACTGTCGTTTATATTACCCACTTCATTGACAAAAAGAGGGTGTTACCCCTCTCTTATGTATTTGAATTTCCAATGGAAACCCTAGTTTCCAATACCCAATTTAAATGAGCAAATCTCAGTTCCTTTATTAATTACAACAATATAAACCCCTTCGCGCAATTCGATTTGTGAAATTGATTTTTTACTTAAATGATGTAATAATGAACCCTTCAAATCAAATATATCGATACTTCTAATATTACCATTTACTCTGATTTTATTCCCTTGAACAATTGGACCCAATTCCGGATCTAATTCTGGTTGATCAATTGATTCCTCCGTCCATTTAAACTGATCCCAGTTTCGGTAGTCATCTGCTTTATAACAAGCTTCGAATGGAAACTCGGTTTTTATACTTGCCGAATATTTAAGATTAGAATTGACCTTATATGCATTGGAAAGATTAATAAACTTCAATCCTATAGAATCTTCTTTAAAAGTGCTTGAAATTGGACTCCAAAAGTTCTCACCAAGCTTAATTCTCTTTGTTTGTGTTTCGTAATAATCTTTTGTTTCAATAACGCGAATACTACCTTTAATATACTTTTGGTTGTTATATAATTTGCGGTTAACAAAGAATGCATTCTCACCATCCAAAAACATTTCGGCTTTGTTTAACTGCAAAGCATTCTGTCGATTGTTGACAAACGTGTTGAATCCGCAGTTGAAATCACTTTTAAACTCATCGCTTTTACAGTTGTATTTTTTGTCGAGATGTAATACCGATTCATTTGCTAAAACCCCAACTGTGTTGGTTTTAAATTGATTACATTTTATTCCTGTTAACACTCTTTTAAAATGTACACCAACACTATTTTCTTCGAATAAGTTATCATCTAAAATTAACCGTCCCATTTGTTCTGATGCATTAACTGCACGAAGCCCAGTACTATTCTTAGTAAAATAACACCCTTGAACCATTGACTCTTTCCAAATATTGGATACGGATAAACCAATAATATTATCCTCAAAATCGCTGTCTTTCAGGTAGAATCTTGTGTTTTTTGAAGATAATCCAACATTGTTATTATAGAAGTTTAATCTCTTTAAAAATATCGATTTAGATCCGTCAGCAGGACTTAACAAAAGTGCAGTATCCATAAAATAGAATTCAACGTCTTCGACAAACAACTGATCACCTAAAAACTGGATTGAACCCGAAGGACTATTTGCCCACTCCACTGCTGTACAAAGAACTTCATCCATGAGAAGGTTATTATTTATATTCAACCATGATGTTGGAGCAAAAACTAACGAACTTCTTCTAATTTCAATGTTACTTATGTTGGTGTCTAGGTCTATATTTCCCTCTATTTGTATATTTCTATGTCCATTGCGTCCATTGCCGTAAAATTGAAAACTTGCACAGCTATCTTTTACTACAATTTGAGCATCCCCATATCCATAACCAACATTTGTAAGTTTAACTAACCCAATTTGGTTTAAATACTTTTTCATTGGCTTAAACACATAACCCGGACCTAACTCTAAGCGCCCTTTGATATGAAGTAATGATGCATCACCATCCAAATAAACTTTACTATCTCCTGCCATTTTGAGAGTAGCGCCAGATTCTATAATAAGTTGAGAACCATTTCCTATGTAGAGCTCTGAATTGTCTGATACTTCGAGCACTGAGCCTGCTTGAACAATTAACTTATTGCCACCTTTGACAATGTTTATTTTACCCACGTCCTGGATAGACAAACTGGACAATGAGCTTATGTAAACTGTGGTTTTCTGATTGTGTTGACCAATATAAAAACGAGCAGAGTCTTTAATAAAAATGTCACTATTTGTACATCCGCCTACAAAGAAATTACGTTCGGCAACGGGTTTTAATTTTTTATAATCATCCGATGTTAACTTTGGAAAATCTCCAACACCATTAATTTCTAATGTACCATTACCTCTCATTTCTACCGATGGAATAACCCGAATATTTGGTGCTCTAAAATTATAATCCTGTTCTCTTGACATTGCATACTCAGTATGAGAAACTGATTTTAATTGACTTATTAACCAATCAATATTACCTCCTTTGCTGCTATCTAGCTTCACGTGTGGTTGATTTGATGCAGGAGTGTAAATTCTATCAAAGGGCGTTTTAATATCGTTGGTAAGTTGATTAGTAATTCCTACTTGATTCACCTTAAAACTAACATCTGCAAGAGTGTTTTTATTATATTCATCGTGGCTCAAATCCAAGGAACTAACTGTTGGGACAAAGCAATCTTGACTTGAAAGAATACTTGTTTTTAGTAATTTATAATTTCCTAATTCTTCAAAAACACCAAACTTTTTAACATACGACCCCGCTACGTGATCCCACAATAAATTATCTTTATGAGAATAGAATTTCTTCAAAAAATGTATTCTACCAGAGTAAAATTCATCCTTTGACTTGTTGTGAAAATTCTCAGCATACACATCAACTAAATAGTTGTTTGTTAGGCCAAGAAAAAGTGGAAAGCTTAATTGTAACCTTGCCAAAAAGCCACCCGGTTGTACTTCAGCTAAATTGTTCATTTTCATTCTAGCCATCTTACCATTTGAACTTCCATTGGAAACAGCGAACAACCACGGTTTCGTTGGGTATTTTCCGAATAGAGAATCTTCTCTCAACCACTTTTGACGAGCTTTATTGTGTAGATAGCTAGAAGATTCGTGATTTGCCAATAGCTGGCGAGTTGCAGGTCTGCGTAAAACTCTATGAAATAAATCTTTAGCATCTGAAGAGTAATTCTTCAAATAGCGAACAAGATGTTGAAGCCCTAAGGCAATGTTTGCTCCCTGGAAAGGTGCATCAAAACCCGTAATTGATGTAATACAGTGTGAGATTTTTCTGTTTTCCATGAGTCTAACAGCCCTTTCAGCAATAACTCCTCCCATACTCACACCCACCACGTGCATTTCCCTACCACAAAGTTGGTCTTGAAGATCCTGAAGAACATTAATCAAAACCTCAGCATTGACCGACATATCCTCTGCACCATCATAAAAATCAACATAGACCACATCAAAACCCTCATTGCGCAATCTTTGAATTACTGCCGGTGCATCTTCGATTGACTCCCATTGTTTCCAGTTTTGTGATGGAACATGCCAACTTTTACCTTCTAACAGATCAACATATCCATTTTCTCCATATTTATTATCAAACTTTCCCAGTGGGTATCCTTTATATCCGAAATCAATTCCTTCTACTAAAATCAAAGGTCTCTCCAAACATGTTCGAGTTTTTCCCATATCTCCTTTTCCATAATGAATAGTATACAAACCTGCATATGGAAGCCCTAGTTCTGGATCAATAAAATGGTGTAACTCTATACTCGGGTCAGATAAATTAGGCGGGGTTTGCATTGAAACCCAGTCTCCCAGTTGAAATTTTGAAGTAAATCTGATGAAATCTTGTCTTTCGGGCAACGTAGCTTCAACAAAATCTGAGCGCACATCTAGTTCAGGAACTACTATTTTTATTTCAAGGGCTACTCCATTTCTTACTTCGGCCGGTATTGGTACTGGTTCATTCCAATTAACCCTATTAGATTTTCCACCACAAACCATATAAAGCTCAGTTAAATCTGAAGCAGAACTGATATTTCCTATATACAAGTTGGAGTCAAGTACTATGTGTGTGAAGTCGGTTCTTAGCCATTGTAAAGGAACGCTCACGCCAAACAATAAATTATCGATATAAACATCATCATTAAAACCAACCAAATCAAGATCAAACGTTGAATCTTCTGTAAGAATAATACGGTGTGATTGTTCTAAAATAGGATTGAGTTTTTTGTATTTTAAATCTATTAAACTTAATGGCATTATTTTATTGAGCAAATATTCACCCTTAATGTTTCGCCTTATGCTATCAATGTATTGTGTTTTTTCTGCCCCATATTTTAATAATAACCCTATCCTTTCTAATTCTTGAGCGTCTTTGTATG
>JAURNR010000048.1 GCA_030830065.1 Bacteroidota bacterium | reverse complement strand
ATTGTAAGTAATTCCGTAAAGGAAATGAGCGAGGGAGAATTGTTACAGCTTGAGAAAGCTCGTTTCATGAATCATACGGAAGATATATACTTCGATATCATCAGAAAAAAAACAGCTTCTCTAATTGCTTCTTGCTGCCAAATTGGTGCTGCATCTACAACTTCCGACAAAAAAACCATTGAAAAAATGAGATTGTTCGGAGAGTGTATTGGACTAGCATTCCAAATTCGTGATGACCTATTTGATTTTGGTGAAAACAAAAGCGGTAAGCCAGCAGGCCTTGATATTAAAGAAAAGAAATTAACACTTCCAATAATATCGGCTTTTAAAAATGCAGGTAAAAAAGAGGAGAAGCGAATCCGTCGATTAATAAAAAGTAATGAATCCGATCAAAATAAAATGAAACAGATAGTTGCTTTTATTAGAGAACATGGGGGCATTGAATATTCAAAGAAGAAAATGTTTGAACTTCAAGATCAAGCATTTAATATCTTAGAAGAACTCCCAATACCGGATCAAACCTATAAGTTGCAATTAAAGCAATTAGTTAAATTTGTAATCGATAGAGATATTTAATTATGAAAGTAATACAAAGCAATTCCGAAATAACACTTTCAAAGTCAAATGGTCTTTGGCTTAAAAATATTGATAAGGATATCGAAATCATTCAAAAAGACCAAGAAACATTAATTGTGATAACCGAAAACAAGGTTTATACTCTTTATTGTACCTATATAGACAAGGAGAACAAGACTATCGCCTTTCTAAAAAACGGGAAAAACATAAAAGTTGAACTTAGAGAGCCATTAGATGAAATACTAAAATCTATGGGTCTTGAAGATGCAATGACCCCTAAAGTTTCGGATGTAAAAGCACCAATGCCCGGCCTCGTATTAGAAGTCAATGTGAAACCTGGTGATCATGTAAAAAAGGGTGACACTATTGTAGTTCTTGAGGCTATGAAGATGGAAAATTCAATTAAAAGCCCCGTTGAGGCAATTGTTCAATCTGTTTCTGTAGAAAAAGGGCAAGCCGTTGATAAAAATGCGGTTTTAGTAAATTTTAATTAATATGAAGAAACACCTGATTTTCTGGGGTTTCTGTTTTATTTACTTACTACTCGGAATTATTAATTTAGATACGTTGCCGGTTGCTTGGACCGATGAAATTCAGGGTCTTGATCCAGCAATACAACACTTAAAAACAGGAGTCTTCAAATCTATTGTTTGGCCTAACCCAAGTGCAAATGAGTATTTCGCATCCTACCCACCACTTTGGCAATGGATACACAGAATCAATTTATTTATTCTACCCGTTGATATATTTTATTTAAGACTACCCTTTTTATTGATGCATGTTGGCACAATTATACTCACATACTTTACCATAATAAAATTCAAAAAGAATCAAATCACAGCGTTGCTTATAGTTTTACTATTTAGTTTTGATAAAGCTGTCTTTGAAATTTCAAGAAGCATGCGTGTAGATGTCCCGATTCTCCTCCTAATCTCTTCGTATGCCTACTGTTTTCAAATTCCTAAACAGAAAAAATTACGGATCATCATACTGTCAATACTTCCTTTTGCACACCTATACACTTGGCCCTTTGTTTTAATATTTTTATGGTATGAAATTCGAAATACTCAACTCAAAAACATAGGAATCTATTTTTGTCTACCCCTTATTTTGTTGAGTGTATTTTATCTCAAAACAGTAAACTTTCAAACTACATATATCTGGGAACAGTTAAGTATGCAAGCAAATGTTCATACAATAACTAGTACTTCAAAGCCACATAATCCGATACTAAACTCACTATGGTATCGATTTTTCCCTTATTATAAAGAACAATTTTTAATGTATGGTATTTATGCATTTTTAATTATCGGAATTCCCTACATTCTCTATAAAAATATTACATCATTTTTGAGAAATCCATGGATCCGGGCGTATTTAATTACCGCTGTTTTATTATTTATTATAGCATCACCACAATATCGGTATTTGCCATTTTTTCTTTTGTTAGGCATATTCACCGTCATAAGTATTCCTCAATTTAATGTTGCCGCCAAAGTTTTAAAAGTAATACTAATCGTTATTATTGTTAATTCATCTCTTTCATTTTTAGGTCGACATTCAGCAGCTATCATCCAATATAATGAGCGAGACCCTATACCCGTTTATGACTTTCTTTCAAAATACACCAAGGATTCCTCCAATAAAAAGAGTTTAATTATCGGTAGTGCTATTGGGGCATATTATACTTACCGAGGGAGAACTAATCTAGAATATGGAATTGATTTTTACCCAGAAAATTGGACAAAATTAGCAGACAGCGTTTTTTGGTTTACTCATAAAACTGCGCCATTTGCGAGAAAGATAGCAACATATAAAGTGCCTTCAAATTCAATAATACCAGATTGGGCAATGAGGTTTGCTAAAGGAAAAACTTATAAAGGATTAACCCTATACAAAGTTTCTCATTCGGATGCCCAAAAAATCAAAGATATCCCTATCGATTAGGTTGAGTATTTAATAGACCATACCCAATCAATTCGTCATATGGAAGGGCTTGATTTCGGTGATAAATTAGGACCATATAATTATTTTCTGTTCCTGAAAAAGAACCCTCCATCGGTTTAAAATCTAATCCATCTTCATCTTTTATTCCATACATATAATTATAGAAACCCATTTTAAGAGGAATAATTGCTTCATATTGTCTAGTCTCTTCGTTGTAAAACATTTTATGCGACTCTTGTATGCGCCAATCACTTAATTCTCCATAAACATATATTTCTTTATTTACAGGTTCACTCATTAAACCAAAATGAACAAAGCAATAATCACTTTCAATAGGAGTGTTGTCTGTAAAATCTTTATTATCATACAATACACGACCGTTATAGTCTTTTAAATTAGTATAAGTTTGAGTACTTCTAATTCTATTTGAGCGCAGCCAAATATGCTTTTGGTTTGCAATATTTAATCTCTTCTTTACTCCTAATTGTGCGGTTTGTAAACTCCTAATATCAAACATCCTATATTCATTTAAACCATCAAACTGAGTACCAATATTTTGATTATATTGATAAGTTTGTCCTTTAATAAACTGGGGTTTTAATGAAATATTAGCTGTCATCCAGTCACCATTTTGAAGTACTACCGCCTTCAAATCATTATGTGGGTTAGGAATAAAATAATTGTTTTGGGACTTAATAAACTCAAAATTTATTTGCTGTTGTTCAGCACGGAATTCAATTTGGCTACTCTGATTAAATATTACATTCACTGCTCCTTTTGAACCTAAAACCGATAAACGACGACTCAGAACAATATCAGATTCATCGTAATTTCTATATACTACAAGTAGATAATTACCTGATAATTTGGGACGCATATTATCATTTGGCAATTGCACCTCATAATGCACATACTGGGTTAAAGTCCCATTTGAAAAAGATACATTATCTATATCCTGATAACCTGAACCATTTAAATATTGCGCTCGTATTAAATTAGACGGATTCCAATAGGCATCACAATGGATTAAGGTAATTTGATAATAATCCCTTTCCGCAGTAATTTGATCAAAGGCCAATTTCAATTGGGGAGTTTTTGAATCCAGAGAAAAAATTGGAAAATTAAAACCACTTTGAAGTTGCTGAAGAGTTACTGACCGAACATCACCTTCATAAATAGTATTGGCATAACGTAATGAACTATCATAATTTCCTTTCAATGAAATTATTGACATGAGACTTACAATAAAAAATAATAAATGACGCCGCATTTTAACAAATATAACTACTTAACGAAAAGTAAAAGAATTGATTCTAATCCGTTACTTCAATCCATTTTTCCATAATTTCATCGTGCGCCATTTGCAACTTATCAATTTTTAATTGAATTCCTCCATGCTCATTAGACAAATCCATAAGTTTCTCAGAATTGGCAACTACATCAGGACTTTGCATAGTTTTTTCAATTTCAATGTTCTTCATAACTAAACTCTTTATCTCAGACTCTATGCGACTCATTTCTTCCTCCCACCGCTGAATTTGATTTTTTGAAACCTTAACCCTTTCTTTTTTCTCGGGGGATGTTTTTTTCAGTTCAATCTCATTTTGAACTTCAGACTTTACAGTTTGAATTGTCAACTGTTGTTCTATTTCGAGTTGCCGCTTTACATACCATTCCTGATACTCATCATATGTACCAGGATATTCCTTAATCTCACCACCTTCTATCCACCAAATTTTATTAGCAACTCTACTAATAAATGTCCTATCATGAGATACAAACAATAAGGAACCTGCATAATTCTCTAACGAATCAGCCAATACTGAAGTAGAAAACATATCCAAGTGATTTGTGGGCTCATCCAACAACAAAAAGTTGGATTGTGTGATTAAGGTTTTAGCCAAAGCAAGTCGAGATTTTTCCCCACCTGATAACATCTTCACTTTCTTAAAAACATCTTCACCCGTAAATAAAAAACAACCCAAAACCGTCCTCAAATCTCTCTCTGTATACTTACCACTCACCATTCCAATCTCATTCAATAGATCGTTTTTTAAATTCAATGCTTCTAACTGATGCTGAGCAAAGAACGACGCTTCAACATTCCATCCTAACTCAATTTCACCTCCTTGGTAAGGTTCTGTGCCGTAAACCATCCTTAATAGAGTAGACTTACCTTTACCATTAGCGCCAATCAATGCAATTTTATCTCCCCTTAATACCGTTCCACTACCATTTTTTAAAATCTCAATTTCACCATAGCTTTTATTCAGGTTTTTTAATTCAGCAACCACCTTACCTGGTTTTGTTTTAATGTTGAACTGAATATCAAAATCTCGAGTCTCCTTATCCTTTATCTCAATTTTATCAATCTTATCTAATTGCTTAATCCTACTTTGTACCGCTGTAGCTTTGGAAGCTTTATATCTAAATCTCGATATAAACTTCATTTGCTGTTTGATGTAATCCTGCTGATTCTCATATTGCCTTTGCAACATCTCATCACGCTCTTCTTTCTGATCTAAATATTGAGTAAAATTTCCTTTGTAATGATATAATTGTTGATGCGCAACTTCTGCAATCCTATTAACTGTTCGATCTAAGAAAAATCTATCGTGTGAGACAATTACATAGGTTCCTTGATAATCATTAAGATAATTTTCCAACCATTGTATGGTTGGTAAATCTAGATGGTTAGTAGGTTCATCTAACAACAATAAATCTGGTGCCATCAACAATAACTTTCCTAAAAGAGCACGCATTCTCCAACCACCACTAAGTTCATTTAGAGGTCGCGTAAGCCATTCGGTTGGAAACCCTAATCCTTCTAAAATTTTCTCCGCTTGAGATTGCCAATCATATCCACCAAGATGCCCAAATTGCTCCTGTAACTCACCTAATCGATTCAGTCTAATTTCGTCATAATCAGTTTCAATCTCTTTTAGTAAGCGATGAATTTCTACATCAATTTTAACCAAATCCTCTCTTCCTGAAAGCACTACGTCTCGGACAGATTCAACAAATTCGAGACTTAATAAATCTTGATTTAAAAAACCAATACTGAGTTGATTAGATCTAGACATTTGACCTTCCCTTAACTCAAAATCACCTGAAATTAAACGCAATAAGGTAGACTTACCGGTTCCATTCAATCCAACTAAACCAATTTTTTCATTTGGTTTTATATGCCAATTAGCATTTCGATATAAATATCTGCCCGCGAATTCAAAAGAGAAGTTATTTAAGGCTAACACGTCGCAAAAATAAGTTGTTGCATTTCAATATGCCTTATGGACGCCTCCAAATCATGATAAAATCATTCATAAAATAACCATCCCCGATGTCAAAATCAGCAACTCTTTCAATCACAAAACCAAATTTAAAATAAAAGTTAATCGCTTGATAATTTTGCCTATTAACTTGCAGTCTCAAAATGTTTATGGTTTTTTCTGAAATGATGAAATCCATGAGACCTCTACCAATTCCACTTCTTTGCTTTGTTGTATCAACATATAATTTATTGAGAAACCATTCTCCGCTAGATTCTTTACTTACCGATGCAAAACCTAAGAAAAAATCACCATCTCTTACTAGATAAAACATATCACCTTTTTCGATTTGACTTTTTAGACTCTGTAAATCATACATTTTATCTAACATATAATTTACTTGTTCCTGCCCTATTATTTCGGGATAATGATCATTCCAAATTTTTTGAGCCAATTCTCTAATTTCTGGAAGTTGGGAAATATCTGATAATAAAAATTGCATATAACCACACGAATATCCCATTTTTGTATCAATTTGTTAAAATCAAAAAATATATCTACCGCTACCGGCAAAGGGAATCACAAAAGGGTACATCATAGAAACATCTCTTTTGAGGTTTCAAAAGGTGAAATATTGTTACTCTTAGGTAGAAATGGCATTGGAAAATCAGTTCTGCTAAAATCATTGATGGGATTAATTCCCTTAAATGGTGGTGAGATTTGGATGAACAATAAATTAATAGATAACAAAAATAAGGATAGGTCAAGATACTTTTCATTGCTACTTTCTCAAACTCCTCAAATTGAATTAATGACAGCCGACGAGGTTGCTTCAACTTCTAAGAATTGGGACATAGACAAAAATAATTTAGAGACTCTCTACTGTAAATTTAATATTGAACATCTTAAGAATCAGGCATTTTCAACTTTATCTGAAGGAGAAAAACAAAAGTTTATGTTAGCCAGAAGTTTAAATCAAAAATCTTCTGTAATTCTCATGGATGAACCCACGTCGTATTTAGACTATTCAAGTAAAAGAGAGTTTTGGAATTTCATTAAAAATGAATGTAAACAACAACAAAAAGCAGCGATAATTAGTACTCACGACATAGAAGTTGCACTACCCTATGCTTCGAAAGTACTTATTCTTGAAAATGAAAATTATCAGTGGATAGAAGATCCCAATAATATTAATATTCCTGATTTATTTTAACAATGGGTCGAAAACCATTTCAATTTAAACACTTTACATTAACACAAGAAAATTCTGCTCTTGGAATAAACACTGATTCTTGCATTTTCGGCGCAATGATAAATCTAAATAAACCAAAAAACGTTTTGGATGTTGGATGCGGAAATGGTGTAATCATTCGATTTTTAAACCAGAAATGGCCAAACACACACTACACTGGGATTGACAACCATTCAGGAAGTGTAACGGACGCAATAAATAATACCAAAAACCTCCAAAACGTATTGATTTTAGACCGTGATTTATTCACCTTTAGTAGCAAAATCAAATTTGACAATATTGTTTCCAATCCGCCCTTTTTTTTTGATGATTTGAAATCACATAATCAACAAAAAAATCAATCAAAACATTGGTCGAAAAAGCATTTTTCAAATTACTTGAACAAGTTAAAAGAATGGATTATTCCTAAAGGGAGTTTATGGATTTTACTACCCTATAACCAAAACACTCAACCTGGTTTAATCATTAATGAAGGCTGGCATATAATTCAAGAGATTGTTATTCAACCTCGTGAAAACAAACCCGCTCACTTACGAATTTATGAGCTTTCTTTAACTGATAATAGCGATAACCCTATTCAAAGAAAGTTTGTAGTTTATGATATTAACGACTCCTTTTCAGAGCCTATTTTCAATAAACTAAAAGACTATTATTTGGATCAAGCATTATATGTAAAAAACAAAACTTAATTTTTTTTTGTTAATTTTGGGTATGGCAAGTTGGTTTAAATATGCATTGGAAAAGTCGCTTTTTGGAGTTTGTACTCATTTAGGCGAATCAATGAGTATTTCAGCCCGAAGTGTTCGGATGTCATTTATCTATGCCAGTTTCTTCACTCTAGGATCGCCAATCATTTTCTATTTGATTGCAGCTTTTTGGATGAATATTAAGAAATATTCTCAAGAACGAAGAACCCGTATTTGGGATCTTTAAATTAAAAGTTACTCGAAACAGTAAACCTCACGCCACTAAAGGCAGGTTCTTCTCTACATATTCCTCCCGAGCAGTTCACCCCTTGTTGTTGCTTTAAAAATGATAAGGTATAAAAACTATTATCATGATTATAACTAACAAATACCATTGGATAATGTAATATAGTATTTTCAATGGTCATCCTTTCATATCGATGAGGTTCAATATTCACCATATCTCCAACTGACATTGACCACTCTTTATTAAAATAATATTCAATCAACAGGTTTGCAAATGACCCTTGGTCTTTATCGGTTTTTAGATATTGTGCTTCGATACGTAAACTTTTACCTCTTCCAACTTTATGTAACCATTCAACAAATGGAGTAATTGTATAAACTGGTTCGTATTCAGGCTCTTGTTCATAACGCGCTTGATTGTAAAAAATACTTTGTAAACCCAATTTTAACTTATGCTTACCAACGCTTTGAATTAATTGGCCATTATATTCTCTAAATAGTTGAATAGGTTTCATCGACATAGAACTTGAGTCGAATTCTCCATTACTTGCCAGTGATTGAACATAACTAGCATTCAATGTAATTCGTGTACCCCTATTGATTTTTGCAGTGAGTTCACCTTGAATACCGTTTTCACCTAGATCTTGTGCGGGTGCATTGTATCTCGCCATTAATCTATACGTATTTTGCTTAGTTAAAGACGGCAAATAACTAATCAGCCCGTTTAATAAATTATCCCTTGGTGATGCTCTTAATGGAAAATGATCTACGTGCCTAAATTGCAAATTTAACCCTAAAGACATTCTATTTTTCACTTTACCTTTTTCATCCTTTCCCCATTTAATGCTTGGTAAACCCCATCCTAAGGTCCCATAGTAAACCTTTCCACCTTTTAGTGCTAATTTATTATTAAAATCTACAATTGCCTCTGGTGTTTTAAAATTCGCCTCACCGCCGATATTCCAGTTTCCAATGGAATAATTGAAATATCCATTAAAACCGTAAACGTTGTATTTGGGGAAGAATTGATCCTCTCTGTCATATGATTCAATGATAGCTACCAATTCTGTCATTGTAGCAGCATCAATATTCCTATTTAGCCCAGACGCACCCAATTGAAGGGAGCCATATTTGCCATTTTCACCTATGTCTTGGTATCCGTCAATATTGATACCGGAAATAACTTGTGGGGTGTAATCAAAACGAGAATTGGATTGTTTATTTCCCTTTTGATTACCTGAAAATGCTTTCAGTCTCCAATTCGGAGTTAAATCATAAATTAAACGTACCCCTTGTAAGGAGTAATCTAAACCAATTTGACGCTGCTCATATGCTCTAAACAATATTCCTGAACCTAGTTGATCATAAAATGAACCAACAGTAATATTGAGTTTTTTATGTTGCTTACTTATCTGCCAAAAACCGATCCCGTGCGCAGTATAAGCATCCAAGGGGTCCAATAAGGGCGAGTTATTAAAAGCGTCGAAGCGAGCAATAAAATCGTAGCCTGCCCTAGAATATTTCATAAATAACCAAGCATCTACACTAGACGTGTTTTCTTTGTAAACTCTTGTGTTTGCACCAATTTTATCGTCTCGTATATACTTTTGATAATTAAGTAAAAGGTTACCACTAAATTGACCTTGGTCTTCAGACCATGATTTATCTTGAGCAATTGCTTGATTAACAATAAAACTAAAAAGAAAAATTACCGTGGCGAACTTAAGTTTCATAATTGTAGTGCAAATAAACAAAAAACTCCTCACAAGCATAGAATTATGGGTGATTTAAAGACTTGTCTGCGAAATGATTGTATTTTTGTAAATCCATGAGTAACGCAGAACCCACAAAAGCAACCAGTCGCAAACTATATATTGAAAGTTATGGATGTGCAATGAATTTCTCCGATAGTGAAATTATTGCTTCCATTATGGGAGAGCATGGCTTCGAGTCTACTAATCAAGAAGAAGATGCAGATGTAATTTTTTTAAATACCTGTGCAATTAGAGATAATGCCGAACAAAGAATCCGTACCAGACTTACCCATTTACGTTCCAATAAAAAGCAAAATTCTGAATTAATTATTGGTGTTCTTGGGTGTATGGCAGAACGCTTAAAAGATAAATTACTTGAAGAAGAAAAACTTGTAGATGTTGTTGCCGGTCCTGATAGTTATCGCGAATTACCAAAACTAGTTGCTGAGGTCGATGAAGGTGGTCGAGCAATAAATGTATTACTCTCCAGGGAAGAAACATATGGTGATTTAAATCCCGTGCGTTTAAACTCAAATGGTGTAAATGCATTTATTAGTATTATGCGTGGTTGCGACAATATGTGTAGCTTTTGTGTAGTTCCTTTTACCCGTGGTAGAGAAAGAAGTAGAGATCCAAAAAGCATAATAAAAGAAGCTGTCGACCTAGAAAAACAAGGCTATAAAGAAATTATTCTCCTTGGTCAAAACGTAGACTCATTCCTTTGGTTTGGTGGGGGTGCAAAGAAAGATTTTAAGAAACTAACCGAAGAGGAGCGCAATCAATCTGTTGATTTTGCAGACCTTTTAGAAATGGTAGCTCAGGCAGTACCGAATATGCGAATTAGATACAGCACAAGTCACCCACGTGATATAAATGAAAAAGTTGTTTATGTGATGTCGAAATACCTTAATGTTTGTAATTACATACATCTTCCCGCACAAAGCGGAAACTCAAGAGTGCTAGAGGCCATGGCTCGTAATTATACAAGGGAATGGTACATGGATAAAATTACAATGATTCGTAATATTATTCCAGACTGCGGTATATCCTGTGATATTATTGCTGGTTTTTGTACAGAAACCGAAGAAGAACATCAAGATACTTTATCGTTAATTGAATGGGCAAAATTTGATTTTAGCTATATGTACAAATACAGTGAAAGGCCAGGAACACCTGCAGCGAAAAAGCTCACTGATGATATACCAGAAGACATAAAAGGAAGAAGACTGAGTGAAATAATAGCTGTTCAGAATAAAGTATCAAAAGAAAAATCTTCCGAATACATTGGTAAAGAAGTAGTTGTGCTTGTTGAAAATTCAAGCAAGAAATCTGACCAAGATTGGATGGGGAGAAACGATCAAAATCTGGTAGTTGTGTTCCCTAAAGAAAATTACCAAAAAGGTGAATTTGTGAAAGTTCTAGTGGAACGGGTTACAACTACAACCCTTATTGGTAAGGCTATTGGAAAAGCCCGCATTTTTAACTGAATTAAAAAACGTTATCCTAAAGTTTTTTCAAATTCAACAACATATCTGTTGTCATAGAATCTAGATCAAACTCTGGTTTCCATCCCCAATGCTCTTGTGCCAAAGAATCATCTATAACCGCTGGCCAACTCTCAGCAATCGCCTGTCGATAATCTGGTTTAT
Organism: Bacteroidota bacterium; assembly: GCA_030830065.1. GTDB lineage: Bacteria > Bacteroidota > Bacteroidia > NS11-12g > UBA955 > VMCP01. Next base: position 9,838 of record JAURNR010000048.1, on the reverse strand, counting down.
AGATAGTGGTAAAATCTGGTAAATGATTTTGAATACTTTTGGTTATTTCTTCAGGACCAAAACTCATTCCTGCTAGGTTATAACTCATTCGCATTTTAATCTTCTCTTCTGGAGCATGCATTACTTCGAGAGTTGCGCGTATTGCATCAGGCATGTAAAGCATCGGTAATACTGTACCTTGATTTAAAAAGCACTCGTGATTCACACCCGCTAATGCATCGTGATAAATTTGAACCGCATAATCTGTAGTTCCTCCACCTGGAGCCGACTTATACCCAATTAAACCGGGATAACGTAAACTTCGAGTATCTACACCGTATCTATTTTTATAATATTGAATATATAATTCGCCAGTATATTTCGTAATTCCATATACCGTTGTTGGATCCATAGGACCATACTGGGGTGTATTCTGTCTTGGAGTATTAGGACCAAATGCAGCAATACTGCTTGGCCAGTATACTCTTTTTATACCTGTTCCTTCTTCCTTGGCGGCATTTAATACGTGAAATAATCCATCCATGTTTAACTTCCATGCATATTCAGGATTTACCTCAGCCGTTGCACTTAATAACGCTGCTAAATGATAAATATGAGTAGGTTTGTATTTAGTTAATATTTCTTTCCATCTAACTGTGTCCAAAATATCTAATACTTCAAATGGACCATTTTCAAAAACTTCTCCTTCACCCTTTCGAATGTCAGAAGCTATTACATTATTCTCTCCATATATTCCGCGCAAGGTTTCAACTAACTCTGTTCCTAACTGCCCACATGCGCCAATTACTAAAACCGTCTCCTTTGTCATAAACAGCTGCAAAATAATGCATTCAAGGCGCTATTTTCAAACTATTTGTTGCAGAATATATCCTGTTATATAAAAGTTTCGCATTTTTGTGAATTACATGACCACAACAATTGGATCTGCAGTAATTGGCATTGGACATATTGGGAAGAGGCATATTGAGGAAATAAATAAAAATCCGGATATATGTCTACTTGCTACATATGATAGTGATCCTAAAAAAAATACGCTACCATCATCAGAAAACAAATTGCAAGATATTCTATCAAATCCAACAATTCATGTTGTTCATATCTGCACTCCAAATGCTTCTCATGGGGATTTAGCGATTCAAATACTCAATCATAATAAACATGTTGTTATTGAAAAACCAATGTGTTTAACCACAAAAACAGCAAATGATATAGTAAATCTAGCTATTGAAAAAAATCTGCACGTTTTCTGTGTAATGCAAAATCGATATTCACCAGTTTCACAATGGTTAAAACAAACTATAGAGAGCAATATTTTAGGAGAAATTTATACTGTCCAAATACAATGTGCGTGGAATCGTGACGATAGGTACTATAAACATGAACATTGGCATGGAAAGTTAAATATTGATGGTGGTCCATTATATACACAGTTCTCGCATTTTGTAGATTTATTGTTCTGGCTTTTTGGTAAAGTCGAGATTAAAAATGCAGAATTTTACAACTATAATCATAAGCATAGCACAGAATTTGAAGACTCTGGAAATTTAAATTGTTTTCTTCCAAATTTTCATGCCAACTGTTTATTTCAATACACCACAAGTATTTATGATCAAAACTTTGAAAGCTCCATTACAATAATTGCCGAAAAGGGAACTATTAAAGCATCAGGACAATACATGGATAAAATAACTTATGTGCATGCTCAAGATTTAAACTTTCCCGAACTCACTCCTACTGCGGCACCGAATTTATATCCTGAAGGTTATCAAGGCAGTGCAAATAACCATTCATTTATTATCCAAAATGTGGTCGACACATTAAATGGTAAATCATCTGCGGATATCACACCAAATGATGGAAAATCCGTCGTTGAAATAATTGAAAATGCTTATAAATACAGGGATTTAAATAAGTTGAAAAAAAAATAAACTTTTTTTGGGGGATAGATTCATTATTTGTGTCATAGAGATTGAGAACACGTGTGTAATTTTATGAAAGAACAATTAGAATCTAACGTAATCACTAAATATGCTGCAGGCTTAATGAGCAAGGAAGAGTCTAGAAAACTAGAAGATTGGCTCAAACAAAATCCGCAGTTTATGAATACAGTAGCTATTATTCAACAACAAGTAAGAGCTATGTCCTCAGAGGAACTTTTTGCAACCCTTAAATAAACCAAATTATGTCATTAGAAAACAACCACAACGAATACACAGACATTTGGGATATCACAAAGGGATACAAACCATCCGAAAGTAAATCTACCGATGCTGCGTGGAACAAAATCAAAAATGAAATAGAAAAAAATAGTTCTTCTAAAAAGAATCATTCCAACCTTTCTGTTACATATAGAAAATGGGTTTCCATAGCCGCGGCAATAGCCATGATCACATTAGGCGGATATTTTTATTTCTTGCCAAAAACAAGTTCAAATATTCAGACCGTTGCTATTGAAACAGGTAAACACAACGGTAAAATCATTTCCTTACCAGATGGTAGTGAAATATTTTTAACTCCAAACTCAAAAATTTCATACTCATATACTGATCAGCAACGTAAAATTAATCTTGTCGGTGAAGCACGCTTTGAAGTTGAGAAAAATAAAAACGTACCTTTTACTGTAGAAACAGCAAACTCAAAAGTTACTGTTTTAGGTACTGGTTTTAATGTACGCTCATTCTCAAATGAAAACACTGAAGTTTTTGTAAATCACGGTAAAGTAAAGGTAGAGACAACAGCAGAAGAGGTCATACTTGTGAAGAATGAATTTACTACTGCCAACAATTCAACACTTACTTCAGGAACAAAAGAGTATTCTACAGTACACTTCGATGATAAGGTATACCGTTTTGAAAACGCACCTATTGCGGAGGTATTATCGGTTATTAGTTTCCAAACCAGCAAGAAATTTAGTATTAAATCAGATACTGATAAATTATTCAACGGTACCTTTGTTTATGATGAGTCGGCCGAAAACATGGCTGAAATTATTGAGAATACCACTGGTCTAAAAGTGATTATTGAGTAACACTCACAAAGAAAACCACACATTATAACCAATTCATTAACTTTGTTATAATGCGGATATCAATATTTCTATTGGCTTTACACTTGTTTGTATACAAAGTGTTATTAGCTCAAGGAAATATTATTATTCCAAATAAAGGGCAAATTGAAAATTCAGTAAAAGGGAAACAGGTTATCGCCTATGCCGAACATGCACTTGGTACTATTTACATTCTTAATGATCGAATTCGTTTTAAAATTATTAAAGAGGAAGATCATCCAAACATACACAAATCACTTCATTATCAAGGTTTAGATACACAATTTACCGTTAGCTATCAGGTAGTTGATATGATCTTCAATAATTCTGAAGGCGCCAAAACTTTTAAATTTGACACTCCCGCAGATTACTACATGAACTTCTATCTTGGGAATAACCCTCAAGACTGGATTTCAAAACTTAAGTTATATGAGAAATTAACGCTTAAAAATGTTTATCCTAACATCGATTTTAGCCTATATCTCGATTCTACTTCTAATGCATTTGAATTTGACTGGATTTTAAGAGATGGAGCTAATTCATCAGATATTTCAATGTCTTTTGACGGTAATGATTCAATTCAATTAATTGATAATTATTTAAATATTATATCTACTAACGCAAGGTTTAAAATCTCTCCTCCCAAGGCATATCAAATTATCAATAACCATAAAAATTGGTTGCTTTCCTCTTTTTTCATCGATAAGAATCAAATAATTAAACTCAAACATCATAAACCTATCGATGAGCATCAACCTCTTATCATTGACCCAATTTTAGTATTTAGTACATATAGCGGTTCACAAGCAGATAATTTTGGATTTACTGCAACTTACGATGAAAAGGGTTGCCTTTACGCCGGAGGGATAGTTGATGCGAACAGCAGAATATATCCTGTTACAACGGGTGCATTTCAGACTACCTACGGCGGAAGTAGCAATCAAGCTGAACCTGTTTACTTACCTTGTGATATAAGTATTTCTAAATACTCTCCAGATGGAAGCACTCTACTGTATGCTACATATATTGGCGGAAGTAACAATGAATATCCTCATTCTTTGTGTACAAATTTAGACAATGAACTAATTGTAATGGGAAGTACACTATCACAAAACTTTCCGATACATCCTGATTCTAGTATTCAATCTTCAAAAAGTACTGGATCGGATTTAATTTTAATGAAGTTAAGTGAAGATGGAAGCGTTTTATTAGGTGGTACGTTTTTAGGCGGACAGTTTGATGATGCCTTTCAAACTAATTCCGGTAATCGCAGAAGTAATTTACTATTTAATTATGCAGATAATTACCGCGGTGATGTGACAGCAGATAAGTATGGTAACATCTATGTTGCTAGTTGCAGTCAATCGACCGACCTAATTATGGCTCAAAGTCTTGATCAAACCACAATTAATGATAAAACCGATGCATGGGTCTTTTCAACCACCCCTAATTTGAGTCAATTACGCTGGGGAACTTTCATTGGTGGTAGCGAAGATGATGCAGCATACTCCTGCAGATTTGATTCTAAGGGAAACTTATTTATTGGTGGGGGTACACTTAGCGTTGATTTCCCTTTCGCTGATAATACAGGTTACATGCAAACCTATAAAGATGGAACAGAAGGTTTCATAGTTAAACTCAATCCAGATAATGGTAAGTGGTTAAAAGGCACCTTATGGAGAGGTAATTTGCCACCAGTGACACAAGCACAAGGTAATGATCAGATTTACTTTATTGATTTAGACCCTGACGACAAAGTGTATTTTACAGCTCAAACCACTAGTGGTGTAAGTAGAACCTCCGGAACCTATGGTGATGATTTGTCGCCTCAAGCTATAGGTTGTATGACCAATGATTTGGATTCACTTATTTGGCAAACTACGTTTGGCAACCCCTCAAGAGGAATTCCGGATTTAAGTCCTTCCGCGTTTATGGTGGATGAGTGTTATAATATATATTTCTCAGGATGGGGTTCAAATATTGGTGTAGGAAACCCTGGAACAACAGATGGTTTGGAAATTACATCCGATGCACATCAAAACACTACTGACGGAAATGATTTTTACTTAATTGCACTTTCTAAAGATGCTCAAAATCTACTTTACGCCAGTTACTTTGGAGGAGATCAAAGTGAAGACCATGTAGATGGGGGAACCAGTAGATTTGATAAAAGAGGAATAGTATATCAATCAGTGTGCGCATCTTGTCCAAATTCACCTCCAGGTCTAAATGACTTTCCTACAACAACAGGAGCTGCTTTTGAAGATAACGTGAGTATCCGATGTTCTAATGCGAGTTTTAAACTAGATTTTCGACTAGGCTATTCAATCGATGCAGAGTTTACTACCTCAAGTGTTCTATGCCTAGGATTAACGCATACATTCAATCCCATTAGGCAATATAATGCAGAATATAAATGGGATTTTGGCGATGGTAACTCTTCTACATTTTTCAATCCAACACACACCTACGACAGCATTGGAAAATATAAAGTTACTTTAACAGTGACTGATACTAATAGTTGTAATGTTAAGTCCATTTTTGATCGAGAAATTGAAATCGTCGAATCGCCAAAAGCATCTATTGAACATTATATTGAGCCTTGTGAGGCAGGGGTTTACTTCGAAATTAAAGGCAATTATTTTGATTCTATATTCTGGTTCTTTGGTGATGGAAATACAGATAGTACCACAGAGCCAAACACATATCATAACTATAATATGAATGCAACTTATTACCCGTATGTTTATCTAAAAAACAGTAAAACAGGTTGTAGAGACACCATAGATTTTAAAGTTATTGACAGTTCTTTTATGCCTGAAGAATTCACCCTTACAAATGTAATTACTCCCAACAATGACGGATTAAATGACTGTTGGGAATTTGAGGGTATTTCAATAACATGCGAAAGAGCTGAAATCTATATATATAATCGTTGGGGAGCTGAGGTTTATTATTCAACTAACCCAACAATCTGTTGGAATGGTAAAGTTTCAAATACAGGCTTAGACGTTCCTTCTGGAACTTACTTTTACATTATCCGAATTTTAGAAACGGCTCATCCCGAGTATCCCAAAGAAATTTCGGGATCAATAAATGTTATTAGAGACCCCAATTAACCTCTCTTTATTTTTGCAATAAGTCCTTGTAGAACTTTTCCTGGTCCAATCTCTGTAAATTCCTCGGAGCCATCTGAAATCATATTTTGAACAGATTGAGTCCACTTTACAGGTGCTGTTAATTGTGCAATTAAGTTTGCTTTTATTTCTTCTGGAGAAGATATTGCCGTTGCTGGTACATTTTGATAAATAGGACAAACCGGTTCTGAAAAAACTGTTTCTTTTATCGCCGCCTCTAATTTTTCTCGAGCAGGCTCCATTAAGGGTGAATGAAATGCACCTCCGACCGGAAGTAATAATGCTCTTTTTGCACCCGCCTCTTTCATTTTTTCACAAGCAGACTCCACTGCGTTAAACTCACCCGATATAACTAGCTGGCCAGGGCAATTGTAATTTGCCGCAACAACCACACCTTCAATATTATTACAAACTTCTTCTACTGTTTCATCTGCTAAGGCTAAAACTGCCGCCATTGTACCTGGCGTTTTTTCGCATGCCTCTTGCATGGCCTGTGCTCTTTGTTGAACTAATTTTAATCCATCTTCAAAACTCATAGCACCGGCTGCTACAAGTGCGCTAAATTCACCTAAACTATGACCAGCCACCATATCTGGCATAAATTCATCTCCTAATTCTTTTGCTGCTATCACACTATGAATAAATATGGCCGGCTGAGTTACATCTGTACGTTTTAAATCCTCATCAGGACCATTAAACATTATATCAGTAATTCTAAATCCTAAAATATCATTAGCTTGTTCAAATAATCCTTTTGCAGAACTGCTATTATCAAAAAGTTCTTTACCCATACCGATAAATTGTGAACCCTGACCTGGAAAAACAAATGCGTGTTTAGACATATTGCAAAAAAAATATAATAATCTGACCTAGCAAAAGTTAGGTTATTAGCATATGTGGATTTCTGTTTATCCCCCCAATTCAGACAACTCTAACCATCGAAACTCTAATTTATCAATTTTATCAGAAATAATTTTTAAACGTTCTGAGATCTTTGATATTTCCTCAAACTCAGTGGTTAAGCCAGAAAGTTCTGTCTCCAATGTCTCCTTTTCAATTTGAAGAGTTTCTAACTCCTCAGTAATCTGATCTAACTCAAACTTTTCCTTAAAAGTCATTTTCCGAGGCTTTACAAAATCTGATTTGGGTTTGACATTCGATTCCGCACTTTTCTCATTATTTTTTTTCTTTTGCTGAATTTCTTCATCTTCGATTTCCTTGGTTTCCCTGTATTCTGAGTAGTTACCCGGAAAATCTCGAACGATTCCCTCACCTTCAAATATTAAACAATGGTCTACTATTCGGTCCATAAAATAACGATCGTGACTAACAATTAATACACAACCCGAATAACCTTCAATAAAATTTTCTAAAACCGAGAGTGTTTGTATATCCAAATCATTTGTAGGCTCATCCAAAATTAAAAAGTTCGGTGCTTCCATCAGAATTTTACAAAGGTGTAAGCGTCTTAATTCTCCTCCGCTCAACTTTGAAACATAATCGTGTTGTTTTGGGTAATCAAAACCAAAATTCAATAATAATTGTGAAGCTGTTAGCTTATGAGAATTTGCCGTAGGAATCCAATCTGCTACATCCCTGATTACATCAATAACTTTTTTTGACGATTCAACCTTAAAAGCATGTTGTGTGTAGTAACCTAACTTTACGGTTTCTCCTCTCACGATTTTACCTCCATCCACTGTGTCTAACTCCATAATCATATTCAGGAACGTTGTTTTACCCACTCCGTTAGGACCAATTATTCCCACTTTTTCCTTGTTGCGGAATACATAATTGAAATCTTCTAATATTGATAAGGTCCCAAATGCCTTTTTAACATGGTGCATTTCTAATATTTTGGACCCCATGCGCTCTGTTCGCATGCTAAAATTTAGTTCTAATTTTTTTCGGGTTGATTTTAACTTTTCCGATAAATGATCAAAGGATTCAATTCTACTTTTACTTTTGGTGCCTCTCGCCTTTGGCATCCTCCGTACCCACTCCAACTCCCGTCTATATAAGTTCCTGTCCTTTTCTAATTCAGAGGCAATTTGAGCTTCACGCTCAGCCTTTTTTTCCATGTAATAAGAGAAATTTCCTTGATATTGGTGCAATTCTCCGTTGTCAATTTCAGTAATGGACTGGCAAACCCTATCCAAAAAATAACGATCGTGGGTCACTAACAACAACGTCAGGTCTTTCTGAGCCAGAAACCCTTCCAACCATTCAATCATTTCTAAATCTAAATGGTTGGTAGGTTCATCTAAGATTAAGAAATCAGGCTGACTGAGTAACACCTTGGCAAGTGCTACACGCTTTTTTTGTCCTCCTGAAAGAACTCCAACTAAACGATCTGTTTGGTGAATATCTAATTTTCCTAGTACTTGTTTTACCTTAGCCTCATAATCCCATGCATCAAGCTCACTCATCATTTCATTTAGTGAATCTATTGCGCCAAGATCTGGATCTTCTTTTTCCAACTCCGCCTCATATTTCTTTACAAGACCAGTTATTTCATTTTTTTCGAATAAAATATTATCTAGGATAGATAACTGAGCATCAAGTTCTGGTTCCTGTGGAAGTATAGCCCAACGTATACCTTTTCTTATAACAGAAATACCAGAATCCGGAGCTTCTAAACCCGTGATTATTGATAGTAATGTACTTTTTCCCTGTCCATTGCCAGCCACTAATGCAATTTTTTGACCTTGTTGAATCCCAAATGAAATTTCTTTTAAAATGGGTTTATCATGCCACGTTTTAGTTACTTTTTCAACCGACAGGTAATTCATAAAAAAACAAAGTTAGGTTTATATCATTTGCAGCGTTGTATTTTTGTCACTGAATAATGGATTATTTAAAGTAATTAATCAAAATGAATTATAAGAGTGCTACAATTGAGGAATATCTCGACCAAATTCCAAGTGAAAGAAAAGATGCAATTAAGAAAATTCTAGACTTAATGGAACAAAACCTACCTAAAGGGTTTGAAGCTCGGATAAATTATTCAATGCCGGGATATGTGGTTCCGCATTCATTATTCCCAGCAGGTTATCATTGCGACCCAAAACTCCCATTACCATTTATTAACATTGCTTCACAAAAAAACTTCATTGCTCTCTACCATATGGGCATTTACGCAAATCCAGAGTTATTACAGTGGTTTCAAACTGAGTATAAAAAGCATGTACCCTCAAAACTGGATATGGGAAAAAGTTGTATCCGCTTTAAAAAAATTGAGCAAATTCCTTATGAATTACTTGCTGAATTATTTAAAAAAATGACTCCAGAAGAATGGATTGAAATATATAAAGATGCTTTTGTAAAAAGTAATTAAATTTTAAGTCTGTAATAATCCAGGATTGAATTTTTCAATCGGTGAGTAATCGGCTGCTTCAATACCCATAGAAATCCATTTTCTGGTTTCCAATGGGTTAATGATAGCATCTACCCACAGCCTAGAGGCTGCAAATTCAGGCTTCGTACCGTTTTCATACCTCCCTTTAATTTTGTCTAATAATGCTTTTTCCTCTTTATCCGAAATAGGCTCACCCTTACTATTAAGTCTAGATTTTTCTATTTGTAATAAAGTATTAGCTGCCTGGTCACCACCCATAACCGCTATTTTAGCACTTGGCCATGCAACAATAAGCCT
>JAURNR010000047.1 GCA_030830065.1 Bacteroidota bacterium | reverse complement strand
TGGATATCTTGTTTTCAATCAAAAATCATCCTATTTTTGCAACCCCAAAAAGTAAATTTAAAGGAACGTGAATCCATTAAAAACCTATAAAACAGCTTCAGCGAACCAAGCAACCGTAGAGAAAAATTGGTTTGTTGTGGACGCGACTGACCTTCCATTGGGTCGTTTGGCGTCTCACATTGCAATGATTGTGCGTGGAAAGCACAAGCCATATTTTACTCCCCATGTTGATTGTGGAGATCATGTTATTGTAATCAATGCAGATCAAGTAAAATTAACAGGTATGAAGAGTGAACAAAAAACTTATGTTCGTCATACAGGTTATCCAGGTGGTCAGAGAACTACCTTAGCTAAAGCGATGAAAGCTGAAAGAATTATTGAAAGTGCAGTCAGAGGTATGTTGCCAAAGAATCGTTTAGGTAGAAAATTGTTCCATAACCTATCGGTGTTTACAGGTAGTGAGCATCCACACGCTGCGCAAAAACCAAAAGAATTAAAATTTGACATCTGAGAAAGAATATGATTAACAACTCAGGAAGAAGAAAAGAAGCTATTGCTCGTGTATACCTCAAGGAGGGAAAAGGGCAAATTACAGTTAACAAAAAAGCATTGGCAGATTATTTCCCAATTGCTTGGCATCAAACTGCCGTAACAGCTCCATTGGAGATGACAGAAAACCTTAAAAACTACGATGTTATGGTTAACGTTCGTGGAGGTGGGGTATCTGGCCAAGCCGAAGCGATTCGTTTAGGTATTTCCAAAGCGTTGGTTGAAATCAACGAGGAGTACAAATCGGAACTACGCAAAGCTGGATTTATGACTCGCGATTCACGTGTAGTTGAAAGAAAGAAAAGTGGTCAAAAGAAAGCGCGTAAGCGTTTCCAATTCTCAAAACGTTAATATTTATCAATGGCTTATACTCAACAAGATTTGCTCGATGCAGGTGTACACTTCGGACACTTGACACGCAAGTGGAATCCAAGAATGGCTCCTTATATTTTTATGGAGCAAAATGGTATCCACATCATTGATCTCAAGAAAACAGAATCAAAACTAGAAGAAGCAAAAGCAGCTGCTAAAAACATTGCAAAATCGGGAAGACGCGTTTTATTCGTGGCTACCAAAAAGCAGGCGAAAGAAATAGTTGCAACAGAAGCACAACGCGCAGGAATGCCATTCGTTACAGAACGTTGGTTGGGCGGTATGTTAACTAATTTCCAAACTGTACGTCGTAGCATCAAAAGAATGCAGGTAATCGATCGTATGGCTGGCGATGGAACATTTGAACGCATCAATAAAAAAGAGCGCCTAATGTTGGATCGTGAAAAAGTTAAGTTGTCTCGTGTTTTAGGTGGTATCGAAGACATGACCAAGTTACCAGGTGCATTGTTTATTATCGATATCAAAAGAGAGCACTTAGCAGTATCTGAAGCTTTACGACTTGGAATTCCAACTTTTGGTTTGGTTGATACCAATTCAGATCCAACTGTTGTGGATTTTGCAATTCCAGGTAATGATGATGCTTCCAAAAGTATTCATCTTATTGCCTCTGAACTAGCAGACGCAATCTTAGAAGGTACAAATGAACGTCGTCGTGAAAAGCAAAGCGACGAAGAGCGTAAGAATAAAGAAGAAAAAGAAGAAGGAGCAGAAGCATAATTAGAATCATGTCTATTAGCGCATCAGAAGTAAATAAACTACGTCAACAAACCGGAGCAGGTTTGATGGATTGTAAAAACGCACTACAAGAAACAGGTGGTGATTTCGAAGCAGCAATCGACTTCTTGAGAAAGAAGGGTGCTAAAATTGCAGCAAAGCGTGCCGATCGTGAAGCTACAGAAGGAGCGGTTATAGCAATTACTAATGATAATAACTCAACTGGTGTTATCATCGTTTTAAGTGCTGAAACTGATTTTGTAGCGAAAAATGAAGGTTTTGTATCTTTTGCTCGTGAGATTGCAAATCTTGCGTTAACTCATAAACCAACCGACATTAATGCGTTGAAATCTCTTGAAATGAATGGTGTTTCTTTAGAAGCAAAGCTTCTTGAGGAAGTTGCCAAAATCGGTGAAAAAATTGACGTAGTAAAATATGAATTAGTCGAAGGAGCAAATGTTGTTGCTTACATACACGGAGCAAATAGAATGGGTGTTTTAGTAGAATTAAGTAATACTCCATCTGATTCAAACATTGAGGCAGGTAAAGACGTTGCTATGCAAATTGCAGCTATGAACCCAGTTGCGGTTGATAAGGATCAAGTAGATACTTCGATTGTAGAGCGTGAGATGCAAATAGGTCGCGAGCAGGCAATTTCTGAGGGTAAGCCTGAAGCAATTATCGATAGAATTGCAGAAGGTAAACTACAGAAATTCTATAAAGATAACACATTACTGAACCAGGACTTCGTAAAAGATGGTTCGAAATCAGTGGCTAAGATGCTTTCAGACGTTGAATCTGGATTAACTGTAAAACAGTTTAAAAGGATTCAATTAGGATAAAATTTAGATAATTCAAAAAATCCCCCGAAATTCGGGGGATTTTTTTTGGTATTTACATAAAATATATAAAATGAGTTACAAGCGTATATTATTAAAGTTAAGCGGTGAAAGTTTACTTGGAAGTCAAGATTACGGTATTGATCCTGTTATATTAAAACAATATGCTGAAGAAGTTAAAACTATTGTTGATATGGGAGTTGAAGTAGCTATAGTTATTGGTGGTGGGAATATTTTTAGGGGTGTTCAAGGAGCACAAGGTGGTGTTGTAGATAGAGCTACTGGTGATTATATGGGTATGTTGGCAACAATGATGAACGCTATGGCAATTCAAGGCTCTTTTGAAAAGGAAGGAATGATTACGCGACTATTATCTGCGATAAAAATGGAACAAATATCTGAACCGTTTATTCGCAGAAGAGCTATTCGTCATTTAGAAAAAGGAAGGGTTGTAATTTTTGGCGCAGGTACAGGTAATCCATATTTTACTACTGATACGGCAGCATCATTACGTGCTGTAGAGATCGAAGCTGATTTAGTAATAAAAGGAACACGTGTAGATGGAATTTATGATAAAGATCCTGAAAAGCACAGTGATGCTAAGCGATTTGATACGATAAGTTATAAGCAAGTTTATGATTTGGGCTTAAGTGTAATGGATATGACGGCCATTACATTATGCCAAGAAAATAATAAGTCAATTGTTGTTTTTGATATGAACACTAAAGGTAACTTATTAAAGTTAATTAAAGGAGAAAGTATAGGTACATTAGTAAAATAATAAGTCCGATTTTCTACAATATGGGTTGTGATTTGAGGACAAATACTAAACTTAAAATCTCAATAGAGAGTCAGTTTGGTGACTTTTCTCCTGAGATTTTGAAATTAAAATTACCTAAACCTGCATTACGTGCTTTGGTTCTTGATGAATTATGGACCTTGAATCAAATTAATGAGAGGGGAGAGAAGCACGTTTCCTCGTTGCATGGAATTGGCAAAACTGGGATGCGTAAGTTGTTCAAATAGATTTTAAAGAAAACACCAATAAAAAAGGAGGTCTATTGACCTCCTTTTTTATTATAAATAAAGTTTGTTCTTTCTTATCCAAGAGCATTTACATGCTTCTGTAGGCTAGATTTTAAGTTACCCGCTTTATTTTTATGGATAACATTTGTCTTTGCCAATTTGTCGAGCGCTGCAAAAGCAGACTTCAATAAAGTTTCTGCTTCAGATTTGTTTTGCGCATTTCGTACGTTTTTGATGATAGTACGTGCAGTTTTATGCTGATAGCGATTCAAATCACGTTTCTTGCTATTAGCACGGATTCTCTTTATTGCTGATTTATGATTAGCCATTTTCTCTTTTAAGGAGTGCAAAGATACACTCTCTATATTAATTTATCAACACTTTGAGGAATAAATTATTCCGATTCCGGTGCTAACCGAACCATTAATCCATTTAATGATTTATTTATGTGTATTTGACATCCTAATCGACTATTATCTTCCACATAGAATGCTTGATCTAACATATCAAGTTCCGCATCGGATTGTTCAGGAAGGTCATGTTTACTGTCAATATAAACCTGGCATGTTGCGCACATAGCCATTCCTCCACATTCTCCTTTAACCGGAAGTTCCAAAGCTTTGCATAAATCCATCAGATTCATGTTCATATCGGTAGGTGCTTCATAAGTTTCAGAATTTCCCTGCCTATCGATAATTGTGATGTTAATTGTATTCTCCACTTGTGTTTTTTAATCTAAATGTTCCGTGAAATTAAATAATTCAATATCATAATGAGGTTCACTTTCTATTAGTTTATATAATCCTAGATTAGTGTGTTTAAAATCGTCCATTTGTGATGGATGTTTACCAGTAATCACACATAAAAATGATCGTATTGCTCGGCCATGCATGCAAATAAGGATATTTTTAAAATGTGACGCGTGTATCTTTCCCCAACCTATTTTTTGTCGCTCAACCATGGAATGAGCAGATTCTCCTCCATCGACTGCAGCATGTAGATCTCCTTTTTTCCAACGGTCTGAAATTGAGAGAAAGTGTTTATATCTCTCGGGTGTGGGATCTTTCCCTTCTAGTTCGCCCCAATTAATTTCGTTTAATTCAGGCATAATGATTTGGTTTAATCCCTTTTCAACAAAAGGAGCAATACTTTGATGTGTTCGTTTCAGTTCTGAAACATAGGCCACATCAAAGGGAATATTTTTAAAATATTTATAGAATTTATATGCCTGTTTATGACCCGTGTCATTAAGTTCAGAGTCTATGCCTGAACCTTGCACTATTCCTTTTAAATTAAAATTAGTTTGCCCGTGGCGGACCAAGTAAATTGTTTTTTTCATCTTAGGAATGGAAATTTGCTGTGATGATAGTAAATCAAATTTTTGATACTGCAAATATACAAGTAGATGATTTGAACAAACATTGTGCAAATACAATGAATGAATCAATTGGTCTTGAATTTACCCAAATTAGGTCAAATGAGATTCATGCGATGATGGTTGTGGGTAGCAATAATTGCCAACCATTAGGTCATTTAAATGGAGGGGCTTCAATGGCCGCTGTTGAAATTGTAGGAAGTATGGCAGCTAATTTGGTTTTAGACAGAGAGAATTATGTTGCTGTAGGTCAGAATATCCAGGGAAGTCATTTCCGTCCTGCGATGAAAGGTGAAATCGTTAAAATAATCGGAAAGCCTTTACACATAGGTGTGAAATCTCACGTTTGGGAAGTAGAAATTTTCAATCCTTCAGAGAAATTGATTTGCAAAGGCAGCATTACTATGGCTGTAATTCATAAAAGTAAATGATTAATTGATGGGAACTACAACTGTTTGGTGTCGGGTTGAAAATGGTGGCGAATTTGTAAATATTTGGAACGGTGATACCGTTAAGTCGAATATTGAAGATTTAAAGTTTATTAACAAACCATCATTTGTAGTTTCTCAATGGGGTGGTTTTGATAAAATAGAACTGTTGTCTGACAACCATCAATTGAAAAATATCAATGAACTTTCTTCTTTGAGTATAATAGATGGGTTAAACAGTGTTCAAGACTCTACTAATTTCGAAGATTTTTCCAATCATGTTAATTTTATTAAGTCAAATATTAACTCTCAGCTGTATGATAAAGTAGTTATCTCTAGAGTCGTAAATTCTAAAATTGAAAAAAATATAGACTTAGGTGATATATACAGAAATCTATGTAACATGTACCCAAGCTCTATGGTCGTATTTTTAAGATCTCCAGATTTAGGAACATGGATCGGAGCATCTCCAGAAGTACTATTTCGGAAGACCGGAAATATGTTTAAGGTGATGTCCTTGGCAGGCACATTGTTTGATAATACAGAAAAATGGTCGGATAAAGAACGTAAAGAGCAATCTGTTACTACACGTCACATAGAAGAAGTTTTGGATGGAATTGATTATGAGGTAAGCCAAATTCATGAGGAACATCAAGGAACTTTAAGGCATTTAAAACAATGGTTTACGGGTAGTGTTAAGGATGAACAATTAGAATTAATTTTAAATAAACTCGTTCCAACACCCGCTATTGCTGGTTTTCCGGTAGAGATGGGAATACGTGAAATCGAGAATTTGGAATTACACAAAAGGAGGTTATATACAGGCTATTGGGGACTGGTTGATCACAACAATTGGCATTTACAGGTAAATCTTCGTGTTGCTCAATTATTTAATTCTAGCTATAACTTATTTGCTGGTTGTGGGATAAATTCGGGGAGTGATGCGCTCAGAGAATGGGAAGAAGCTGGAAATAAAATGGAAGTTGTGAAACGTGCTCTTGCTAGCGATTAATTTGATTTTCAAGTTGTCTTGGCTCAGCAAAAGGTAATTTATCTGTTAAGCTTTTTTTAACCCAAGTTTTTCCATTTCTAACATATGCACTGTAATAACCAGAGGGTATCAACGACCATGGATCGCCTTCTAATTCAGGTCGCTTAGGAACAAGATCCTCCATAACGATGGTATTACCTTCTTCCTCATATCTTAAAGACATTACGACTGATTCACTATATTCGAAAATTTCGCGAGGTTCTGGTGTTGGGTCATATTCACTAGTACGGAATAGTTCATAGCCAAACAATGGTTGTTCGTCATCGAAATACAGAACGTCCAATATGGATCTATTGCCTTGAGCATTATACCCATCAAAACCCATTAATATATATACCTTTTTACGTCGATGTTTAAATGGGATTAATTGATAATATAATGCCCCAATCCAATCATCGGCTGTAAGTCCTTCCAAGAGTGCATCCTTGGGAAGTTCTTGCATTGTATCAACTAAGGAATAGGTTTGAATATACTTTTTATGACGATGTTGAATTACAGCATAATGGTGAAAAACATTATTAGTTAATACTGCGTTATATGAAAATATCCGCACGTCTGATTTTGGGTGTTTAGCCACTGGTATTGTTGTGAGGTGAAGTGAATCAAAAGGGTAGGTCCAAGATTCAGGGTTCTGTAAATGTTCAGCAAGCCAAATTTGAATGGAGTCACAAGTACTAATTTTAACCTCATCAGTTGTATCGGAAACAGCCAAAGCATTTATGGTTAAAATTTTTTGTTCCAATTCGAAGGGTGTCAAATACTCTTGAGCATTTGCATGTTTAAATTGGAATAAAAAAAGTAATAAAAGAATCCCTATTCGAATCATTCAAATATTTAACGATTGGGGTTAAAAGTTATTCTAACAATTTTCTAAAATCATGGCTGAAGCTCCACCCCCACCATTGCAGATACCAGCACCACCAAATTTTCCATTATTTTGTTTGAGCACATTAATTAATGTAACAATGATTCTTGCTCCAGAAGCACCTAATGGATGACCAAGTGAAACTGCCCCACCATTAATATTTACCTTTGCGGGATTTAATTTAAGTAGGTCTGTATTAACTAAACCAACTACGGAAAAAGCTTCATTAAGTTCTAAGAAGTCTAGTTCCTCCAGAGAGATACCGGCTCTTTCTGAAGCAATAGGCAGTGCTTTTGATGGAGTAGTAGTGAACCATTCAGGATCCTGTTCTGCATCTGCAATACCCGTGATTTTTGCAAGTGGAGTTAAACCCAATTCTTTTAGTTTTTCACCGCTTACTAAAATTACTGCAGCAGCACCATCATTTATAGTAGAGGCATTTGCAGCAGTAACAGTACCATCTTTTTTAAATACTGGGCGTAAACCGGCAATCTTATCAAATTTAACATTTTTGTACTCCTCGTCATGATCTACAACAATGTCTCCCTTTCGGGTTGAAATAGTTACAGGAGCAATCTCATCTTGGAATTTACCTTCTTCCCAAGCTTTTGCTGACTTTTTATAACTATTAATTGCAAATTCATCCTGCTGTTCTCTTGTATATTTATATTCTGACGCGCATGTTTCAGCACAAACACCCATTAAATTTTGACTGTAAACATCTGTTAAACCATCATTAATGATTACATCAAGTGCATTCACATGCCCGAATTTATATCCTCCGCGAGATTTCGGTAAAATATGTGGAGCAAGAGACATGTTTTCCATTCCCCCGGCAACTACTATATCTACATAACCTAACTGGATGCTTTGCATTCCCAAGGCAATGGCTTTCATTCCTGATGCACAAACTTTATTTATTGTTGTTGCTGGTACATTATCTGGAATTCCTGCATACTTTGAAGCTTGTCTTGCAGGTGCTTGTCCTACTCCAGCTTGTAACACATTTCCCATTATTACCTCTTGAACTTTATCTCCTGTAATACCCGCCTGTTCTAATGCAGCTTTGATCGCAGTTGCACCCAATTGTGTTGCCGTTACCGATGATAAACTGCCATTAAAACTTCCAAGAGGAGTTCTTTTAGCACCAACAATAAAAACTTCTTTGCTCATAGTTTACTTTTTTTGCAAAGTTAGGCATTCATTCTAAAATCCGCTTTTAACTTTTCCTACCTTTGTTACATGCTTTTGTTAATTGAATCGGCAGCAGAATATCCATCTGTAGTATTAAGTTCTGGATTGGGTAAACATGACTGGATGCGCGAAAGCCTAGATAAACAATCGCATGCAGAATGTATACCGATCTTTGTTCAAGAAGCACTAGAGTTTGTTAAGGATAATGGATTTGAAATAAAAGCAATAGTAATTAATAAAGGACCGGGAAGTTACACAGGACTGAGAATAGGAAGTAGTATTGTTAAAGGTATTTGTTATGTTTCTAAAATTCCATTAATATCTGTTTCTGGTTTAACTGCTCAAGGAAACTGGGCGTTGAAAAATATCCCAGAATCTAAACAAGCATATTCTATGTTGGATGCCAGACGTAATGAAGTTTACTTTTCTGAGGTTAATATTAATGATTTAGATTCAAGTTTGAAATCTGTGATTTTAGGCGAAGATAAATTTGAAGTTAATCCAAAAAACATCATTGTGGGTAATTCAAATGTTAAAGCCGTAGAGTTAGTTCCTGAATTAGCAAATTGTGAGAGAATGGATATTCCCTTACATGCAAAATTTATGGTGGATATAGCCTGGTTGAAGTATAAGCGAAAAGATTTTGAGGATGTAGCCTATTTTGAGCCTATGTACGCTAAAGAATTTATCCCGGGTCTTAGTAAAAAGTTTACCATTTGAGAATTGTTTTTTTAGATAATAGAGACAGCTTTACATTTAACCTTGTGCACTATTTAGAAGAATTAGGTGCCACTGTTTCAGTATTTAATCACGACGAAAAAACTTCATTTTTTAATCCTGATAATTTTGACGGATTAGTGATAGGTCCAGGTCCAAACACACCCCGAGAATCAGGTAGCCTTATGAAAATCATTGATATTTGGGTCCGTTCAGAGAAGAGTATTTTGGGTATTTGTTTGGGACATCAAGGAATAGGGGAATACTTTGGATTAAACTTAATTAAATCAAAAAAACCGATGCACGGTAAAGCAACTAAACTAACTTTTTCCGGTAAAAGTATTCTCTATAAAAACATAAATAATCCTGTTTTCGTAGGGAGATATCATTCATTAATTGTTTCAGGTTCGTGTAATGAATTACAAGTTACGGCCGTTGATGAGGATCAACAGATTATGTCTTTAACACATAAAAAACTACCCATTCATTCGGTACAATTTCACCCTGAAAGCGTTAACACTCCTCAGGGCAAGTTGATACTCAAAAATTGGTTACAATCAATTCAAGAACTTGATTAATTGATCTTGAATTGATTCAGTATCAAACCCACATTTTTTATATAAATCAGAAGTTGAACCGTGTGGGATAAAATAATCGGGAACTCCCAGATGTATCCATTCAATAGAAGTAATTTCTTTTGTACAATTCCTAAGATAATGACCCATTCCTCCAATAATACTTCCATCTTCAACGGTGATGATTGTGCTGTAAGCAGAAAGATCTATGCCTTGTGGAATTGGTTTTATTTGTAATAAATGGATATGTGTAAAATTTAAACTCTCATATTCAGTCATCATTTTGGCAAGTTCTGTAGTTTTTCCTGTTGTTAATAATAAAATATTAGAACTACCTTTTTTTAGATGATTAATGACCTTGACGGGATAATTATTCTCTCCCCAGGTAGCATCAATACATGTACCTCTAGGGTAACGAATGGCACAAGTTGTTGCAGAGTTTATTGAAAAGCTCAGACAATTCCATAATTCTTGAGCATTGTAAGGTGCAAGTATTGTGATATTTGGAATCGGTAATAGGTATGAAATATCGAAAACTCCGTGATGTGTGGGTCCATCCTCGCCAACCAAACCAGCTCTATCAATTGCTATCGTGACAGGAAGTTTTTGAATTGCTACATCATGTATTAGCTGATCATATCCACGCTGTAAAAAAGTGGAATAGATAGATACAATAACTGGTTTCCTTTTTGCTGCTATTCCTGCAGCAAATGTCATAGCATGCTGTTCAGATATCCCTACATCAAAAAATCTTTCTGGGAATTTGGCCAAAGTATTTACCAATCCTGATCCGGATGGCATTGCTGGTGTTATTCCAAAAAGGTTTGGATTTGATTGGGCGAACTGAAACACTTGATTTCCAAAAATTGAGCTCCAACTACTTTTAAAAACTGAGTTGGGAATTTTTACAAATTGTGGTGCGCTATGCCAATATGTCTGTGATTTTTCTGCTTCTTTATGACCTTTCCCTTTAATCGTTTTTACATGAATTAAACGTGGACCCTCTTGCTTTTTTAATTTACCAAATTCATTGATAAGCTCATTTAGGTTGTGCCCATCAATAGGTCCAGAATACTCTACTCCAAACCATTGGATCCAATTTTTTATGTTATTGTTTTTAAGGTTGTAGTTCAGTGCTCCTGTATTTGGGTCAATACCTATCTGATTATCATTAAGAACGATCAGTATATTTAGATTTGAATCTTTTAAATTATTTAGCGCTTCATAGTTCATTCCTCCAGTAAAGGCTCCATCTCCTACGATTGCAATTACTGGATTTGAGTTTTTCTCGAGTTTATGTGCTGATGCCATTCCCATTGCCGCAGAAATAGCAGTACTCGAATGTCCAGTACCAAAAGCATCGAATTTGTTCTCCTCTATTTTTGGAAATCCTGAAATACCATTTGTTTTTCGAATATCTTTTAAATGTGCCGCTCTACCTGTTAATACTTTAAATGGATAGGACTGGTGCCCTACATCCCAAATTATAGGATTTATTAATGGGTTGAAGTTATTAAGGAGAGCAACCGTAAGTTCAATTACACCCAGGTTGGCAGCAAAATGTCCTCCATTATTAAGTACAATATCTATAATAAATTTTCGAAGAGTTTTTGATAGCAATTCCAACTCATCTAAATTCATTTCTCCAATTCTGTTGGGAAGTGGGAAATTCTCTTCGAAATTCATCTTACAAAATTAGGCAGTATTTTTGGCTAGAAAAACTCCGTTCTTTTATAATTAAAATTACTGTGTTTCAATTATTAAATTTATAAAAAAATTACGTTGAAAATTTTAATTAAAAACTTTACCACTTAATCGATAAAATTCGGTATTTATCCAAGCATTGATTTGAGTCACCACTTAAAATTTAACTTTGTAATCATTCTTATTAAACTATGTCTGAAATTGTAAAAACACCCAAGAAAAGAGGAAGAAAACCTGGTTCAAAAAACAAGGTAAAACGCATGAGTAGTAGCAATTTACAAGAGGTTGTTTACGCAAAATTGCAGAAGGAAGTAATAGCATTGGCAGATTCTATTACTAAAGCTCAAGATGCTTATGAAAAAGAAATAGAAAAAATTAAAGCGAGACACCAAAAAGAACTTGAAAGACAAAAAGATAAAATGGAACTTTCAATCAAGCTATGGAAAAATCGATCAAAAGAATATCGGGCCAAATTAACATCTGCTGGTTCTAAAAGAAAGAAGGTTGGAAGACCTGCTTCTACACCGATTAAAGCATTAGTTGCTCCAAAGAAAGTCGTAAAATTATCTTCGGTATTAAGGAAAGGTGGAGGTCGCAGAAAACCTGGTGAAATGACCAAACGTGATCTCATTATTAACTTTATGATAGACTACAAAAAACCAATTAGCTCAAAAGGATTAATTGAAGGTTTATTTGATAAAACGGAAGAAAAGGATTTAAAGAAGTTCTCTCAGGGTATTTATACTACGTTAACACGAATTTATAAGAGAGGTGAATTGGTTAACAACGACGGTCTAATTCGTTTACCACAATAAAACTATTTATTTATCAAAATAAATCGGAGATTGCCACTGCAGTCTTCGATTTTTTTTGCTTTTAAATTTACCTTATTAGCTAACGCAGCTACTTCTAATACAAAATCTTGATGGCATTCAAACCATAATTGTTGCGCTGATGAGTCAGAATTAAATAATTGAATAATTCTTCTGTAAAAAATTAAAGGGTCATCCACAAATAGAGCAATTTGAGGTTCAAAATTTCTAACTTGATCCTCTATGGATTGTATTTCGCTGTTTGGAATATAGGGTGGATTTGAAACCCATATCTCGGCATTAAATTGAGGGATTTCGGTTAGAATATCTACTAATTCAAATTTCATGCGAGATTCAATATTGAATATTTGTGAATTTTCTAACGCACATTTAAGAGCACTTTCTTGTATATCAATTCCTACAGACTGCCAAGTATTTTTTTCAAGCATTAGAGTAATAGGGATGCAGCCACAGCCTGTGCCAATATCCAATACTGTTGCTTTATTTAAACTTCTATTTTCACTTAATATGAGTTCTACCAATTCCTCTGTTTCTGGCCTAGGTATTAAAGTAGATGAATTAAGTTTAAAATGATAGTTATGAAAAAAGCCTACACCTAGAATATATTGTATTGGTTCCCCATTTAAATATCGAGTATTAAAATTATCAGGTGCAGTAATATTGATTTCATTTGTCCACTTAAGAAAGTTCTTGGCAATTTGGACGGCCTCTGGGCCTTTATGTGCTTCAATATTTTTCCAGTCAATAATGTTCTCAGCGTCAGAAGTCATTGAAAATGCTTATTCTTTGTTTATAAATTTTCGACCTATTATTCGGATAGGTGATTTCAAATTTAAGTATATAATTAGCAGTTTGCAGATTTTGGAAATTTGAATTCAATGGAATTGAATAGCTTCCTGATTTATTGATGCTTTTTAAATTCCATAATTGAAATAAAAATACTCCTTGTATAGTGTATAAATCGATTGAAACGTATGCAATACCGTTATTTTGATTACAACTAATTTTTATATTTTTATCATACGGAAGAACAATTTTAGTTAGATCAGAACGGATAAAATTTAGATCTGAATTTAGGTTGGAATTAATAATGGAATTCTTTGCCCCAGGTGTTGGATTTTCAATTGAACTTCTCCAATTACTTGGGTGATTACTATAAAGATCAGGGCTCAATTTTTCTAATGAATGTGTATCCTGGTCTAAATGTGTGTATTGACTAGAATTATATTCGAACTCGTCAATAGTTCCCCATATGTGATGTTGGATCTTAAGTATCGCCCCTTCTTTAGATAGGTTTGGAAACCTCGTTAAGGAAATTTTATTCCAATAATATTTATCTTGTTTCAGTTTAATCGGACTTTTGCAAAATGCTAAAATCTCACCTGGCATTATGCTTAATTTTTTTGAGTTTATTAGGGGTAAAACTTGTACTAATCTTCTTTGATGGTTGTAAAATAGAATATCTATATCTTCCAATAGTACCGCAGATTTACCTAGATTTATTAGTTCAACAAAATCTGTAGATTCATCTGTTTCAAAATGAATTTCGTTAAAATCAATTCTGGAATAATCAATTTCCCGAGGTAGTATTTTTTGACTTATAATATTAGAATCGCAGTCAATGAATGTAACTTCTATAGAATCTACCGATGGTTGCAGTTTTTTGGATTCAATGCTAAGAATTCTTCTGTTTCCGGAGAATTCAATGTAAAAAGTATCATTATTGTGTACAACTGATATAAATTGCGGTGAAAATAAATTGCGGTTCCAATTAAGAATTAATGAGTCGCGGTTGAAATAATAATCTAATAACTTACAGTCAAGAATTTTAGATTTATTAAGTTCGGCTCGACCTGGGGAACCTCTAATCCCGTTAAGACAGTCAAGATTTAATTCATCCTTTTGAGAAACTGAAATTCGCTCTAAACTTACTCCACCATCTTTGAATGCTTGCCTGAAATAATCTGGCGAATATTCTAGTTGTGTAATAATCTGGTTATATGAATTTAATAACTGGATATGCCCTCCACTAGCATATAAATTGGGGAATTTTAACTCTTTTTTATACCATGAATTTTGCCAATCATACTTTCCGAATACAAGAACTTGGTTGCTGAAAATTCTTCCCGTGTCAAAGGGATAAAGTTGTTTATTATGTTTCCAGCTTAGACTGCTCAAGTCAATACTTTTATTGCTCACATTTTTTAATTCAATGAATTCAAATTCAGGTAAATGTCCATATGACGGGCTTGAATCAAATAGAATTTCAGTAATCAATAAATCACCAAATACAGGTGTATCTAGATAAAATAAAGAGACATATACAGTATCACTTAATTTATTCCCCCAAATATCTGAACAATGAATACTAATTTTTTTACCTATCAATTTTAAATTTGACTGTGAACATTCCAGCATTATCTTATTCGGGCTCATCCAGTAGTAATTTATTAATGCATTTTCGAGTGTAAAAAACGGTGGATTTAGATTGGAAATAATTTCATCAAATGTGAACTCAATATTGTGATTCCCAATTTGATGCTTTTCGAGAAATACAGGACTCTCATTATCCCATTTTTTTGACCCAATTTTCAAATAATTAAGTTTATGGCTACCAATTGCTCCTATGCCTGATTGTGAAATTTCAAATTTGATTTCCCTAAGATTATTTAAACTAATATTCTTGAAAATGTCAGTATGATTATTAAAATCAATTAAATCTTGAATGCGAATTGAAGCAAAAGAATCAATACTTATTCTAAAGAGTGAATAGGATTTTTTCTGGGTAAATATATCTGATTTTTGTATTAGAATATTTTCATTTAAACTGTAGGTCAATCCATCATTTTTATCACCAATTTGAATTTTATGATACCCTGAATCATCACTTAAGATTAAATTTATATAGTTTACAGAAGACGGGTTGATTTCTAACTCCAATAAAAATTCAATGTAAACTGATTTTGTTTTTTTATTTACCGGTAATACTAAGCCATATTCATGGCCCTTTGTAATTTGAGAGTTACTTTTTATACCTGATGTTTTAAAGTGAAAAAAACTTGTATCCCCTCTAAATTTTTCTTTGTCATTTAACCGGTTTGGGAAGTCTAATATGTCCTGAGCCCCAGTGGGATTGGGAACCACTAAACTAATGAACAGGAGCAGACCGACCCTTCCAACTTCCTCTGATAAAGATTTGAGTAATCCCAATGAACAAGATAAAAAACGGTTGAATAAGGGAGGCTTGAATAATGCTAATGAAATGAATTTTTTGGTAAGATCTTGATAAGATTCTATGGAGAAAATATTGGTCTGAAATAGTTTTGAGCAATAATAAAAATAAGGAAAATGCATATAAACCTTTGACCATAAAGTGAATGATTGTCCCCCAGTAAATCAAGAAAAAAATCACCAATAATATTTGTGATTTTTGCGTTTTTTTGGTTGATTGATATTTGGTTTTTTGAGCCCAACGTATTCGTTGTTGAAATAAATCACGCCATTTTGTTAATACTTTGGTTTTGAAAGCAGTGTTTGGATTATTACTGAAATATAGTTTTTTATCGGAATTCCATGATTTTTCAATAAAGAAAATATCATCGCCCCCTAATACATTTGAATTACCTTGGAATGGCTTTAGTGCGATGTAGTAGTCTTTTTGAAAAAGCATGTTTGCAGCATTTCCCATACTAGGTCTATTATTAAAAAAATGATAGCGTCCCAGTGCAAGGAGTGCTGTATTTTCAATAATCTGATAGCTTTCACAAAATGAACTTCCTCCTGTATACTGAATACCTCCAAAAGCTAATTTAGCAGATGACTTTATTGTTTCATTCATTAATTGATGAATATTAGATTCAATAATTGTAACATCTGCATCGATACAATAAATCCATTCCGTATTTGCACTCAAAACACCTGCATCGATAGCCGATTTTTTCCCAAAAACACCATTAGGAAGATTTAATATTGATAAATTAATTTTTGGATTATTACCTTGAAATTGTTTGATGATTTCCATGGTATTATCTGTACTGTGGTCATTAATTAAGATCCATTTCCATTGTGGTTTGTTTGGTATTGATTTGATGCACTTTAGAAGATTTAAAATATTATCTTGTTCATCTTTGAAAGGACATAAAAATGTTATTGGAATATCTTTATATTCTTCAATAATAGACCTGTCTGTATAAAACCTTTGGCTTACCTTGAGCCAATGATTCAGGTAAATAGAAATAAGTATAATCGCTATTATCAATACAGTAATATCCTCAGGTGTAATTTTCATTAGTTTCTGCTACTGAGAATTTTCTCTTCAATAGCTGTTGTTGAAAATCCTTCGAGGAATGGAATGGTCGTTACAAGTCCATTATGTTGAGTAACCCAATCGTACCCAACTATATCTTGTATTTTGTAATCACCACCTTTTACAAGAATATCGGGTGTTATTATTTCAATAATTTCTTTTGGAGTATCCTCATTAAAAATCACCACTGCATCAACAAATGAAAAACTAGCCATAACTCTCATGCGCGAATATTCCGATTGCAACGGCCTCGCCGGTGATTTTTCTAATCTTTTAACTGAGTCATCACTATTTAATGCTACTATAAAGAAATCACCTAATTGTGAGGCTTTTTCGAGGTAGTCAATATGCCCTGCATGTATAATATCAAAACAGCCATTAGTAAATACAATTTTTTGTCCTTCAGGAATGGACTTTATTTTTGGTAATAGATTATCTCTATCCCAAACTTTCTGTTGAGTCTGCGATTTTTTCATCGTTTTTGGGCATTTCAAATAAAAGCAATCCGTAGAAAATTGCACCTAATGTAATATGAAATAAATTAGAAAAAGACCATGTGAAGAATCCAAAAGTTTGAGAATCCGATTCAGGGAATCCAAACACCAACGTCATTCCATATGCAATGGAATACCACACTCCTGCACCCGTAGGAACGGGGATTATTATACCTAATGATGAAAAAAGTAGAATTGCAAGAGCATTACCCAAATTGAAATGACTAGTTAAGTCTAGAGCTTGAAGTTGGAAATACATACTAAACCAATATCCAAACCAAATACCTAGGGAAAGTGCAATAAACTTACTCTTTTCTTTTACTCGAAAAACACTAGATAGACCATCATTTATTCTCTGTAAAATTCCTGATCCGTTATTAGTAGTATTGCTGAATTTTCTCCAAGAAAAAAGTAGTACAAGAATTCCTAAAACTCCAGAAACTATGAAAAACCAATTTTTTGAAATTGGCGTAAAGACATATTCGACAGCAAAATCCCACAAATAGTTAAACTGAATAATCAAGCATAAAAATGCCATGAAAATCATTGCGATAAGATCGATGATTCGTTCTGTTATTACTGTACCCAAAAGTGTTTCAGTAGGTGCTTTATCGCTTTTTGAGGTAACAGCACATCGAACAACTTCACCACCTCTAGAGGTTGCTACATTTACTAAGTATCCAGTCATTACTGAGTAAAATGCTCTTCTTGGGTTGACTTTGAAACCAGCCGCATCGGTTAGCATTGTCCACCGCCATCCCCGAAGATAGTGGCTGCCAGCCATTATTAAAGACCCAACTAGGATAAAAGTATAGTTTGCATTTTTAATAGCCACCCACGTCTTACTCCAGTCTGTATTCAAAAGGATATATCCAAAAACTACAATTGCTAAAACCATCAATGTAACTTTAGATTTTAGAATGGATTTTAGTGAGAGACTTTGTGACATGACTTAGATAACTTTATTATTTCTATCTGGGAAAATATTTTTTGGTTGATGAGATTTTGCTTTTTCTAATTCTAATTGAGCAAATGTCATAATGATTAATTCATCTCCGATTTGTCCTTTTCTTGCAGCAGCACCGTTAAGGCCAATTATTCCTGATCCACGATCACCTTCAATAATGTATGTTTCAAATCGTTCACCATTGTTGTTATTAACAATTAGAACTTTTTGATTAGGAATCATTCCTGCTTCATCAACAAGGTCCATATCCATTGTTATACTGCCGGTATAGTTCAGTTCTGTTTGCGTAATTCGAACGTTATGAATTTTTGCTTGAAGTACTTCAATCAACATATAGTACAAAGTTACTCGGAATTTGCGGAAAATCCCTTAAATCCCTTTTGTTTACCTTATTTTCGCAACTATGCAATTTACATCTCAAATTGTTGAAAAAGCAGTTGATGCGCTTTCAGGCTTTCCGGGTATAGGTAAGAGAACTGCTTTGAGATTAGTGATGTATTTAATGAATCGACCTGAAAATGAGGTAGGTTCAATGGCAGAATCCCTGATAAAACTTAAAACTGAACTACAATTTTGTAATAAATGTGGTACAGTGAGTGATACTCAAATTTGTGGAATTTGCAGTAGCCCAAATCGAACGGAAAAACAAATTTGTGTAGTCGAAGATTTTAGTGACTTGATGGCAATTGAAGGGACAGGACAATATAAAGGTCTTTATCACGTTCTTGGTGGCCTCATATCTCCAATGGATGGCGTAGGGCCTGCCGATTTAAAGATTGAATCACTGGTAGAAAGGGTTACAGATGAAAAGCCGGAAGAGGTAATCTTAGCATTAAGTGCTACAGTAGAAGGCGATACAACAATGTATTATTTAGGCAAGAAATTAGAACCTTTAAACGTTAAAATAAGCAGTATTGCTAGAGGGATTTCTATAGGAGGAGAGTTGGAATATATTGATGAAATAACACTAGGCAGAAGCTTATTGCAAAGAACTACTTATACCACCTCTTGATGCATAAACTTTCAATTGTAATAGTAAATTATAATGTACGTCACTTTCTGGAGCAAGTACTCAAGTCAGTTGAACTTGCCGTAAAAAATTTAGATGTTGAGGTTTGGGTGGTAGATAATAATTCTGTAGATGCCAGTATGGAAATGGTAAAAATTAAATTTCCATGGGTAAAAACAATTGAAAATGATGAAAACGTAGGATTCTCAAAAGCCAATAATCAAGCAATTCTTAAGAGTAATTCGGATTATATTTTATTGTTAAATCCAGATACCGTATTACAGGATGATACATTAGAAAAATGTTTAAACTTTATGGATGAACATTCTGATGTTGGTGGTTTAGGTGTTCGAATGATTGATGGTAAGGGAAATTTTTTACCTGAAAGTAAAAGGGGCTTACCAACTCCAGCAGTTGCATTTTACAAAATGACAGGATTGGCAAATTTATTTTCCGGATCAAAGAAATTTGGACGATATCACATGAAGTATCTGCCAGAAAATGAGACCCATGAGATTGATGTATTAGCTGGTGCTTTTATGATGATGAGGTCGAAAGTGCTTGAGGAAGTGGGACTGCTTGATGAAGCATTTTTTATGTATGGTGAAGATATTGATTTGTCCTACAGAATAATAAAAGCTGGTTATAAAAATGTTTACTTTCCTGAAACAACCATCATACATTACAAAGGAGAAAGTACCAAAAAGAAGTCTGTTAATTATGTAAAAGTCTTCTATAATGCCATGATTTTGTTTGCTCAGAAGCACTATTCGAGTAGGATGGCGGGTTGGTTTACTTTTTGGATTCGAATTGCTATTTATTTAAGAGCGGGGCTCGCAATTGCTTTTAGAGGTGCTTCAAGGTTTTGGGAGCCAATTGCTGATTTTTTATTGATTTACATAGGGTACTTTGGAATTGCAAGCTATTGGGAGTTATACCACAAATTCGTACCTCATTTTTATCCTTTGGATTATTATTATTTCCACATTCCCTTTTACGCAGGACTTGTTGTTTTATCTTCATTCTTGTCTGGGGCTTATGATAAACCATTTTTACCTTTTCGATTATTTCGAGGGGGTTTAGTGGGAACGATTTTGTTGTTTGCTGCTTATGCTTTTTTCCCAAAAGAATGGCAATTCTCAAGAGCAATATTGGCTTTAGGTTCCGCCTGGGCAATAGGAAGTACCCTACTTTTTCGTTTTATCATGGGGAAAATGGGATATTCTCGTTTTTCATTTAATCCATTGACAC
Source organism: Bacteroidota bacterium (assembly GCA_030830065.1). Taxonomy (GTDB): domain Bacteria; phylum Bacteroidota; class Bacteroidia; order NS11-12g; family UBA955; genus VMCP01. The sequence continues at coordinate 59,608 of JAURNR010000047.1, read as the reverse complement.
AAAGAAGGGTATTTTTAGTTGGAACAAAAGAAGAATGTGACCGTATTAACAATTTACTTATCAATACTCGAATAAAGCATACATTGTTAGGAAAAGTTAATTCTAAAAACGAAAAAGGTGAGGGTTATATAGGAGGTTTACATCAGTTAATTGAGTTAGTCGAAATTTATTCAGCAAATTTGGTAATATTTAGCTCTATGGATGTTCCTGCTTCCACAATAATGAAAAAAATGTCTGAATTTTCAGGAATGTCCGTTCAAGTTAAAATTGCTCCATCAACTAGTGAATTTATTATAGGTTCTGACTCTAAGAATGAGCCTGGGGAACTCTTTACAATGGACGTACAATATAACATAGCGGAAAAATATAACAGACGGCGTAAGAGGGTTTTTGATATGATGATAAGCTTGTTACTATGGATGTTTATTCCCTTTACATTATTGGGTTCAGTAATAAACTACAGAGTTTGGAATTTGTTTAAAAACAGTCTTGTTGTATTATTTGGTGGAAAAACATGGATTAGTTACCATGGTTTAAAATCTTCTGAATTATTACCAAAAATGAAACCGGGTATTATAACACCAAGTGCTAACTGGACCGATACCTTATTTGAAGGTGATGTAAACTTCCTTTATGCTCGTGAATTTGAGGTAAGTAAAGATATTTATATATTGTACGAATATATCAAGGGTAAGTAATGAAACAGAATAACAAAATAAACGCCTATGAATTAAGGAGATTTATTAAGATTATTTTGTTCCTTTTTGCAATACTGATAAGCATTATTACGCTTTTATTATCTCAGAGATTGGTAAACAAAATTGCTGCAGAGGAATCGAAAAAGATGAGCATTTGGGCTGATGCAGAACGAATTTTATCAGACCCTAATTCTGAAGGGGACTTAGGTTTCCACCTTTCTATTGTTCAAGCAAATGAGACTATCCCTGCTATACTTGTATCTGAAAGTGGTAGAATTATTCAATACGTTAATTTAGGAGAAGAAACAGTAAAACCTAGTAAGCAAGAATTGCTAGTTTATATTAATGAATTTAATCTTGAAAATAAACCGATTGATATTCCAATAGATGAAAATACAACCTATAAGGTATATTTTGGTAAAAGCTCAGTTTTAAAGCAATTGGAATATTACCCGTTGGTTGTATTGGCGATTGTTGCTCTATTTGTGCTTGTTAGTTATTTTGCATTTTCTTATTCAACCAGAAGCGAACAGAATCAAGTTTGGGTTGGATTAGCAAAAGAAACTGCACATCAATTGGGTACACCAATTTCTAGTTTAATGGGCTGGGTTGAATGCATTGATAATAATATTATACCCGATAATGCTGGTGAAGAAATGCGCAAAGATGTTGATCGGTTAAAGATTATAACAGAGAGATTCTCGAAAATAGGTTCAGAGCCTGTTTTAGAATTATTAGTAATGACGGAAATTGTCGAACGTTCTCTGTTGTACATGAAAAATAGGATTAGTTCTAAAACTGATCTTAGCTGGGAATTACCCTCAAATAAACTTCAAGCTTATGTAAATGAAAATTTATTGAATTGGGTAATTGAGAACTTAATTAAAAATAGTGTAGATGCCATGGATGGGGTAGGCTCAATACAATGTAAAATGATGGATTTTCCCGGAAAAATATACATTGATATAACTGATACAGGTAAAGGTATTCCTAGAAACCAAATGAAAGATATTTTCAAGCCAGGATTTACTTCAAAAAAGAGAGGATGGGGTCTGGGTTTATCCCTTGCAAAAAGAATTATTGAAGATTATCATAAAGGCCAAATTTTTGTAAAGGAAAGTAGACCAAATTCAAAAACTACAATTAGAATAATTTTGAACCAAACTCAATAAAATGATTCGAAGATTCCATATTCTATATATGTTTTTAGCTTTTGCAACATTGTTTTTAATAATTTTTCACAATCCTATTGTTGCTGAGTTTCAAGTTAGAGTCTCTACGAACACCATTGGGCATCTTGAATTACAGTATTGGAGGAAAATGGCTTCATATTCTGTTAATAATAAACCTCCTGTTGACCAAATAAATTTTGTGAGTTTAGGCCTGTTAATTGTAGGCGCCATTAGTTCATTGCTAGCAATTCTTTATTCAAGAAATATTAAATATCAGAGTATATTTATTGTTATTACATTTGGGTTAGTTCTTTCCGATATTGTTGTATCAGTTATTAACTATGTCAATGTGAAATATGATTTAGGAAGTACAATTATAGATTCAGTTGTAAATGTCAATTTTATATGGTTAATTTTGGTTTGGGTGTTTTCGTTTTTAAGTTTAATTAAAACCTTCAAAACGAGTCTCAAATAATATAATTTTACAACCCTTCACCAAAGAATTCCACAAAATTGTTTTGGGTTTCCCAAAGTGTGATTTTGTGTAATGAAACGCCATCAGGTAGATGAGGAACTATTCTCTGCCAAATGGCAACAGATATATTTTCAATAGACGGCATTTTACCTATTAGCCATTGAACATCGAGATTTAAGTTTTGGTGGTCCAATTCATTAGTTACTTGCTCTCGTATTATTTTCTTTAATATTTTAAGATCCATAACTAATCCTGTATTTTTATTTGGTTCCCCCTTAACACAAACATATAAGTCGAAATTATGCCCATGGAAATTTGGGTTAGCACATTTCCCGAACATTTCAAAATTCTCTTCTTCAGACAATCTATCGTCCCACAGTTGGTGGGCCGCATTAAAATGCTCTTTTCTTGTTATATACAACAGTGCCATAAATTATTAGGTTAGGAATACCATTCCTTTAAAGCTTCAATAGTATTATCAATATCCTCTTCGGTATTGTATTTCCCAAAACTAAACCTGACGGTAGTTCTATCTGTATTAGGAGAAATTTCTTGAATTACATGACTCCCCCCGACGGCTCCTGAAGAACAAGCACTTCCACCCGAAACAGAAATACCTTTTAAATCTAAATTGAATAATAATAAACTACCTAATTCAGAAGGAGGAAAGGAAACACTAAGTACTGTGTACAAACTATTACCTTCAGGATCTCCATTAAACTTAATGTCTGTAAACTCACTTTTCAAACGCTTAATCATCTTATCCTTTAAAGATTTTAACTTTTGAGTTTTACTTTCCAATGTAGCATAGGACATCTCTAATGCTTTAGTAAGACCAACTATACCATAAACATTTTCTGTGCCTCCACGCATTTCTCTTTCTTGAGCGCCTCCAGTAATCAGTGGACTTATTTTTGTTTCTTTGTTGATATAAATAAATCCAACTCCCTTGGGCCCGTTGAATTTATGCGCTGCACCGCATATAAAATCAACTAAGTTTGTGCTAAGGTCAAAATGGAAATGACCCATAGTTTGAACCGTGTCGCAATGAAAATATGCATTATGACTCCTACAAATATTGCCAATTTCCTGTAGGTCTATCATATTGCCAATTTCATTGTTTGCATGCATTAGGCTAACCAAACAATTTTCAGTTTCACTGAGTAATTCCTCTAAGTGTTTTGTATCTACATACCCATCGGCCGTAATATTCACTAATTTGAGATCTACTGAACCGTTTTTATGTAATTCTTCAGCGGTATGAAGCACGGCATGATGCTCTATTGGAGATGTAATAATCGTTTTTATACCTAATTGATTGACTGAGCCTCGCAAAGCCAAATTATCTGCCTCTGTTCCCCCTGAAGTGAAGAATATTTCCGACGGTTTACAATTTAATTGATTGGAGATTTTCCCTCTGCACTCCTCAATGATGCTTTTTACTTTTCTGCCGTGAGCATGGGTTGAACTTGGGTTGCCAAAATGTTCTTTCATGACTTCGTACATGCTTTCCGCAACATCCTTATCTAACGGTGTAGTAGCTGCATTGTCAAGGTAAATTCTGTTTTCTGTCATTCTACTTAAGGGGTTGATTGTGGTTTATAAAACCTAAAAATTTATAACACAACTTAGCCATTGTAAATTCGGTTAAAATATCCCCTTCTCGTGGAGCAATTTCAACTATATCAAAGCCTAAGATATTTCTACTTTCAGATAGTTTTTTTAATAATTTGGTTCCCATTTTCCAAGATAGTCCTCCGGGTTCTGCGGTACCCACAGCAGGAGCAACGGACGGGTCAAATCCGTCAGCATCAATCGTTACATAAACGTTTTCGCCACAAGCGGAAATACAATCATCAATCCATTGATCATTTGAATCTAATTGATGCGCGTACCAGGTATTTATTAATGGGGATGTTTTGATAAGTTCTGCCTCTTCTTTGCATTGTGCTCTTATTCCAACTTGAACCATCGGGATTTGCATGTCATGAATTCTTGCCATTACACTGGCGTGAGAATAAGGATTGCCTTGATATGCTGATCTTAGATCTGAATGTGCATCTATTTGAAGCACGGTAAAACTATTGAATTTTTCTTTGAATGCTTTTACCACTCCTTGAGTAATAGTATGTTCAGCACCTAAAGTAATTACAAATTTCTCGAGATTAAGAAGTTCGATAGTTTGATTATATATCGCATGAACTGCTGCTTCGTCGTATACGCCATTAAAATTTATGGGCTCTAGTGTCGCTACTCCGGTATTTTTATAGGCTTCTTCGTCTATTTCTTCATCATAGAATTCAACAAAATGACTCGCAGCAATAATTGCTTCTGGGCCTTTGTCGGAACCACTTAAATAACTAGAAGTATGTTCATAAGGAATTAGCTGAATGGCTACTTTTGAGTTCTCAAGGTTAGCTAATTCTTTCTCTGGAGGAGCCAAAAAAGTTTTTTCGGCAGAAAGGGTTTTCATTTAACTAATCTTTTACTCTTTCAACATATGAACCAGATTTTGTATCTACTTTAATTTTTTCACCGGTATCAACAAATAATGGTACCATAACTTGTGCTCCTGTCTCAACCGTTGCAGGTTTCAGTGTGTTGGTGGCAGTGTCTCCTTTTACTCCAGGTTCTGTATAGGTAATTTCAAGTATCGCGTGTTGTGGAGGCTCTGCCGACACAGGGTTTTCTCCTTCGAAAGCTATTTGTACTGTATCACCTTCTTTCATGAATTTGGCTCCTTCACCAAATAAATGTTGTTGAATTGGAATTTGATCATAGGTTTCATTATTCATACAAATAAATGCATCTCCCTCTTCGTATAAATATTGTAATTCATGCGTTTCTACACGTATTATTTCAACACTTTCACCACTTCTGAATCTATTTTCTGCAAGTTTACCGTCTTTTACTCGACGCATTTTTGCTTGATAAAATGCTCTTAAGTTTCCCGGTGTCCGATGTTGCCATTCAATAATTTGTACTAACTCGCCATTGTAGCGAATAAAATTTCCAACAGATATATCCTGAGTAGTAGCCATGCTTGCAAAAATAATCAATTTGACTTACATACTATCCTCCTTTTCCTTTTTAGAGAGGTCCACTTTTTAAGTTATGTTTAATTAAGTAACAATGTGATGATAAGTACCAACCGGATCCTTAGATCAACCCGTACGATTTATTTATTCAAATAATGATGAAAAACAGATTTTTCTATTCTTATAGATTTAAATAAAATTAAATCAAAAATCACCAGGTAGCTCAACCCATTTCCCTTGGAATGCTCTCTCAATTAATCTTTGTCTTGCACGTGCTAATGGGTGATTCATACCGCAAGTTCTAGGACATGGTAACATGGATACGATTGATACGCATTGACTATGATTAAGTTTATGACCCTTTATTTTAAAATAATATTTTGCGGCTTCATCTATACCAAACGTTCCTCGACCCATTTCGATAATGTTTACATAAACTTCTATTATTCGCTTCTTACCCCAAACCCATTCAATTAATATCGTGTAGTACGATTCGATGGCTTTCCTTAACCAGCTTCTGCTTCCCCAGCAGAATGTGTTCTTTGCGGTTTGCTGCGAAATTGTACTTGCACCACGTTTTGATTTATGAGATTTGTTATATTCTAGAGCGCTTTCTATTGCTTCTAAATCAAATCCTGAATGTTCAAAAAACTTTTGATCTTCACTTGCAATAATTGAAATAATAAAATCCCTTGGTATTTCCTCGTAACTCAACCATTCACCTTTTACACCACGCAATTCAGATTGAGATTGTTGTATAAATGTAAATGGTGGGTTTATCCATTTGTAGATGAAAACCGGAAGCAAGCTAACTACAAAAATTAAAAGCAGAATTTTAATAATGCGCTTAATCATTAATGTTAATATAAAGATGGATTAATCAAATCCATTTACACCATTCACTGTAGTATATTTTAATACTAGATTTTTATCGGGGTAAATACGTTTGAAAGCACTTTGGACCATTAATGTTGCTTCATGGAACCCACATAGTATAAGTTTCAATTTCCCTTTATATGTATTAATATCACCAATTGCATAAATCCCAGGGATATTTGTAGAATAATCTTCAGTGGTCACCTCGATAGCATTTTTATCAATATTCAAGCCCCAATCAGCGATAGGACCTAACTTTGGAGATAAACCAAATAATGGGAGGAAGTAGTCTGTTTCTATCCACTCGGGTTCTTTATCTTTAATCTTTGCATAAACCTTTTCAAGTTTTTCGCTGCCACTCAATTCTGTGATTTCCGTGTATGTCATTAATCTTAAATTGCCCTTTTCATCTGCGTTCATGACTTTTTGAACAGAATCGAGGTGTCCCCGGAAACTTCCACTTCTATGTACTAGGGTTACAGATTTGGCAATATCTTTTAAGAAAATAGTCCAGTCCAATGCGCTATCACCGCCACCAGCAATAACTACATTTTTATTTCGATATTTTTCAGGATTTTTAATCATGTAGTCTACACCCTTTGATTCAAAATCTGATAAATTATTTATTGGTGGTTTGCGAGGTTCAAATACCCCTAGTCCTCCGGCAATTGCAATGTTGGGTGCTTTGTGGATTTTACCTCCATTAGTGGTAACAAGAAAATTTTCACCCTCTTTTTCAATGGAAATTGCTTTTTCTCCTAATGTAAAGCCCGGTTTGAATGGTGCTATTTGCTGCATTAAGTTCTCGATTAAATCCCCTGCTAAAATCTCAGGGAATCCAGGAATATCATAAATCGGCTTCTTTGGATAAATTTCTGTTAATTGTCCTCCTGGTTGAGGGAGAACATCAATGATATGACAACGTAATTTCAACAAACCGGCTTCAAACACAGTAAATAAACCTACTGGTCCAGCTCCTATTATTATAATGTCGGTTTCAATCATGTGTTTGCAAATGTACTAAGCCTATTTGATCAAAGTTTATGATTTATATCACTTTAATATAGAATAGAGAAAATAATCAGTAATCATTCAACAATAAAGAATTTTTACTGTATCTATATTCGCGGCCATTATTTTCAACTATTTCACCGTTTTTTAATTTTTTATAAACTCGTAAATCACCGTCGGTTTGAATAATACATCCTTTAGTTTGCCTTGCAATTTCTAGGTAATCTTCAGAAATATCGCCATTAACATTTCCGCACAGAAGAATACAAACTGGCTTCTTAATATATCTCAATAATCTAATATCCTTTACCATTGCCCGCGAGTCCGCTATTAATAAAATTGAATCTGTTTTAGGCCATTTATTAATGGCACGTACCACTGCTTCAATATTATTTTCTGGGTAATCACCGCCGTCACCGTTTTTCATTGCAGTAAGCATAGTGTAATAAACGGAGTCTATGTCATTTCCGCCGACATAGTAAATCCCTCCACTATACCCTAATCTTTTTAATGATTCTGGTTTTCCGTCGCCATCATTAAAGAAAGCTAAATTGCTTTTCTTGCGGAATTCGGAATTGGTTTTAAGAAAAGCTAGAACTTGTGCACTGTAGGGAGACATGCTCGCAGTGACATCTGAAACAATAGCCCAATTACCTTCAAATTTTCTATTGGCAAGCGACTCATATTCATCTGAGTTTGCTAAAATATTACCATTGAAAATTCCAATTTTTCTACTGCTTCCTTTAATTGTTTTGAAGCCTAAAGTGTCATACACTAGTTTATATTCAGGCTCTCTTCCCCATATGGATGGATTTTTATATCGAATACCTTTTTCTTGTTTATCATAGCGAACGGGTATGTATTTTCCTGTAGAAACTCTTTTTCTTCTTACTCGGTATACTTTTTTATCAGGTACTACAATTGTACTATCGTGGAAATCAAGCAATAATTTATCAATCAAACTTCGTTCTTTTGTTAATGAACTCCAATCTCGAGGTTTTCTCATAAAGATAACAAAACCGTGTAATTCTTTTTGAGCTACCTCATGTCTTGTAGCTTTTACCTGTTCATAAATTCGCCATTCAATTTCGTTGGAATTAAATAATTCAGGAAATTTCTCATACAATTTGATAAACCTATTTCTGTTAAGTCTCTTTTGGTTAAATGTATCAACCTCTTTGTATCTAGTATAGGCCAAATGTACTCGAATTACTTCTCGATCTTTAGGAAGCTCGTTAAAATTATATTTTTCAATAATTTCAGCGGTATTAAAATACATTGGCAAGTAAAGTGTATTTGAATCTTTGTTGATAGGATGTCTTTTAATGGAAATAGCTTTAAGATTAGATAATTTATCAATCATCGGATGCTGCGCAGAAATCATTGATGATTCTGATATGAAAAGTGTTAAGAATCCAATCGATATGGCTAATTTCAGCTTCAACTAAATTAAATGCTTTAAATCATTTACTCCTAAACACCCTTTTTCAGTAATGAACCCCTCACCAAATTCTGTATGTATACAACGTCCAAATTCTCTTGATCGTGATTCAATGAATTTAAGAAATTCCTTACCACTAATAGGGGTTCTTGGCTCTTCGGAATTTTCAGAATAAAATTGACTGTCAAATGCTAAAATGCACTCCATTTTTTTATCGAAATAACCTGTAATATCTACTACAAAATCAGGACCTATATTTCTATCCTGTATGTAAAAGTAAATATTATTTGGCCTGTGAGGCTCCTGCTCGTTACCATTAATCTCAGTTTTTATCTTTACCAAACCGGAAAGGAAGCAAGCACGACGCATTAATTGAGAAGCACGTCCATGATCTGGGTGCCTATCCGAAGGAGCATTAGCAAGGATAATACTTGGCTTATACTTTCTAATTACTCTTATAATTAGCTTTAGTGTTTCTTCATTTTCTTCAAAAAAGCCATCAGGTAATCCCAAATTTTCTCTTACATCTAATCCCAAAATCTCAGAACTTTTTCTTGCTTCTTTAGCTCGCTTTTCTGGGGTTCCTCTACTTCCTAATTCACCTTTTGTTAAATCAATTATCCCGATAGTGTTTCCTAATGCCTTTTGCTTTAATAAAGTCCCAGAACATGATAGTTCTACATCATCTGGATGTGCTCCGAAAGCTAAAATATCGATGTTCCTTATCATTGTTTTAAATCTGATGTTGGATTAAAAATAAAATGTTCAAGTGTTGATCCAACTGCATGCAATGTATTTTTATCAATAGCATTTAAATCGTCATCAACGGTATGCCAGTGGTCTGCGAAACCATCCTGTGAGTTGTAGTCAATAATATCAATCATCGGTATACCACTAAATTTTTGAACATAAATATGATCATCAATTATAGGTGCGGTACTCTTGGTAAGAAAGTTGTTGCCATGACCTAATTCCTGCGCAATTGTCCATATATGTGCTAATGTATTATATCCCCATTGAGAAGAATTACCTTCCCAATAAAATTCCGCATTGGCCCCGCCAACCATATCTAACAATATTCCAACATCCGCCTTATAACCAACAATATGTGGTGTTTTAGACCAAATTTGACTCCCCAAGCAGAATGAATTTGGGTATTGTGATTTTCCTAAATCTTCAGCGTCAAAGAAAAGAATGTCTATCCCAAAGTCTATTTCTGATTCTTTTAAAACGCGTGATAATTCTAATAGTATACCTACTCCGCTACCCCCATCATTGGCTCCGGGTACGGGTTTGTTGGGATGGCTATCATCTTCATCTGCATAAGGTCTTGAATCCCAATGTGAGGCGAGTAAAAGACGTTTTTCTGCATTAGGATTAAAGCTTCCTAGTATGTTATAAACTGGAATAATTGAGCCATCAAATGTTTCGGTTGTCGTTGCTTGTAAGTAGGTTGTGTCACAATTCTTTTTTAATGTTTGCAGTAACCATTCAGAGCATTGTTTGTGCTCTTTTGTTCCGGGAATTCTATATCCGAAGTATAATTGTGTTTCAATATTTTTATAGGCAGAATCTGGGTTGAATTCATTTCTAATAACTTTAATTACTTTAAGATTACTAGTTGTGGTAGTTGTTGTGGTAGTTGTTTTTGAATTATCGCCACAGGAAAAAAAAGCAATGGTTAAAATGAATCCCGTAATTATGTTATTTATCCGTAAATGGTTTTTATTGCGTTTAGCTCTAATCATGTTCTGGTTACCGTAGTGTAAATTCTCTATGTAGTACAAAGGTAGTTTATAATTGATATTCCTTTTAGTTTAAACGATTGCGGTAGCTCATTGATTGTTGGAGTCACATAAAATTGACTAAATTCGCCAAATGCACAATGTGATTAGAAGCATGACTGGCTTTGGAAGAGGGATAGTTGAAAGCGAACAAACCAAGGTCACTTGTGAGATTAAAGCTTTAAATGGCAGATATTTTGATGCCGAAATTCGTCTTCCTAAATATCTTTCGGAACTCGATCCATTGATTCGTAAACTTTTATCAGAGAAATTGACAAGAGGAACGATAACTGTTGCATATCACATAAAAAACGAATCAGATAATAACCTAAATCAAGAAATTAGAATAAATATTCCTTTAGCTAAGCAATATTTAAAGGCTTTACGTGATATCGAAACGGATTTAGAAACTACTTTGAGCGACCCGTTGAGAGAAGTACTTAAAGTTCCTGATGTATTGGGGTTAGGAGAAAAAGAGGTGAGCACTGAATTAAAAGATGCCATAATTGAGGCAACTAAAATTGCTGCAGAGAAGTTAGATGGGTATCGTAAAGACGAAGGGCAAGCAACCGGAAAGCAACTTGGTGAGTATATTCACCAAATTTCTAACGAATTAATTTTAGTTGAAAACCTGGAAGGGGATAGGAGGGAGGCTTTAAGAGAAAGAGTTTACGGAAATGTTCTTGAGCATGTTGGCGAAAATAATGTAGATGAAAATAGATTAGAGCAAGAAATATTAATTTATTTAGATAAATGGGATATTTCCGAGGAAAAACAAAGATTAAATCAACATATAAAGTATTTTATTGATACTCTCAAACTAGAGCCAACAGGCAGGAAGTTGCAGTTCATTTCTCAAGAAATGGGTAGGGAAATTAATACACTAGGGGTCAAAAGTAATTATTTCTTGATGCAACAGTCTGTAGTGAAAATGAAAGAAACCCTTGAACATATAAAAGAACAGGTGCTAAACATCGTTTAACTCAATGGAATGAATAGACTACTAAAACCTATAATTATTTTACTTCTGATAGTACAAAGTAGTCATTTGTTGTTCAGCCAAGATTCAGATACTTCAAAATGGTTGGTGCATACCACTAATTGTAAATTTTCTGGTAATCAAAAGTTTTCTCCGTTTGAGGGATTCCAACAAGAATATAAAGAATTGTTTTGGATGTTGGAATACCTGAGCAATCAGGAGTTAACCGATTCACAAATTGTATATGCTCGGTTAAAGCCACTGTATGCTCCAGTGATAAATCGAATAATTCATTTAACTGAATTTGAATTGGTTGAAACCAGGCGTGATACTAGTGCGCGTTTAAAGTATCTGCGGCTAGACCAGTTTAAACCTTTCTTAGAGTGGTTTGATTTATTAGATTCTTCAAAAAAGATAAAGCTCGGTTTAGTGCAGGTTAAACCGGAGTCATTTTATAAATCTACCTATTCAATGATTTTTGAGGATGATAAACTATTTATGAGTTTATTAAATGATATTTTTTGGAATTATGATTCATTCAATACTAGTATAGAATCAATTAGATCATATCAGCGCTATGTAGAACTCACATCTGAAATTGATCAAGAAGAGGCTATAGAAAATGATTTTTCCCGTACTTCTAGATTTGCTTTGGACTCATTTGAATCTTTAAATAGAATTGTTAGTGCCATAGGAGGTAATGACTTATGGAATAATTTAATTCCCTTGATCAATGAGTATAAGTCTAGTGGTGCATTTCATATGCACACACTGAATTTACAATACAATGGCTTGATTGATTGGTGTAAAAAGACATCTGTAAAAAGAGAAAATGACAGTCTATCGGTCAAGCATTTCTGGTTTTTTGTTGACGATTATGAATTTTCCGATACATTTAATGATCAAACTTTAGGAGTGGATTTGCTGAGTATAAGGCAGGCATTGAAGTATTTTCCAAATTTAGAATCTCAAAGAGATTTTTTCGGAAATATCGATGTTTCTCAGAAAAAAATATTACCCCCGGATGTTAACATTTTTGCCATTAATAATGAACCGTGGAGCCTAATTTATATTCCTGAAATTTATAACGATAATGAATCTGAAGATGAGTTAATAGAAAATGATTTTGAAGTTGAGATAAATAACAACGAGGAAGGAGTATATTTTGGCCCATCTTTAATCCTTCAAAAGACAAATACAGAAATGTTAAATCAGTCTTTAAGTTCAAGGCAACTCGAAGGTGTAAATAGAATAATCCAGACGGGTGTGGCTTTAGGTTTTCGATTTGGCGAAGGCAATAAATCTATACTGAGTTATGGAAGTAAAAGTTTATCTCTTGATGAAAATGGATCTAATTATAATATACGGCAATTTCAAATATTTGGTTCAACTAGAATTGTAGGTAATCATAGTTTTTCAATGGGAATAAATGAGTCTATCGTTCTTGCAAGTTCTACCCTTTCCTGGTTTGATAATATTCCATTAAATCTTTCAAATCCTGAACCTTTGAATACTATTATGAATAACGGATTCGGTTTGGGAATTGGATTAGATGTTGGGTTAAATTTGGGCAAGGTTGCAATTGAATTCATTTCTCAATATCACTTTGATATTACTGATAATAGATGGAAGAATCAGGATCAGTTTATTAATTCTGAAAGTTCATATTCTCATACAGGGTTATTTGTTCAATCATTAGTCAGCTATAAGTTATTTTAGCATGAAATTGATAAAAAATATCGGATTTCACCTAGTGCTGCTTGGATTTTGTTTTAAAGTACAATCTCAAAATTTACCTACCGCAAAGGGATTGAATTTTAACCCGGACAAATACACTGAAAATACTGGATTACTGGAGTTGGTTGATTCAGCAATTAATTGTCGTGTGGTTTTGTCAGGTGAAAATCATCAGGAAGTAGGTTTTAATTCAGTTTTAGAATATTCATTAATGCGCTTACTATACGAGCGTGCCGGTTACCGTCATTACATCCTTGAACTTAGCCCTGCCAGAGCATATTATCTCGAACGATATGTTGTAAAAGGAGATAAATACTCAGAAAAGTTAATAAAAGGCATCTCCTCAGTTGAATATTTTAAATTTTTTAAAAAACTAAGAGATTGGAATCAAACACTTCCAGCGAATGATAGAATACATATTCACGGTGCGGATGTAGAACGATTTGATGATTTAGCAATTGAACGAGTTGCCGAGGTTTTTCGAGAACACTCAAAAAAAGATGTTATCCCAATTGGAATATTAAGTACAGTTAAAATGGTTTTGTATGAATCTAGTTTTGGATTTTCTGACAGATTAATCAATTTTGATCTTGAAGAATCAAGAAATATTGATTCTTTGAAAAAACGGGAAGAAACACTTAATCGATGGAGTAGCCAGTTACTCCAGATAAAGAGTAACTATAATATAAACAGTGTTCTAATTGAAGCCGCAATTGAAGATAACTGGGTTGATATTATTAGGTGGTTACAATCAGATTCAACTGAATTTAAGAAAGCCTTCAAAGGAATTGAGGAATATAATATTTGGAAGAAGTTAGATAATTCAAATCAGCAATATATTTGGCGAGAAAATACCTTGTACAAGAGATTCTCTAAAGCATTAAATGAAAATCCCAATGAAGGCTTCTTTGGTCAATTCGGAAGATGTCATATTTCTTTAACTCCATCAGACATAGACTGTGGATGGTATAATTACAAAAGTGTTTTAAATCAGCTTTCAACAAAATATTTCAAAGGAAAGGATTCAATACTGAATATTGGGATCTTTTACTCAGACCGATCTAATTCAATTACTGCTGAAAATATAGAGAGTACATCTAAATTGCACTCTGAGTTAGATCAATTGAAAGAACTGAATCTTGATGGACTTGCATTGTTTAACGTGAATGAAATGGGGAAAAGTCTGTCTCAATTGTCACTAAAGTTTAAATGGGTAATTATTTGTTATTCTGAAGTTGAACTTAATAGCTCGAATAACAATAGTGATATAACCTATAAGGGAAAGATTAAGAATATCATTAGTTTCACTCCCATAGGTTATGGCTACCCTCAAATTCTTAGTAAATCACTTGAAAACCATTTTATTAATGATTTAAAATTGCCATACAGTAATCCTGTTCTTGCGGAGATATATGGTAATATAAAATGGAGCAGAGGTTTTATAACTGCGGGTATTGGTTACTCTATTTTACAAAGTAATATTACCTCTGTAGAGTATCCGCCTACAGCAAGTATCTTCCAAGATGATGACCGTAGATATTTATTGTCAGGATATTCATTTGATATTAATCTAGGTGGTAATTTAACATCTAGAAAGTTCAAATTAAACGCTTTAGGCGGGTTAACATATTTCAATCAACGCCTCAATTATCAGGCCATGAATGTGAATATTATCAACCCACCATCTGTAATTCAACAGGAGGTACATCAACCTCAATGGTTAATTGGCGGCGACATGATAATTGAATATCTTCCAAATAAACATTTAGGCTTAGGTGCACAATTTAGATACAGGCAATCATTGGGTAGGTATAATTGGTATTATCGTAATACCACAATTCAGTATGAAAGTATAACCGATAAGTCTGGAATGAGTTATTGGAGTGCTGGGGCACATCTTTCCTTTTATTTCAATAATTAAGAACTAATTTTGTATTATGTTGAAGTCTTTGCCAAACTTGATAACACTTGGTAATCTTACTTGTGGGTTATTGGCAATTGTTGCTGTTTTTGAAGGTAGTCCTTTAACAGCATTTCTGCTTATGTTACTTGCAGGATTTCTTGATTTTTTTGATGGTCTTGCTGCTAGACTACTGGGTGTAGCAGGTGATTTAGGGAAACAGCTAGACAGCTTAGCAGATTTGGTTTCGTTTGGAATAGTACCGGGTTTAATTTGGAGGCATTACATGATATATTACGGGTTTTGTCCTTCAGGTGGATTCTGTATTAATCAGTATGTATGGCTATCTATACCTTTGGCAGCAGCTTACAGATTAGCAATTTTCAACATTAGTACAGATCAGTCAACCATTTTTAAAGGAATTCCAACCCCTATTACAGGATTGACCCTTGCTTCTTGGGCTTGGGTGAACGAGGCAAATTGGTCACCAACCTGGTCTATAACAGGAATTAATTTTTTCCAGAATTTCTATGTTTATTTATACATGCCAATTTTTGCGGCATACTTTATGATTTCTGATCATCCAATGTTATCGATGAAATTCAATAAACAGGATGGTCACAATACAAAACGATATGTACTCATATTATTAATGGTATTATTGATTATAGGTTTTTTTGAATCTTATGGAATAATCCTATTTTACTTAAGTTATATTTTAGTTTCATTAATCACCTTAAAAAACACATTACAAGAAGCATGAAAAAAATTGGAATTATAATGGGTAGTGATAGCGATCTACCTGTAATGAAAGAGGCATCTGATGTATTAACGGAACTTGGTCTAGAAGCCGAGGTTACTGTAGTTTCAGCTCATAGAACACCGGAAAGGCTTTTTAATTATGCCGAAAGCGCGGCTGATAGGGGGATTGAGGTAATAATTGCAGGTGCTGGTGGTGCGGCTCATTTGCCGGGAATGATTGCATCAATTTCACCATTGCCTGTAATTGGAGTACCTGTGAAGTCTAAAACTATGAGTGGTCTCGATAGCTTATACTCAATAGTTCAAATGCCACCTGGAGTACCCGTTGCAACGGTTGCTATTAATGGCGCTAAAAATGCAGGTATACTTGCTGCACAGATTATAGGAGTGTATGACCTTGAAGTCAGAAAGAAAGTTATTGATTTCAAGCAAAATATGGAAGACTCTGTAATGGAAAAAGCAAAACGACTTGAAGATGTTGGTCCTTCTGAATACCTTAAATAACAATGATTATCGTTGGGGATGCAATAGTGTCTGAAGATGTAATTGAACGTAAATTTATATGTCAATTAGACAAATGTAAAGGTGAGTGTTGTATTCAGGGCGATGCAGGTGCGCCGTTATTACATGATGAATTGGAACTTATTGAAGGATTAATTGATAAGGTTAGACCATATATGAGTAAGAAGGGATTAACTTTACTCGAAGAAACTGGTTTCTACACACGCGATTCAGAAAAGGATTTAGTGACTACATGTGGGAATGACGGAGCTTGTGTTTTTGTTAATATAGAAAGTGATGGTACTGCCAAATGTTCAATTGAAAAAGCTTTTGAAGATGGTAAAATTGATTTTAAAAAACCTATAAGTTGTCATCTTTATCCTATCAGAGCAAAGAGGTATGGTAAATATACTGCCTTAAACTACCATGATTGGGATATTTGCAGCGCTGCTTGTCAAGCTGGAAATATGATGAATATACCCGTTTACCAATTCTTAAAAGAACCACTTATTCGGAAAATGGGTCCTGAATGGTACAGCGAATTTGAAAGGGTAGCTGAAGATTGGGATGATCATAAATCAGTTTAGCATAGTATAGACGTAAAAAGACCAACAAACATCAAATATTTTAGATGCTTAGAAATATTTGTGAAATCCATTTTAGATTTTGAATGAAAAAGTTTCCAGGATATCCATAAGCTGTAAGGAATTACAACCAAACCTGAAAATAACAAAAATTCTATTTGCCTAGAATAAATCCCAATTACTATTAAGAAGATCATAGATACAATTAGGTTAACCCATGCAAATATTTTTGTTGGTTTTAATCCTCTTGTTAATGCGAATGTCTGATGTCCAACTGATGCATCTCCTTCTTGATCTTCAAAGTCCTTCACAAGTTCTCGTGCATATGTTACGCAAAATGCAATAATAGAATATTCAGCGAAATATGCTTTCTCTACTAGAAATACTCCTCTAGAGGAGATATATACTACCATACCCGCGAGCAAACTAACAAGTAAATTACCTACAAGATATTCACCTTTAAAATCAGATGAATAGAAAAAAAGCAATAGCGAAATTGCAATGCATAAGATGCCCATCCCAAGCCCCGTTACAAATCCGGAAATTATTCCTAACGTAGTTAAAATTATATAATAGATTCTTAAATTTTTTTGGGATATATGTGTTCCTGCAATTAACCGTTTAGGTTTATTTATTTTATCAGATTCAATATCAAATACATCATTAATAATATATCCACCCGCTGCAATTAAAAGGCAAGCAAATAAAGATGTAATGGCCTCAGGCAATCTAATATTTTGGAATTCAAGGTTTGATAAGCCGGAATGTGATCGAGATGCAGAGATGTAGAATAGTAACTGAGTTAATGCAGTAAGTATTAAATTTATAGGACGAATGATATTTAAATAATATCTAATCAACGGTTAGGAAATTTCATCTTATAGTCAATATTGACTCTTCCTTTTGAGATGCTTTCAAGTCTTCTTTTTAGCATACTTCTTTTTAATGGAGCAATTCGGTCAGTGAATAGAATTCCTTCAATATGGTCGTATTCATGTTGAATTATTCTTGCCGCCATTCCGTCAAATTTTTTGGTGTGCTGCTTAAATTCTCTATCGAGATAATTTATAGTTAACTCAGAGTGACGGGTAACATTTGCTCTTATATCTGGAATGCTCAAGCATCCTTCTTCGAATTCCCATTTATTTCCGAATTCATCTTCGATTTGTGGATTAATGAATACCTCTTTGAATCCTGTTGGTTTTATATCTTCAATATCAGAACCATCAACAATAAATAATCTTAAGGATTTGCCAATTTGAGGAGCTGCCAATCCAATTCCATTACTTTCATACATGGTTTCAAACATATCGTTTATAAGCGCTTGAAGCTCTTCCGTATTTTCCGTGATCTCCTCCGTGCTTTTTCTTAAAACAGGTTGTCCAAAGGCGTATATTGGTAGTATCATGACTAATTTTTTGTATCTAAATAGGTTTTCAATATTAATGTAGCCGCTACGTTGTCAATGCGACCTTTTTCTCTTCTTTTATTTTTAGGCACACCCATTTTTAGGATCTCATTTTGGGCCTCTCTACTACTTAATCTCTCATCGATTATATGAACGGGTATATTTGAATATTCTGAATTTAACCATTCAATAAATTGGAGCGTAGGTTGTGTTGCATGCGTGTCTTCGCCTTTAAGGTTCTTTGGCATTCCCACCACAAACGAATCAATTAAATTATTCAATATATACTCTTTAATCCACTTAGGGAATTCGCTTGTGAGAATTGTATCTAAGGGTTGGGCAAACATATTGAGTGGGTCAGAGATGGCAATACCAATCCGTTTTAGACCGAAGTCAATTCCCATAATTCTACCCATATTACAAAGATACATTTTTCACCTCGCTTTGTTTAAATGGTGTTATAAACAAAGAGAGCTTTTATGGCCAGAGAATTTGATAAAAAATTAATTTATGGTTTAATTCCAATTGCTCTGACTTGGAACCATTTTCGAGCGATTCGTCCGTATATTTTACAGATAAATTCAAACATTGGTCTACCTAATTTTGCAAATAATTGATACTTTGGAGGCCATTTTGAAATGTACGCTTTTGATTCCACCAATTCAAAGCCCGCCTCGGTAAAAATATTACCTAAATTCAACGGAGACCAGCTGTATAAATGATGATTAATGTCATTAGGCTTGTATTTATTAGTGATATTATCACAGGGTACAACAACAATAATTTTACCCCCTTTTTTTAATTTCTTCCAAAGCGATTTTAGTTCATCTAGGGGTTTTAATGTATGCTCTAAAGCGTGATTTGAGATTACAACATCTACACTATTATCAGCAACTAAATCTACATCATTGTATACTTCAATACCCTTACTTTTGGCAGTTTCAATTGCTGCTGGGTTGATTTCAATGCCAATTTTTTTGGAAACATTGAATCCGTCTAATAGAAATCCGCCGCCGCAACCAAAATCAAGAATAGTATCACTGTCTTTAATAAATTTTGAAAATTTCGATCGGTTTGCCCAACCCCCAAATTCGGAAATCGACTTGTGCCAATCGAAGTATTTATCGTCGTAGTGTTTACTGATTTTTTCAATGCTCATAATTACCCTGTAAATTTAACTAGAATAGTATTTAAACCCAAGGATTCAATTTTATTAGACCGTGAAAAGTCATAAAAAAAGAGACCTACAATGAGGTCTCTTTTTAACACTAAACTACATTTGTTTGTTACATCATGCCGCCCATTCCGCCCATTCCTTCCATTCCGCCGCCATGTGCATGAGGCTTCTCCTCTTCAGGGATTTCACTAACTACGCATTCAGTAGTTAAAATCATTCCACCTATAGAAGCTGCATTTTCCAATGCTACACGTGATACTTTCTTAGGATCTATTACTCCTGCACTGATTAGGTTCTCGTATACCTCTGTGCGTGCGTTGTAGCCGAAATCATCTTTTGATTCTACTACTTTTTGCACAACAATACTTCCCTCACCACCGGCGTTAGAAACAATTTGACGTAATGGCTCTTCTAAAGCTCTACGTACAATTTGAACTCCTGTACTTTCATCTTCATTTTCACCTGTTAGGCCATCTAATGCGTCAATTGCACGAATGAAGCTTACTCCACCACCAGGTACGATTCCTTCCTCTACAGCAGCTCGAGTTGCGTGCAACGCGTCATCAACTCTATCTTTCTTTTCCTTCATCTCAACTTCTGTTGCTGCGCCGATATATAAAACGGCAACACCACCAGCAAGCTTCGCTAAACGCTCTTGAAGTTTTTCACGATCGTAATCGCTAGTGGTAGACTCGATTTGAGCTTTAATTTGTTTAATACGAGCTTGAATATCATCTTTGCTACCAGCACCGTTTACAATGGTTGTGTTGTCCTTGTCGATAGTAATTTTTTCTGCAGTTCCTAAATCTTCCATTGTAGCATCTTCTAGTTTGCGACCTTGTTCTTCAGAAATCACAGTACCACCAGTTAAAATAGCAATGTCTTGTAACATTTCTTTTCTTCTGTCTCCAAAACCAGGAGCTTTAACAGCAGCAATTTTGAGTGATCCACGAATGCGGTTTACTACTAATGTTGCTAAAGCTTCACCCTCAATATCTTCTGCAATAATTAATAATGGTTTTCCAGATTGAACAACCTTTTCTAATACAGGAAGCAAGTCTTTCATTGAACTTACTTTCTTATCGTAGATTAAAATGTAAGCATTTTCAAATTCAACTTCCATCTTTTCAGTATTGGTAACAAAGTAAGAACTTAAGTAACCGCGATCGAATTGCATACCTTCTACTACCTCAACAGTAGTTTCAGTACCTTTGGCTTCTTCAACAGTAATTACTCCATCTTTTCCTACTTTTTTCATTGCCTCCGCAATAAGACTACCAATTGTAGCATCGTTATTTGCAGAAATAGATGCAACTTGCTCGATTTTACTATTATCATCTCCAACTGGATGCGCCATTTCGTTAAATTTACTCACAGCTGCAATCACCGCTTTATCGATACCACGCTTCAAGTCCATTGGATTTGCACCTGCTGCTACATTTTTTAAACCAGCTGTTACTATTGCTTGTGCTAAAACTGTTGCTGTTGTGGTACCATCACCAGCGATATCGGCGGTTTTGCTTGCTACCTCTTTAAGCATTTGAGCACCCATATTTTCAACCGGGTTTTCAAGTTCAATTTCTTTTGCTACACTTACTCCGTCTTTTGTTACATGTGGAGCACCGAACTTTTTATCAATAACTACATTTCTTCCTTTTGGTCCTAATGTAACTTTAACTGCGTTAGCTAACGCATCAACACCGCGCTTCAATCCATCTCTAGCGGTTACGTTAAAATCTATATTTTTTGCCATAATTTATTGTGTATTAGGTTAATTAAACAATTGCTAAAATGTCGCTTTCTTTCATGATCAGGTAGTCACTACCATCCACATTGATTTCAGTTCCAGCGTACTTTCCATAAAGTACTACATCACCTTCTTTCACAGTCATTGGTTCATCTGGTTTTCCAGAACCAACGGCAACAACTTTACCTTTTTGAGGCTTTTCTTTTGCTGTGTCCGGTATAATAATACCTGAGGCTGTAGTTTGTTCTGCAGCAACCGGTTCTATCAAAACTCGGTCCGCTAATGGTTTGATGTTTACTGACATAATATTGCGTTTAATTTTTTTCGTTTTATGAAAGACCTACATTCGAATTCTGTGCCAAGCGTCTTTTTCAGCTCAAAATGAAAATTTAGCTAATAAAAAATGTCAAAATGTACTTAATCAGTGTCAAATTGTCATCAATTTGCGGCAATAACCAAATGCTTTATTCAAATTAGGCAGCTTGTGTTGGAAATGTTCTGCTGCAAATTCCTTATGTTTTTGCAATAATTCAGAGTTATCGGTTAATTTAGAGATAACTTTAGCAAGCTCACCTTTTGAAGAACACTGAATGAGCGCCTCGCTTGCAGCTGCTGACTTTGCCTCGGGAAATTTAGGGGTATTATCTCCTGAAACTACTGGTAACCCACAAGATAAGGGCTCAATAATATTATGTAATGCATTTTTGAATCCTCCACCTACAACCGCAAATGAACCTAGTTTATAAATTGATTGCAATAATCCAATATTATCTATTAATACCACACGATTATCTTTAATTAGTTCGGGTTTGTTGTTTGAGTAACATAGAACTCCAAAATGCTCAAATTGTTTAATTAATCTTTGAATGTTAGTTCTGCCAATATTGTGTGGTACTAAAACTATTCTAATGTTGTTATCGGTATTATTGGTTAGATACTCATGAGCGGCTTGTTCTTCAAGCTCCCACGAACTGCCAAATATTATATTCTGATATTTATTTAATTCGGATTCCCATTCTTTTGATAGAGCAGACTTATTATTTAGAGCTTGTAAGCTTCTTAGAAAGCGTATATCTCCTATTATTTCAGATGCAATGCCCTTGTCTTTAAATATTTGGTGTGTAAATGAGTCTTGTGCAAATACTTTTTTTGTTTTCATTAACTCAATCCACCAAGCCTGTGAAAACCATTTGGTAAGAAAGTGATTTTCTCTAAGTAGTACATTCCAATAAATGAATTGAACTTTGTTTTTATTTGTTGCTTTTAAGTGATTGAGCCAAAATTCATATTTAACAAAAACTGCCAGATCGGGATCTAACTGTTTTATCCAATATTCAGCATCGTTTTTAGTATCATTTAACAGATACCATTTATATGATCTGTTATTGGGTAGTTTCGCATTCATGTAACCTGAAGGAGAGTAAAATGAAAAATGAAATTCACACTTACTGTCATCTAAGGCATCAACTAATGGTAATACCATTTCAAACTCTCCTAAAGAAGCTAAATGAATCCAAATTCGTTTAACCAATTTGGTGTTTAATTCTTTTAATCGCTTTTTTGTTTCTTTTCTACCATTTACGATACATTTAACTTTAGGAGAAAATACTGTGGCAACCTTCCACAAAGGAGAGGTGACTATTATACCTAAATTATAAAAAAAACGAATCAAAATATTACTAATCGAGAAAGTAATCTGTAGTTTCCACTCTTTGTTTACTTACATTTATTGGAATAATTATACCACCATAAAGCCCATAAGAACCGTCTGTTTTAGTTCCTTGATTTTGTCCAATTCCCATTGTAAATGGTCGTAATGATTTGCCATATCCCTGAAATAATTCCATCCCTACATAAAAGGACACAGAATTATTATCTAAATAACTTAATTGTGCTTTTTGAATACTAGTGAAACCACCTGCTCTTTGATCAAATAATCCTAAATTATTCTCTTCCAACAACGGAACCATATCAAGGTCAAAAACGTATTTCGTATAGTTTAGGTAATATCCAACGCCACCACCATATTGTAATAGCCATCGAGAACTCCTATTACTACGAATGATATGAGTTTTTAATAAATATAGTTGAGTTTGATATCCTCGCATGTAAGTTCTGATTACCGCAGGATATCCATTTAGGTCAAGTAGGTATCCATCACTATTGGTCATGCCCTTAAATAATGGATCCGTTACTACTTGTGATCCCAATGTGAAAGCGAAATTGGCACCAATTGCCCATTTATTTTGGTGGGAATATTCTACTTCAATTGGGATACTAGTAAAATAAGGGTATCTATCTTTCCAATCCCCATAATTCCATTGAAATGCGCCTTTTGCTTTAAGAAGTATCCAGCTGCTCTCTGGAATTACAGGTGAAATTTCAATTTTGTCAGAGTCTGAAATTTGAGCATCTGTTTTTTCAACAAAAAATAGAGAAGCTGCAATTAAAACAATGAATAATTTCCTGCTCTGCATAGGTCAAAATTACAGAAACTTTAATTAAAGTAGTATTTTAGATAACAGATTTAAGAAATACTCGGGATTATCTGCATGTACCCAATGGCCGGCTTTAGGGACAGAATAAAAGTCTACATTATTATATAATTCAGATAATGTTATTTCATCTTCGGTTTTAATATAACCGCTTTTTTCGCCTTTGATTAAGTTCATATTACCCTGAAATTTTCCGGTTAGGTTTATACCTCCAATAATTGCACGATATTGTTTGGCTAGTGCATCAATATTAATTTTGAGTTGATAACCGCCCTCAGATCTGGATTCAATATTTTTTAATAAAAATTGTCGTATCGGAGCTATTGGAGCATAAGGTGCAAAGGCTTCATCGGCCTCTTTTCTGCTATTTAATTGAGTGAAATCAATACTTTGAAAGGCCTTAATAAATTCGAGATGTCCGGCAGGGTAGGCCTTAGGAGCAATGTCAATTACAATTAATTGCCTTAAACTATTTGGGTATAGTTCAGAAAAAATTAAAGATGTTTTCCCCCCCATTGAATGACCAATTACAATAGCATTGTCATCTTTATGGAAATCCATTAGAGATTTCAAGTCTCCCGCCATGGCGTTGTATGAGCAGTCGGAATCATGGAAAGATTTTCCATGATTCCGAGCATCAAAAGTAATTACTCGATATTTCTCAGAAAGATATTTAGCCGTGTAATGCCAATTATCTAGCATGCCAAAAACACCGTGCAAGATGTATATAGCATCTTTGTTTTGTTCTCCGTAAACCTTATAGTTTACAATTTGCGACATTAATTTAAAACCTCCTCTACAGGAGTATAAGGTAAGTCAAATGCAGTACTCACTCCTTCATAAACTACTTTTCCGTTCACTACATTCAATCCTAAACGAAGATTTACATCATCCTTACAAGCTTGTTGCCATCCTTTGTTTGCTAGCTGGAGAGCATAGGGTAGAGTAGCATTTGTTAATGCTAGTGTTGAAGTATATGGCACAGCGCCAGGCATATTTGCCACGCAATAATGAACTACACCATCAATTACATAGGTTGGATCAGCGTGAGTGGTTGGTTTTGAAGTCTCAAAACATCCTCCTTGGTCAATTGCAACGTCAACAATTACTGTTCCCTCTCTCATTGTTGGAAGCATGTCACGAGTAATAAGCTTTGGTGCTTTTGCTCCAGGTATTAACACTCCTCCAATAACAAGGTCTGCTGTTTTAACTGCCTCACGAATATTATATTCATTTGAATACTGAGTAGTAACATTTGCTGGCATAATATCGTCTAGCTGTCTTAAGCGATTCAGACTGATATCCATTATGGTAACATTTGCGCCAAGACCTGCAGCCATTTTTGCTGCTTGTGTTCCAACAATTCCTCCTCCAAGAACAACGACATTTGCTGGTTTAACCCCTGGCACACCACCTAGTAAAATACCTCTTCCCCCCATTGGTTTTTCAAGATATTTTGCACCTTCTTGAATACTCATTCTTCCAGCCACTTCACTCATTGGTACTAATAGAGGTAACGCACGATTTACTTCTACCGTTTCATAAGCTAAACAGATAGACCCATTGTCTATCATAGCATGAGTTAATGGCTGATAACTGGCAAAATGGAAGTAAGTAAAGAGTAATTGATTTTCTTTAATTAATCTGTATTCAGGTTCAATAGGTTCTTTTACTTTAATTATCATTTCAGCAATAGCATATACTTCTTCAATAGTTGGAAGAAGCTGCGCTCCTGTACCGATGTATTCTTCATCAGAGAACCCACTTCCAGCACCTGCTGTTTCTTGAACATACACAGTATGACCGTGTTTGATGAACTCTGCAACTCCAGCGGGCGTCACGGCCACGCGATTCTCGTTGTTTTTAATTTCTTTGGGTACCCCGATGATCATTACAAATAAATTTTTCGCAAATATAATAACCCCGAGGCTATTTTGAGCTATTTATATGCCGATGATTTGGTGATCTTATTTGTGGCCAAATAAACTAGTTGGTTGTGAGCAAAAAAATAACCGATACCAGGGTAAAGTAATTATCGAAAGTCCTAGTTATTTCATTAATAACAAGACAGGAAATAATCAGTCTAAATCAAGTTTTTTCTTTAAGTCTTTGGTTAAACCATCCTTATGAACCATTACACTGATGGTTTTCATTTTGAAGTAATTTTCACTAGCAAATAAATAACCGCCCATTTCATTTGAGTCTCCCCATGAATTTTTAACATGATAAAAAGGAGTACCATTTGCTTCTTTGTATAGCCCAACAATGTGCATTCCATGGTCATCCGTAGTTCTCTGAGAGTTAAATTGTGCTTGACGCTCTTGAACTGTAACCTCTAATTCTTTTGTGGGATTATAAAATACTGAACCCTGCTTTTCCGCTCCGGCATTATTGAAATGTTTATCATCTTTACCTTTCTTGGTGATTAGAGAATCAGCAACCCAAATTGCTAAACCATCTCGGTAGGCGAATCCTTTCTCAGATACATCTGTTGCCCAAGCAACTGAAATGTCTTTTTTTAGAGCGTGGTTTACAGTTGATGTTAATTCGTCTAATGGAACATTTATTGCAGTTTGCATTGACCAGTTGTCAGGAATTTCAAGTGCAAATGATGTGTAATAAGGATGATGGGTAAAGGAAGTTAAGACCACATAATCATTCATATCTAACTCCAACGAATTTGCAAAAGACTTTGGCGTATATGACTTTCCTTTGTATTCAAATGACTCAGGAATTTTTCCTAAATAAGCATCAAGTATACCATTTATTGCATCAATCCATTCTGTGCCAATTGTTCCTGGCTTTTTAGCAGCAATTGCATCAACTACTGGCTTTAAAACCGACATCAATTCACTATGATTATGTCGAGTTTGACCATTTACTAATCCAGAGTAAACTGATTCAGGAACAATTCCATATTTCGCTATTATGTAGGGAATATCATGCCCCTCTCCACCTTGGTCGAATTGATGTTTGCCATTCATCCTAACATAAGTAATTGCCTTGTCGACATAAGCCATTCTTGCTATAAACATCTCGCTTAAGTCAATATCACCTTTGCCATTTCTTATTAATTCAGATTCTAACATCGATAGGGTACTGTAACTCCAACAGGTTCCTGTTCTACATTGATCTTTAATGGTGGTTTTATCTACAGCGTGTACCTTTTCAAATTTGTAAGCACTGCCTTCTTTGTTGGTTGTTTGAGCAAAACTAATACTAGCAATGCTAATTATACTTAGGAATATGAATGATTTTCTCACACCCAAATATACACATTCAATTAATAAAATTCCGTTTTGAATGGTTTACGCAACTTAAAACTTTCCCGTTTATGAAAGAATTTTACATATAGTTCAAATAAGAATAACAAGAATTTTGATTTTGTAAATACTACGAATGAATTAGTTAATGGAAGTGCCCCTAAAGTGCTTTTAATTTCAGTTCCCGTTCTTCCAAAGTTTATGCTGCTTATTGAATTTTCAAAACTAACCTCGACGAGATCCATGAGCATTCTTTGATATAATTTAGTGTGCGAACCTACTTTAGCATCCATTCCTAGATGCATTGCAAAAAGGTTAGACCCATCAATAATACAAGATATGAATCCTACAAGTTTTGACTCTTGGTAATAACCATAAACGTGAAAATTTTCATTTATTGAATTATGGTAACACTGAAGTAATTGAGGTAAGTTTTTACCTAAAGCAATGGTTTTGTCTTGAAGGGATTCTGCAAGCAATTTTCCACAGGCGGCAATCCATTCGTTGGAAGGCAATTGGTCAATTCTTCGCTTATTTAAATGTCCACTTTCTTTAAGTACTTTCTTCGCTCTTACTCTGTATTTGGAAGTAAAAGCGGACAGATAATCGTCAAAACTATTCCATTTCGAATGCAGGTTTAAAACCATGAAAGGTTTGGCTTCAACAGTTACAGAATCAGGGTATTCATTAATACCTAAAATATTTGCAGACACAACGCCACAAACATTGTTTGAAATATGAAATTGATTTATTCCTTTTCCATTTTCTAGTTTTGGGAATATTAAACCCGGTGCACAGGTATTACCCAAACTCCTAATCATTCCTTTTCTACTGAATAGATTGAATAACCTGAGGAGTAATCGGTGAATATATTTACCTGTGGGTCTGTTAAGCTCAACAATTGAGGAGGGGTATGATTGAGTCCCTATTTTTACGGCTTCAGAGTTATTTGGAAATGACTCAAAAATCTTGCGCGTAAGAATGGGTGATAGTGTGTTCGTATTTGAATTATTTACTGTCACTTTCGACATTTGATTCCTCAAAAATCGTTATAATTAGTTCATTTGGAACAGTGCTTTCGTTATGTGGGAGATTTTTATCGTTTATTTCTGTCATTTTATTCGATGTTTTTTGAATACTTGAGGTTCCAACTATTTTTGTAAAATGACCTTACAGAAAATACAACGCGCAATAGTATTTACAACAAGTTTAATTATTGCCAGTGGCTTAAATGCTCAAAAACTAAAAAAGGGTTATCCAATAAAGGATAGATTAATTAGTTACAAGCAGATTACATTGACTACAGATACAAGTCAGCTGACAGAAGCAGAAAGAAAATGTATTGTACACCTTATAAAAGCAGCTCAACATGCGGACAATATATTCTGGATGCAGACATACATGAAAAAAGAAGATGCTTTAAAGGGAATTAAAGATCCAGATTTAAAGCAGTTTATAAAAATCAATTATGGTCCATGGGATCGATTGAATAATGATGCTCCATTTTTGGATGGTATAGGATCAAAAACAAAGGGAGTGAATTTCTATCCCGATGGTTTTGACCCTGATCAAGTTATGGAAGATATGAAGTTCAGAGTCTTTGATCCATACACGGTTGTTTATTACTTTAATCCAAAAGATGCCGAGAAATATCAAAAAATGGGACAAATGCCTCCACCTCGCGAGCGTTTCCCATCTTTGGATGGTAAAGAAATTGAGATTGAAAGTTATTCAATGGTATATCAAAACGAATTGATACCACTTACCGAAGAACTTCGAGCAGCTTCTGAAGCAATACAAGATGAAGACCCTGATTTTGCTGAATATCTAACCCAACGTATTGACGGTCTATTTACTAATGATTATGTAATGTCTGATATTTCCTGGTTAAATTTAAATTCACACCTTGATATTATTATTGGGCCTATTGAAAACTACGAAGACAAGCTTACAGGTTCTAAAACTTCATTTGAGGCCTATGTTTTAGTGCGTGACCGTGAATGGGGTAAGAAATTAGAAAAATATGTTGCTCTTTTACCTCAATTACAAGCAGGTTTGCCTGTTGAAGAAAAATATAAACCAGAACTTGGTGCTAATAGTGTAACCGAGAAGGAAGAGCCAACAACGGACGAAGATGGAAATATTATAGAAGAAGGCGTGGAAGCAGTTTCTGAGATTATTGAAATTGAAGGTTTTCCGCCAGTAGAAAAGCCAGAAAAACCAATGAGTCAATTGGCTGTTTTTGATGCTATTTACTACGCGGGTGATTGTAATTCGGGCAGTAAAACTATTGCGGTTAATTTGCCAAATCACGAGGTTATTCAAGAATACTTTGGAACTCGTCGGTCACAGCTAAAGAATACAATGAAGGCCAAATTTGATGAAATTGTAATTCCAATTTCCCAGAAAGTAATTCACCCGTCTCAGCGTAAGAAAATCAATTTTAATTCCTTCTTTTCTAATGTAATGTTCCATGAAGTTGCACATGGTTTAGGGATTAAGAATGTAATTGAAAATCCTAATCAAACAGTAAGAGAGGCTTTGGGAGCAACTTATTCTGCAATCGAGGAATGTAAGGCAGATGTCCTTGGTCTATATATGGTAACCAAGTTAATTGATATGAAAGAGTTAGACGGTGATTTAGAAGATTATTATGTAACCTTTGTTGCATCAGTATATCGTTCTGTAAGATTTGGTGCGTCTAGTGCTCATGGTAAAGCCAATATGATCACGTATAATACGTTAATCAAAAGCGGCTGTTTAGAAAATACCAGTAAAGGAATCAAAGTTGATATACCTAAAATGCGAACAGCAATTGAGGGATTAGCAGCTGAATTATTGCATTTACAGGGTGATGGCGATCTAGCTGGTGTAGAGAAGATGTTAAGTGAAAGAGGTAAAATTGGCGAAAGTTTAAAAGCACAACTCGACATTTTAAATGCTGCAAATATTCCAGTTGATATTGTTTTTGATCAAGGAATTCATACACTTGGTTTGGATAAATATGCTGAGGAATCTGAATAATAAAAAGAAAATATACAATACATGTTAGGATATAAGAAGTGGATTTCATTAAGTACGATTGCAGCAGCGCTGTTAGTACTTTCATTTTGTAGTAACAAACCCTTTTCGGACGAGGAACCGGTTCTCAAAAGAATCATTTACACTTTAAATCGTCAGCATTACGCACCACTTGAAATTAACGACTCATTCTCCGTTAAGATTTTTCAAAATATTTTGGAAAATATGGATGGCAATAAGCAGTTTTTTACTCAAGAGGATATTGCTAATTTTAGTGCATATAAATACTCAATTGACGATCAGATTAATGCGGGTAGATTCGATTTTTTCGATACCGTTTGGCAGGTGATGCAAGGCCGTCTTGACTTTATTGAGCCATTAGTTAAAGCACAATTAGAAAAGCCTTACAACTACTCAGAAGAACTAAACTACTTTCAAGGTGAAGATGAAAGACACTATCCCAAAAGCCTAAATGAGATTACCGAACTCTGGACATTATGGACTCGATATCAAACCGTTGATAAACTATATAATAAACTTGAAGGTCAAAAAAACTTGAAAGGACCAGATTCAATTAAGAATATAAAACCTTTTGATACTCTCGAGTTAAAGGCAAGAGAGGAAACAAAGAAGCTTGTGGAGAATTGGTTTAAGCGTTGGAGAAAGATGGACCGGCAAGACCAAATTGCATTTTTTGCTAATACAATTGCTGAAGTTTACGATCCTCATACAAATTATTTCCCACCTGCTGATCGAGACAATTTTGATATTTCAATGACCGGTAAGTTGGAAGGTATTGGCGCAACTCTATCAGAACGCGATGGTTACATCAAAGTAGAAAGAATAGTCCCTGGAAGTGCGAGCTATAAACAAGGCGATCTTAAGGCTGGTGACTTGATTTTAAAAGTTGGACAAGCTGAAGAAGATCCAGTAGATGTAGTTGATATGAAGCTAGACGATGCTATTCAATTAATTCGAGGAAAAAAAGGAACAGAAGTCCGCTTAACGGTGAAAAAACCAGACGGAGTTATTCATGTGGTTCCGATTGTTCGCGATGTTGTGGTAATTGAGGAGTCATATGCTAGAAGTGCCCTTGTTGAGTTTAAAGGTGATAAGTATGGAGTTATTCAATTACCAAGTTTTTACGCTGATTTTTCGGCTGAAGGCAGAGGAAGACATTCCTCAGGGGATGTTGCGAAGGAAATTTCAAAACTCAAGGACGAAAAAATCAAGGGAATCATCTTAGATTTAAGGAACAATGGCGGTGGAAGTTTGGCAGATGCGATAGATATGAGTGGATTATTTATTTCATCAGGGCCAATTGTTCAGGTTAAAGATCCAAGCGGAAGAATCCAACAGGCAAGTGATCAGGATACACGCGTCCAATATGATGGGCCCTTAGTTGTAATGACTAATACCTACAGTGCGTCGGCTTCCGAAATTTTGGCAGCTGCATTACAAGATTATAAGAGAGCAGTAATAGTTGGTTCTAAAAGTACCTTTGGTAAAGGGACAGTTCAGACTATGATTCCACTTAGGGGTGGATCTACAAAAATATTCCCTCGTGGATTCGGAGATTTGAAAGTAACGATACAAAAATTTTATCGCATAAATGGAGGCACTACACAATTAGTAGGTGTCGAGCCCGATGTTGTTCTTCCAGATATCTATGATGACATTGATAGGGGTGAAAAAGAAATGGATTACCATCTCGAATTTGACGAAATTCCAAAAGCGAAATACACTGAATTAGAAAATAAGTCTCTTAAAAGAGCAATAAAGCAAGGACAGAAAGAAATTTCCAAATCTGATTATTATAAATTAGTATCAAAAAGGGCTAAGCAAATTGCTGAGTTGCGCAAGGGAATGACCTATCCACTATCGCTGGAATCTTACAAAGAATTTAAGAAAGAAATCAACGAGCGCGATAAGGAGTTTAAAGATTTTAAATATGTTGGAAAATCTGATACTCTATATCCATTATCAATAGACCTAAATGCTGTGCAAGGTGATAGCATAAAAACTGAGCAGCGTAAGGTTTGGATGAAGGGATATTCAAAAGACGCAGGTCTCGATGTAGCCCTAGAAGTATTGAAATGTTGGAAGGACTAGTCTTTCCAAAGTGCCTGAAAAAGAACCGCGGATAAAATAATTATCATAAGGTCAAGAGCACCTAATAGCATTAAATCCTTGTTTAGAGAACTAACCAAAACAGGGTTTAATGTTTTTCGAGAAGCTTTTATTCCAACTAATATTAAAGGCATAATTAAGGGTAAGCTTAATACAGGGGCTAAAAAGCCAGAATTTCCAGTTTTTGAAGCTATCGCCCCAATAAAAGTATATACTGTTGAGATTCCTCCAGTAGTTAATATTAGCAAAATATAATAGTTGCCTATGTATATTATAGGGATTCCCATAAACCAAGCAAAAAATAATAAGTTGATTAAACTCATAGCGATCATGTTAATCCAACCGTAAATCATTTTGGATATTAGAGTCTCTAGGGGTGAAGATAACTGATTCCAATAGAGCCATCTTCCTTTTGAAACAAGGGTAAAGTTCTTTGAAATCGCAGTAATTGTACCAAGAATTAATGTTATCCAAAATAAAGTATTCCAAATACTACCGGTAATTCTTGGTTGCGACAACATACTAAGCATTGCTGTTACACCAAGCTGTAATATAACCGATCCAATTACACTGGGTTTCCGGTAGTCAAGTGCTATTTCAATTTGCACTAAGCGTTGAACCTTTTGAAAACGGATCATATTCTTTGCATCACGAAGGTATAACTTATCTTTGTTCCATAAAACTCAGACATCTGCATAAATTATGTTTTCAAAAATCTTAATAGCAAATAGAGGTGAAATAGCAATTCGTGTGATGCGAACATGCAAGGATATGGGAATATCAACAGTTGCTGTATATAGCACTGCAGATAAACTAGCGAGGCATGTACGTTATGCTGATGAAGCATATTGTATTGGAGAGGGACCAAGTAGTGAAAGCTATCTCCGAATGGATGTGATAATAGATCTATGTAAAACAACTGGTGTTGATGCAGTACATCCAGGTTATGGTTTTTTATCTGAGAATGCGGAGTTTGCTCGTCAGTTGCAAACAAATGGAATAACATTAATTGGACCAACTCCAGAGGCTATGGAAATAATGGGTTCTAAAATTGCGAGTAAACAGGCAGTAGAAAAATATGGTGTTCCTTTAGTCCCTGGCATTAATGAAGCTATTGTAGATGTAAATGCTGCAATGCAAGTAGCAAAGGAAATTGGATTTCCTGTTTTGTTAAAAGCTTCAGCTGGCGGTGGGGGTAAGGGCATGAGGGTAGTACATGAAGAAAAAGATTTTGTGGCCTCTTTAAATGCTGCTCAAAATGAAGCAAGGAATGCATTCGGAGACGATAGTGTGTTTATTGAAAAATATGTGGGTAACCCAAGGCATATTGAATTTCAATTAATAGCTGATAATAATGGCAATGTATGTCACTTGTTTGAAAGAGAATGTTCAATTCAAAGGAGACATCAAAAGTTAGTGGAGGAAGCACCGAGTGCAGTTTTATCAGAAACTCTTAGAAATAAAATGGGTGATGCCGCAGTAAATGTGGCTAAGGCTTGCAACTACAGGGGTGCCGGCACGGTTGAATTCCTGTTAGGTGATAATGAGGAGTTCTATTTTTTAGAGATGAATACGCGGCTGCAGGTTGAACACCCCGTTACAGAAATGATAACCGGGCTTGATCTTGTTAAGTTACAAATTTTAGTGGCAGCAGGGGAAACGTTACCGTTTTCACAGCAAGATTTAAAAATGGAAGGTCATGCTATAGAATTAAGAGTTTGTGCGGAAGACCCTTTTCAAGACTTTCTTCCGAATATCGGCACTGTTAAAACTTATTTACCACCAATGGGTCCCGGTGTAAGGGTAGATGATTGTATGGAATCCCACATGGAGATTCCTATCTACTATGACAATATGTTATCAAAGTTAATAACCTACGGTAAAGATAGAAATGAGGCCATTGCGAGAATGAAAAGGGCAATAGAGGAATATGTAATTACTGGAATACAGACTACACTGCCTTTTGGAACATTCGTAATGAATCACCCCAAATTTATTGAAGGAAATTTTAGCACACATTTTATCTCTCAATATTATAATCATGGGACAAGTGATAGTGTTAGAGAAGCAAATGAGCAAGAAGATGCAATTTTGACAGCCGCAGCTTTCGTGTGGGAACAAGGAAGTCAAAAGTCTGAAACTACTTCTAATAAGAATAATTCTAAAAATCGTTGGAGTATTCAACGGAAATTATACTAGTTGATGCGGAAAGTCCTAATTGTAGATGATGTATATGAGTCATTAATTCATGGACTTGAGAATAATGGCTTCGAGGTAATTTATTTACCAAATATTAATAAGTCTGCTGTTGCAGATAAAATTAAAGACGTTCAACCTGAGGGTATAGTAGTGCGCTCTAAGATTTTAATTGAGAGACCGCTTTTAGATTATCTGGATTCTGTAAAGTGGGTGGCACGAGCTGGTGCTGGTATTGACAATATTGATCAAAATTACTTGAATCAGAAGAACATTGAAATTTTCGATGCTTCGGGTGCCAATGCCAATTCAGTTGCAGAGCATATGTTGGGTATGCTATTGTCATATTTGCATAAAATTCCGAGTGGAAATGATAATGTGAAATCGGGTAATTGGGATCGTGTATACCATCGCGGAGTTGAACTAAAGGGTAAGAAAGTTGGTATAATTGGGTATGGACATACTGGTTCTGCTCTTGGAAATAAACTAATGGCACTGGGTGCCAATCTCTTGGTTTATGACAAATACAAAGACATCGAAGATTCCTCACAATTAGAATCAGTAGAATTCAATGAATTATGCGAAAAAGCTGATGTAATTTCTGTGCATGTTCCTTTAACTGAAGAGACCAGAGGATGGTTTTCAAAACCAGTTTTTTCTAATATGAGATGTCAACCCATTTTTATGAATGCCAGCAGAGGAGAGACCATGATATTTGAAGATGTGGTTGATGCTATCGAAAAAAAACAGTTAAGTGCAGTTTTGCTCGATGTATTTCCGTTCGAACCAATTTCCAAAATCCCTCGGTCTAAATGGGCGATTTGGGATACTTTTAAGGTAAAATCAAATGTAATGTTTTCGCCACATGTTGCGGGTTGGTCAGTGGAAAGTTATCGCAATATTTCAGACTTTTTGTTATCTAAAATATTGAATTATAAAGGATAATTCCCTTTGATTTTATAATTGCAGTGTATAGGCTGTGGTCAAGTCGCTCGATAAAAGGCGAAAATAAACTTGCTAAATCCTTGATTTTTCGATAAACTTGCCGTTTAAAGGGTGTAATGCAAATTCCATCCTGAAAAGTTCATTTGGATAAATAATATGAGAGATAAACTACTGAAATGGTCGCTCTTGGTAATTGCTGGAATGTTTTCAGCAATTACATTTGCTCAGACCAACTTTGCGGATTTTCGGGTGACCGCTTTAGACGGTGATGGTAAACGCATGAGTGGGGTAATGGTTAACATGTATTTAAACGGTATCAAAAAAGCATATGATACTACAGACATGGATGGAAATGTAATTTTCCAAACCTTAAACCCTGGTACTTATGACATGGAAGCATCAAAAGACGGATTTTCAACCCAGAAAATTACGGATTTAACGCTACGTGCAGGATTGAATGAACCTAAGACTGTAAACATGACTTCCTCAATGACGGCGGTTGTGATTTCCACTAAAGCATCGAAAAAGGTTATTCAAATGGAGCAAAATGAGGCTTCGATTGACGGAAAGCAGATGATAAATAGTGGAAGGCGTGGTATGGGTGCATTAACCTCCACGAACTCTGCAATTGTTGAATCACGTCAAGGTATTTCCGTTAGAGGAACGCGTTCAGACGGTAATGGTACATTCGTTGATGGTATGCGTGTAATCGGTAGTGGTGCTATTCCATCTTTAGGAGTGGATCAGCTATCTGTAAATATCGGTGGTATTCCAGCCATGTATGGTGACTTAACGGGTGGAGCATTTTCCTACACATCCAAGAGTGCGACAGATAAATATATTTCAATCTTTGAAGGAATAACTTCCCAGTTTTTAGATCCTTATGGATACAGTACATTGGAAGGATTTGTTTCGGGGCCATTGTGGGTTCAAAAAAAGAAAAATGCCAATGGAACAACCGATAAGCTCGTAAAGCTAGGTTTTACGTTAAACGGAAACGTTGGTTATTACTACGATCCTTCACCCACACGTACAGGTGTTTATGTGTTAAATGATGAGAAAATGTCGGAGATTGAGCAAAATCCGTTGACCATTACTCCAAATGGTTTCGTGCATTCTGCTTCTTTCTTACGAGAGTCTGATTTCCAAAATATTGCAGCTCGCCCAAACTCACAACAGTTTAACTCAAACTTCATTGGAAAACTAGAGTTTAATCCCAATAAATATATATCGCTTACAGCTTTTGCATCTTACTTTTATGGCGGAGGAAGAAGCGTAACAAATAATATTTTAAACTTTGCGAATACTGCAAGAATCGATAACCATACTTTCAGATCTTATCTTCAGTTCCGTCAGAATTTTAAAGTCGACAAGCGTAGTAATATTAAATCTGCATTCTACACTGTTCGTGCAGAATATCAAAATGCTTGGTCTTTCTCAAGAAATGCAGATCATTTAGATGATGTTTTTAATTATGGATATGTAGGGTCATTTACAGCTTATCCAACGGAAGTATTTGCATACTCCCACACAGATGCACAACAAAATCCAAACAAGGACCCAAGAGTTGTTCGTGATCAGTTTGGAAACTATGTTCAGTTAAGTAACTATTGGGAGCATATAGGTTACATGGATACTCTGTTAGATTACCAGGCGAGCGACTTGAATCCTGTTCGTGCAAGATACACCTCAAATGTATACGATTTTTACACCCAAAGAGGTGCAAAAATCACAAACCCTTTGACAGTTCTAGCTAGCCAAGGTTTATTGAACGGTTACAACCCTGTAAACGTTTATTCGCTTTGGTCTACTCCTGGAACAACCGTTGGTGGATGGAGTAGGAACCAATCTGAAAAATATTCATTATTTGCTTTGGGTCAGATGCAAGTTAAGCCAAAAACACAAGGTGGCAGACAGCGTACTCCTCATGATTTGCAAGCTGGTTTTTATTATGAGCAAAATATTAATAGAGGTTATGGTTTAAACGCAAACGGTTTATGGATCTTAATGCGTCAGTTAATGAATAAACATATCGGTGAATTGGATATCGAAAATCCTATTTTATCGTATGATGAAAATGGAGTATTTACTGATACAATCCGCTATAATAGATTGGTGAATTATGAAGAGCAATCTACTTTTGATCGCAATTTTAGAAATAAATTAATTTCTCAAGGAGCCACTGATGTTTATGGCAAAGCTATTGATGAAAGAACGTTTGTAGATATCAACAGCTATAAACCTGGAGATTTTAGTTTAGACATGTTCAATGCGAATGAGTTATTGAACAATGGTAATGGATATGTTAATTACTTTGGATATGATCATTTAGGAAATAAGGTAAAAGGAAAACCTTCTATTTCTGAATTCTTGAATGATCCAGATAAGCGCACAATCGGTGCTTTCCAACCAATTTATATTGCTGCTTGGTTACAAGACCAGTTCCAATTTAAAGACTTGATCTTCCGTCTAGGACTTCGTATGGAACGTTACGATGCAAACCAAATTGTGTTGGCAGATCCATATTCATTATATCCAATTAAAACAGCAGCTGAAGTTGGTGAGATTAATGGTTTACCAATTAATCACCCTTCCAATATTGCTGAGGATGCAAAAGTTTATGTGAACGATATGGAATCTCCTACTCAAATCGTAGGATACCGTATGGGAGATAAGTGGTTTAATGCCGACGGTTCGGAACAAAGAAACCCTGAGTTCTTGGCGAACAAAACAGTAAATGGACGTATTGCACCATACTTATACAGAACAGATACTCAAGAAGTAACTGAAGCTACCTTCATGGACTATACTCCAATAGTAAACTTGTTACCTCGTGTCTGGTTCTCATTTCCTCTCGACAAGAGAAAGTCATTCTACGTTAGTTACGATGTTTTAGCACAGCGTCCAAACGCTGGAGCGTCGTTTGTTTCTATTGACGATGTTTACTTTTTGAAGTTTAGACAGGGTTCTACTTTAGCAAACGGTTCATTAAATTCTCGTTTGAAGACGGATTATGAAGTAGGATTTAAACAAATTTTTGGTAGAAGAAATGATAAAGGACTGGAGTTAGCGGCGTCCTATTCAGAAATAAGAAATGATTTTGGACTCTATCAAATCAATCAGGGATATCCTGTTACATATTCAACATACAGAAATATTGATTTCGCAACAATTACAGGATTCCGTGGAAATTTTGTAATGAGAGATATTGGTCCGATGACTCTTTCTGCGAGTTATATGTTGCAGTTTGCTGATGGTACTGGATCAAACATCAACTCTCAGGCAGCGTTAATCGCTTCTAACCAGCCAAATTTGAGAACTGTAATTCCTTTGGGTGATTTGGATATTCGCCACAACATCAAGTTGTCTGCAACTTGGGCTTGGGCCGGAGGACGTGATAGAAATCGCAGAAATCTATACAAAGGACCTATTCTGTTCGGTAAGGAAGTTTTGAAAAATACTAGTATCAACATTATTGCCAATACATATAGCGGTGGTCCATATACTCCAACAGTAAGACCTGTGCAAATTGGTGCTGTTGACCGTGCGCAGATTAAGGGTGTTCCATTTGGAGCACGTTTGCCATGGCAGTATAACTTTGACTTTAACTTAACTAAATCATTCCAGCTTAATCGTGGTGATTCAAAAAATCCATTGCGTTTTGCGGCATTCCTTTGGGTTAATAACCTACTTAATACTTGGAATGTTACTGGAGTATTCCCTTACACTGGTCAACCTAATGATGATGGTTTCTTAACGTCACCGCAAGGTCAGCTATTGATAAGAAATCAAGTGGATGCACAAAGTTATACCGACTTATACCGCTTATTGTTAAACTCTCAAACAGGTAACTGGAATAGACCACGTACCATCCGTTTGGGAATCCGTTTCAGTTTGAACTAAAAAAGAATTAATGAAAATGACGAAAAAATTCGGAATATTAGCTGCAAGTATCGCCCTGGTATCCATGGTGGCAGCACGTCCTGTGGTTAATATACAGGGACGATCTTCGTCGAAGTCGAATAGTGTGAATAAGAGAGCAGGTGCATTTGCAAGCACATGTAACCCAGCGTCACAATCGGTAGACTTAGACATTAACAACGTGAGAACAAAGTTGTTGAACGGAGGCGATATGTGGTGGGATTTAAATAATCCTAAATATGAAATTCCTAAAATTAATGATCCAAACGCTGTCAGAAAACACTCATTGTTTGCAGGTGCCATTTGGATAGGTGGTAAAGATAACGGAGGTAACCTGAAGTTAGCTGCAATGACTTATCGACAGTTTGGTTCTGACTTTTGGCCTGGTCCTTTGGATACTACTACAGCAGCGACTGAACCATTGCGTTGTGAGTCTTATGATCGTATGTGGAAAGTTACGCGTGATGAATTAGAGGAATTTGAAGAGTCTAAATTTTTAACTCAAAGTATTGGTATTCGTGACTGGCCTGCGGGAAGTAATCGTTCGGTAGGATTAGGGCCCGAAGCTAATTACCTAGCTCCATATAAAGAAATTGTTCCTGATGGAATTTATAACCCTTTTGATGGTGAGCATCCAGTTTTAGATGAAAGACGTCCAAATGCTGAAAATGGAGTTAATCGTCAGCCGGATATGTTCATTTGGTGGGTATACAACGATAAAGGAAATATTCACTCTGAAAGTTCGGGTCAACCAATTGGTGTGGAGTGTCAAACTACTGCCTTTGCGTTTGCGACCAACGATGAAGTGAATAATATGACCTTTTATTCAACCAAGATCATCAACAGAGGTTTTACAACCCTTAATGACTGTTACATGGGTCAATGGGTTGATGCTGACCTAGGTAATTACGCAGATGACTACGTGGGTTGTGATGTGGGAAGAAGTTTAGGTTTTTGTTACAATGGTGACGATGATGATGAAGGTGTTTTAGGCTATGGTTTAAATCCTCCAACTATAGGTGTTGATTATTTTGAGGGTCCAACAGATACTGCTGGTAATCAAATGGGGATGAGCCACTTTATGTATTACAATAATGATGCAAATCCTATTAACGGTAACCCTGATAGAGGTAATCCTAATTCATTTTATAACTACTTGAGAGGTAAATGGAAAGGTGGACAAAATGTGACTTGGGGAGGTAATGGATTTGGCGGAAGCGAAATTTCAAATTATATGTATCCTGGTTGTACGGATCCTGAATTTGCTGGTCGTTGTTGGGATGAGAAATCTTCGGGAAATCGTCCTGGTGACCGTCGTTTCTTGCAATCTACAGGTCCTTTCTTATTGCGTCCTGGTCAAGTTCAAAGAATTACCGTAGGTGTTGTATGGGCGAGAACTACAAGTGGTGGTGCTACTGGGTCATTAGATCTATTAAAACTTGCTTCGGATAAAGCACAAACTCTGTTTAACAATAATTTCAAAATTCTTGATGGGCCTGATGCTCCAGATGTTGAAATACAGGAATTAGAGCAAGAATTAGTTTTGAAATTCTTGAATACAAATTCTACAAAAGTTGAAAATTATACAGAGAAGTATAAGAATGCAAATAACGAAGAGTTAACATATAAGTTTGAAGGTTACTTAGTTTATCAATTAAAAGATGCTACGGTAAATACTTCTGATCTTGATAATATTGATAAGGCGCGTTTGTTATTCCAGTGTGACGTACAAAATAATCGAGGACAAATAGTAAATCAAGTGTTTGATCCAAAGTTATCTCAAATGATACCAGTTGAAAAAGTAGATGGAGCGGACAAAGGTGTTCAACATA
Organism: Bacteroidota bacterium; assembly: GCA_030830065.1. GTDB lineage: Bacteria > Bacteroidota > Bacteroidia > NS11-12g > UBA955 > VMCP01. The sequence goes on along the minus strand of JAURNR010000047.1, from coordinate 18,515 downwards.
CTTTTAGTATCAAGAATGACCTTTTTGCAACGTCAGCAAATACATCTCTTGTAGATTACAAGAATTATTACTACATGATTTTGAGTTATGCCGTACTTTCAGACGATACTTTGCAGATTGATCCAAACCAGTTTTTAGCGGGTCGTAGAAATATTCAAGTTTACCGTGCTACCCCTCATAAAACAGATTCTGAGAATTTCGGAACAGAACTGAATTCTACCTATGGAAGTGGCCCCGTTTTAAAGAGAATTTCAGGTCGTGGAAATGGAGGAATGTCGCTCGAGTTTACAGAGGAAACTGTAAAAGAAATTCTAGCTACAAATTTTGTTACTCAGCCTACATACATGGGCGGATTTGGTCCGGTTAACGTGAAGGTAGTTGATCCATTGAAAGTTCCTATAGATAAATTTGAACTTATCTTCAAAGAGCGCACACCATCTAATTCAATTGGTTTGCGTGATTCAATGACGCGTAACACAGATTGGATTCTTGTACGCAAGGGCGATAATGGAAATGATACTATATATTCTGACACTACAATTGGTCAACCTTTTGAAAGCGTACAGGGTATTCCAAGTGAGTACAATGCAACCAAGGACAATTTATCTGATTGGGGTTTAAGCGTTGAAATTAATCAGGTATACAACCCTTCCGAAAATTCTGCTGCAGACCCACAAAATGGATTGTTGGATTGGACCGTAGAATGGGAAGATAATGGAAGACAATGGCTTACTGCAATTGCGGATAATGATGCACAAAGTACACCTACTTCTGGTAGTGTTTGGCTAAATTGGATTCGTTCTGGGAGCAATGGAAGAGGGGCTACCTTTGATGGTTATCTTCATGACTTTATGGGTACTGATGGAGCACCTTTAGACCCAGGGCAATCTTATGAGAAAATCTGGAACGGGCGTATCGCGCCTTATGGATTGGCTGCTCGTGAAAAGTACAGTGCTGCAAATGGTAGAAATACATTTGGTTTTGCTTGGTCAGGTAATGCTACTCACTTGCAAAATCCACTTTCTGAATTACATAGTTTTGAATTGGTTATCACCCCAGATAAATCGAAGTGGACCCGTTGTCCGGTATTAGAGATGTCTGATGACGAGGTTAAGAATGGTAATGAGGGAAATATCTGGAAATTCAATATGCGTGATGCAGCTTCTAAAGATATTGACTTTAACGATATACCTGGAAGTAAAGGCTTGAGCTGGTTCCCAGGATATGTAATTAATCTTGAAACTGGTGAGCGTATGCAAATTGCCTTTGGGGAAGACAGTTATCTAACCGGTGAAAACGGTCGGGATATGATTTGGAATCCTACTTCGACGGTTTATAACGATAATGGATCTTACCCTGCGATAGGTGGTAAACATTTCTTATACATTTTTGGAACAGGTAACCACGGTTTGACACGAAATATTTCTGGAGAGCGTTATTTAGGTCCAGATGAAGCTAATTTCGACCGATTTAAAAATGCACTTACATCACCTGCATTAACCAATCTTAATAAGATTCGTTTAATGTCTACAGTAACTTGGGTTATTCCTACATACCTGGCCCCAGGTTACAATATGGACAATGGGATTCCTCCTACAGAGGTGAAATTCAAAGTGCATGTGCAAAAAGCATATACGACTTTCGCAACCGGCGACGATAGAAATGATGATCGTCCAATGTATGAGTTCGATGGTGCATCAATTGCTCCAAAAATCTCTGACGAAGTGGGTACTAAGAGTTTAGATTTAGTAAATATTGTGCCTAATCCGTATCGTGGATATAGTGAATATGAAAATAGTCCTATTGATTCCCGTGTAAAAATTACCAACCTCCCTCCAGAATGTAAGATACGCATTTTTGATATGGCAGGTAATCTAATTCGCACTGTGAATAAAGCGGATGATTTGACATATTATGAGTGGGATTTGAAGAATAGTAGTAATGTGCCAATTGCTAGTGGGTTATACTTGATTCACGTTAACGCACCAAGATTAGGAGAAAAAATTATTCGTTGGTATGGAATAATGCATGCCGTTGATTTAGATACATATTAATAGAAAAAAGATGAACGTAAATTATAAATTGATTTTTGCTTTAGCACTTACATGTATTGGACTTAACTCTAATATACTAAAAGCGGGTAACCCAGAAAGACAGGGTCAAGCGGGTGCAGCACAATTAACAATCAACGGTTGGGCAAGATCTGGTGGTTTAGGATGGACAGCAGGTGGAAGTATTAATGGTGCTGAAGCGATGTTCATGAATGTAGGTGGCTTAGATAGAATGGCGAATAAAACTGAATTAGTATTCGCAAGAACTGAATGGTTAATGGGTTCTGGTATCGGAATCAATAATCTTGGTTTGGCATTGAAATTAGGAGAAGACGGCGATGCTGGTTCTCTTGGTATTCAAGTAATGCAGTTCGGTATTGATCCAATTGAAATTACCACAGTTGAAAATCCGCACGGAGGAATTGGAACTTACCGAGTGAATATGACAAATATTGGTGTAGCGTATTCGAAAACTTTTTCTAATTCTATTTCAGCAGGTGTAATGGCAAGAATGGTATCTGAGGGTATTCCTGATGCTAGTGTATCTGGGGTGGCTTTGGACGCAGGTGTACAATACACAACTACATTGTTCCCAAGTAGAAATGCGAGTAAAAGAAACGATTTCAAATTTGGAGTTTCTGTTAAGAACATTGGTCCAGATATGACCTTTAGTGGTGATGGCTTGAGTTACAAGGCGGTAATTCAAAATGGTGATTTCGATAAAACAATGCAAGTTAAAACAGCAGGTATTAAACTTCCGGCGTTGTTAAACATTGGAGCATCTTATGATATTCGCCTAGATAGGGATGACAATATGTATGACAATCGTTTGACTGTTGGTATTGCTTTCACTAATCATGCTTTTTCAGCAAATCAGTCTACTCTAGCACTAGAATATTCCTACAAGGATATGCTTTCTGTAAGAGGCGGATTTTGTTATCAAGAAGGAATATTCTCTGAAGATACAAGAACCTCGGCATTTACTGGTCCATTTGCAGGATTATCTTATGATTGGCATGTTAATGATGAGAATGTAATTTCTTTAGATTACAACTATCGTGCAACAAACCCGTTCAGCGGTGTTCATTCTTTTGGAGTGCGCATCGGATTGGGTAGTGCTGAATAGAAAAAATTATTATATTTGAATAGAATGTTGCATCAACTGCGGTTGATGCAACTTTTTTTTGATAGAAACTAACAACGAAAATTATGGGTGATATTCAATACTTTACTCCAGAAGGTTTGGAGACATTGAAAAAGAAGTTGAACGATTTAAAGCATATCGAACGACCAAAAATAGTTCAGGCAATTGCAGAAGCGAGAGATAAGGGAGATTTAAGTGAAAATGCAGAATATGACGCTGCAAAAGAAGCACAAGGTCATCTTGAAGATAAAATCGCTCTAATGGAACATACCTTAGCAAATGCTCGTGTAATAGATGCTTCTCAATTAAACACAGATAAGGCTAGCATACTTTGCAAAGTTCAAGTGAAAAATCACAATACCGGAAAAGAAGCAGTTTATCAGTTGGTGTCAGAGAAAGAGGCAAATCTCAAAGAAAATAAAATATCTGTAAAGAGTGCGGTTGGTGCTGGCCTTTTAGGCAAGGCAAAGGGTGATATTTGCGAAATTCAGGTCCCAGCTGGGATAATCAAATTAGAAATAATAGATATTTCAATTTAAAATTATAATGGCAAGTCTTTTCACTAAAATTGTTAATGGCGAAATTCCATGCTATAAAATCCATGAAGATGAAAAGCATCTTGCATTTTTAGATATAATGCCATTAGCAAAAGGACATGTTTTATGTATTCCTAAAAAAGAAATAGACTACATCTATGATTTGCCAGCGGAAGAATTAGCTGAGTTATGGAAGTTTACCATTCCTGTGGCAAAAGCTATAGAGAAAACTGTGCCTTGTAAACGTATTGGTACGGCTGTAATTGGACTTGAAGTACCTCATACACATATCCATTTAATTCCGTTACAATCAGTTGAAGATATTAATTTCTCACGTCCGAAGATGAATCCTTCAAAAGAAGATTTAGCGTTAATTGCCGATCAGATCTCATCGAATATAGAATAGTATAAGTAATTATTTAATGTTTAGAAGATGAGATTTTCTGAAGTAATAGGACAAGAGAAACTTAAATCTAAACTTATTGCCGGCGTTCGGCATGGACGAATTCCTCATGCTCAGTTGTTTTTAGGAAAATCTGGATTTGGAGGATTACCGCTTGCATTGGCTTACACCCAATATATTTCATGTAAAAACCCTTCGGAAACAGATAGTTGTGGCGAATGTCCATCTTGCAGAAAGATGAATACCATTACACATCCGGATGTACATTTTAGTTTTCCTTTTCCTTCAGATAAAGCCAAGAAAAGTTCCGAACTAATGGAGGAATGGCGAAATGTATTGACTGAACAACCGTATATTCATCTGCCAGATTGGATGTTGGCTTTAGGAGCAGAAAAAAAACAAGCAAATTTTCCAATTGCTGAATGTCGGGAAATTATTAGAAGCCTTTCATTAAAACCATTTGAAAGTGAGTATAAATTTTTGATTTTATGGCTACCTGAATTTTTAGGTAACGAAGGTAATGTCTTGCTTAAAATTATTGAGGAGCCTCCTCATAATACCATTTTTTTAATTGTCGCAGAAAATGAAGAAAAGATTTTAGGCACTATACTGTCAAGAACCCAACCAGTTAAAGTTCCACCATTACTGGTAAGTGAATTGAAAGATTATTTAATTAAATCAAATAATCTGTCAGACGAAGAAGCTACTAGGGTAGCACATATTTCTCATGGAGATTTTAATGAGTCTCAGAAGTTTGCTACTGGTTTTGAGAGTCCGTTTTTTGACACTTGGCGAGGCTGGATGGCACTCTGTTATGGTAGAAAAATGGGAGAGTTGGTTGCTTGGGCTGAAAGTTCCTCGCAAATGGGAAAAGAATCTTTAAAAGGCTTTTTACAGTATGGACTTGAATTGCTTAGAGGCGTATTGGTGACTTCATATTCTTCTGAGTTAAATTCTTGGGGTGGTAGTGAAGCTAAGTTTATTGCAAATATGAATTCAATTGGAATTCCTTTTGAAAATCTCGAAGTAATGTGCAATGAAATTGAACGTTCCATAGGACTGATAGAGAGAAATGCACAACCGAAAATGGTTCTATTAGATTTGAGCTTTATAATTACACGAAAACTAAAAATATAATTATCACACAGGCAACCTAATAAGTATACTCGGCATCTTGGTATAAATCCTTGTGATGAACTCAGCAAATGGCATCTCAAAATCGCAGCAACGAAGCCTCGATAATCCAGCAGTGTTTGGATGGAAGCAGCGATGCTCAACGAGAGTTATATGAACGTTTTTCAAGCGTTTTATTTGCAATTTGTTTGCGTTACAGCAAGGACGAAGATCAAGCTCAAGACATGCTACAAGAGTCTTACATAAAAATTTTCAATAATCTGGGGAACTTTAAATTTCAGGGTTCTTTTGAGGGTTGGTTAAAGCGTATTTGTGTGAACCAATGTCTTGACTACATAAGAAAAGACCGCTCACATTTATTTACGAATGTGAATGATGATGCTCTTCAAGTTTCAATTCCTGAAAAATCCTCAGATACATTAAACGAAAAATATTTGATGACTCTATTGCGCCAGTTGCCCTTAGGCTACAGGACTGTTTTTAATATGTATGCAATTGAAGGGTATGCTCATAGTGAGATTGCATCAATTTTAGGAATTTCAGAAAACACGAGTAAAACTCAATTGTTTAAAGCACGAAAGTTATTGCAAAAATGGCTGGGTGATGAGTAATTTAGGTTCAAATATCGATAAGCTATTCAAAGAGGGATTAGGGGACGCAAAGGTTAATCCTCCAAGTTCAGTTTTTAATTCAATTCAAGGAAATTTAAATCCTCAAATTACACAAACGGTTAGTAAAGGATCGAAAATTGCTGCAAAGTTAGCAGGTGTTACGGGGGTGAAAGTAGCAGTTGTTGCAACTGTTGTTTCTGTAACTGCAGCCTCTATTGTTTGGTTTAACCAAAGTAATCTGGACAAAACAATTGTTATTGATTCGGTTCAAAATGAAAACAAAATCAAAAAGGGACTTATTTCACCAAAAACTACATCTTCAAATGTTGAAGAAGATTTTACTTCTAAAGATTCAATAGAAGAACCTACCAAATATACCGGAAACAATTCCCAGTTATTAATTGGAGAACCTAATATTATAGATGCGGTAGTTGAAGAGAAAGGTGATGTAGAAAATAATTACATTGAAGATACCTCTGAATATTTTGTTGCTAATCCCATTAAAGAAGGGCAAATACCAGAGCAACAAATAACCACTTCAGTGAACTGTGGATTGCTGGGTGTCGAGCTAATGGTTGAAGATCAAACAGCCATATTGAATTTTGTGAATGTTGCAAGAAACAATGAAAATATTCCTGTTGAAATAGACTGGGGGGATTTAGATTTTAACAAATTTATATTAGAAAATCAATTCGAAGTAAAGCATAAATTCTATATATTGAATTCTAAAGAATTTACTGTGAGTATAAGTGCAAAAGGTAAAAAATGTGATCAGAAAATCGAACGTAAAGTATTTATAATTAATAATGGTATTCAACAAGATATCATTGTGCCGAATATTTTTACCCCCAATAACGATGGTATTAATGACTCCTTTTACGCAGAGATGCCTACTACTAAGGAGTTTTTAATGAGAGTAATTGGCCCAACAAAACAAATTGTATATGAGTCTAATAACTGTACGGGTAAGTGGGGTGGTGACTTTAGAGGAAGGCAATGCAAAAAAGGAATTTATACGGTCATTTTGAAATACAAATATTCAGGTGATACTGAATGGAAATCAAAGACATCAACAGTTTGGTTAAATAGGAATTAATGAGAAAAATAATCAATTATAAAAGCAATAAATGTCAAGGAAATTCAAGGACTTTCATTAGTAATGATTGGAATTTCCGTTTATCGCTTAAATCACATAAATTTGAAATCTTACAACAAATGGAAAATATGAAAATAGTAACCTCACGGATTACAAAAAACCTTTGGGCTTTAATTGCGCTAGTTTTTACACTAACATCTGCAGTTAATGCTCAAAATTGTCCAATTACAGTTAGTGGAAATGAGTGTGTTGATGCACCGATTTTCTTTACAGGCTCTTCTACTGGAACAACTCACAGTTGGACTTTTAAAGATGCAGCAGGTGGTACTTACACCACTTCAGGTCAATCAACAGTTTCCTATTCTTTTCTTGCTCCAGGGCAAGCAACGGTGGAGTATGAAACCACAATCAATGGACAAACCTGTAAATCATCTACGAAGTTAAATATCCGTCCAAAACCAGAAATTAAATTAACCAGATCTAGTATTAGAGAACAATGTTTTGAAAAGAATCTATTCTGTTTCAAAGATAGTTCTGAAGTTGATGCTACAAATGGTGGTGGTAAAATTAAGGAATCGAGATATTTATTGTCTGATGGACAATCGTTCTCATATAAATATCCTCCATCTGATTTACCTAACGAGGTTTGTTTTTCCATTAAAGATCAGCGTGGTGGTACTTTTGATATTTATATTGAGGTTGAAGATGAGTATGGTTGTGTAGACACTGTGAATTGGCAAGGTGCAATGTTTATTTACGAAAAAATAGGTACTGCATTTGCAAGTAATAAGCCAATAGGCTGTGATTCAGTTGAAGCAAAAATCACCAACGCTACTCGTTTAAACAAGAACCTCGTTGATTCTATTATTTGGAATTGGGGAGATGGTACTAAAGAGCAAGCTAAGAACAATACTGGGGACCAAGCAGAACAAGATTTGTTTGATAAGCTGTGGGGACCACAATACAGCAAGTGGTTCTATGGGCAAGGAACATATAATTCTACTTTGATTGTTACTACACTACAAGGTTGTGTAGATTCATTTGTTGTGAAAGCCGTGGCTACGGTTAATGCATCAAAGGCGAAAATAATTGCAAATAAAGATTCCACTTGTATGTCTGCTCCCGAAATTGAATTTACAGTGGATCAAGTTCCTTCAGGGGCATCTGGTTTATTATGGAATTTTGGTGATCCTAATTCTGGTCCTCAAAACTTCAATAATAAAACATGGAGTCCTTCACACTCCTTTACAGGACTAGGACCATTTCTTGTAAACCTTACTTATAAACACCCGATTTGTGGTAATCAATCGATTTATGATACCATCATAATTTTAGGTCCTGCATCTACAATTGATGTAATGGGAGATAGAATACCAGATTGGCAGGTATTCCAGTGTCCTAAAGATGTAATGGATACGGTATTCTTCCGTAATTATTCAACTTTCTATCATAATGACCCTGATTTTACAGACGACGATAGTACTTTTTATAAGGCAACAGGTGGGTTAGGTCATACTTTCCAGGTTGATGCCAATGGAAATCCAATTCAAATTTGGCAACCACCAGTAAGATGGGAGGCGAATTCACGTGGTGATACTACCGTGTATGCGCCTGCAGGTGGTTCAGCCGCACCAGCTGGTGGTGGAGACCCATTGAAGCGTGAACGCTGGTGTGCTACTCGTTTGTGGGATTTTGGTGATAATTTTGGTGCAAAATGTACCACCGATATTCTACACAATAAAAACGTTACCGTAAACTGTAATTACTCACATGATACCATCCCTTATCATTATTATAAATCATGGGATTTAGTAATGTTATCAGACTTTAAGATGACTCCAATGGAGGATGCAATTTTTATTGATAGTAATGGTTTATGTAAGCGATTGTTGGTATATGCTGATAGTTGGTTTTATATATTCGATGATACAATGATTGCTGTACCTCCTACTTCTGCTGATTCGGCCTCATATACCGCTAGTGGAAATAAAGGTTCAGTAATTTTCAGGAGAGAGAAAAAGGTTGTAGGACCAGCTGAAAGGTATCAAGAAGATTTTATTAGAATACGTCTAGGCGCCAACGATTCAGCATGGATTGGCCCACAAGAGGGTACTAAAACTCTAGTAGTTGGTCCAAAAGATACTATCTTGCTGAAACCAGAAGATGTAGTGATATTAACCAGTCCTACCGATTCGTTTGAATATCTTTATACCGAACACCTTCGAAGAGATACGTTACCAGGGAATTTGTTAAAGATTCGATTAAACAAGGGCGAATATATAACGCCTATAGACTCCTTTAGACAAATTCCTCAAGGAATTGAGAAATACGATTGGATAATTGATTACAACCGTTTTCGTGAATTGTATTATGCAAGAATTCCTTCTTGTAATAGTGTAAGATTAGTTCATAAAGATACGTGTCACCCATTCAAGTGTGAGAGTGAGGCAACCAAACAATTGGCGATGCTCCATGCTAATGCGGGTGGCGTTGGTTCTGGATTAATCAAAGATGCGATAGAGTGTTTGGGAGCACTAAATCCAACATATGGAATTACGTTTATACTAAGTGATTTGAAGCCAGGATGTAGTTTTACAGATGTACAAATAAATTACGATACATTCTCGTTCCCACCTAACCAAGCAGCTTCTTGGAATGCTCTTCCAGCTTTATCACCGGGAGGACGTCCATTAAATCCTCCTGCTCCATGGTGGGCAACGGCCTACAATATGTCTGGTAATCCACCAAATCAATTCTCTATGCAGTATGCTGCATCCATGGTAGGGGGCCCTAATTCTTGTATTACTGTAGGAATAGTAGTAGGTAATGGTATTGCCAAGCCAGGTGGAAATAGCGCTCAGCGTCCACTTTGTAGTGATACTCACTACTATGATAAGTTTGCTTGTTTCCCAATGATTGATCCAGCAATGGAAGTGGCTAATCTAACTCCTCAAGGTTGGGGTGGATACAAAATCTGTAAGTGGGATGAAGTTATTGTAAAACCTATTGATGCTAACTTAACTGTAACTCGTGATTTGAAATCTTTGCGTTGGTTATTTATTAATAATAACGCAGGTCCTGGATATGGAATGAGTTGGTTGCGTTATATCGATGAAGATTACTATCATTATCAAGATAGTGTTCCAGGTAAGAACCCTGATTATATTTATAATTACATTGTGCGCACAAAATATGCTGAAGATCCATACCAAATAGAATGTACCAATGACTGGGCAAATGGAAAGGCGAGAATAGTTGAAGGTCCGGATACAATCTTTACGGCGGAGATTCGTGATTATACGATTGCTGCGGATATTTCAAAGGTTTGGGATAGAATTAAAACTAGACTTGAAGATCGTGGTTTTGATCCATTTGCGCTAGCTGATACAACTATCGCTAAAATGATTTGGAATAACCAAGGAACTATAGGCCAACCTCAAACAGGTGCATATGGTTGTATTGATACCGCGGGATATGGCAGAGATATTGAATTCTATTTTGTTCCAAATCCAGCTGAGACTACCATACTACATTATCGTGATTCTACTATCACACCTATTGATTCACACCAAATTAATGGTGCTTGGGTTCATGGTTACAAGTTTGTCCCAGAATATGCAGGATATCACATCGCCGGCTTATCGATGACTTCGGATAACGGAGAGTGTGTAGCATTTGATGGTAAACCAATAATTGTAGGATTCGCAATGTTTATGGATAAATTCACCGACTCTATTGTATGTAGAAATGATGGTGAGTCTTTGACAATTGCTCCAGATTATCGTTACTTTAACATTGATCCTCAAAATAACGGAACATGGGATTGGAATTATTATTGGAATGCTGATCCAGCTCAAAATCCCACCCAATATGACTATTGGAAAGATCCTGCGAGATATGGTCAAGCAGGTAAAGAGCCTCCAACTCGTTGGGACTGGTCTAAAGAAGACGATGATCCAAATGATGCCAATACTATTTTCGGTAACGCACCATACGGAGCTTCTGGTATGCCGGGATCAACAAATAACCCATGGGTTCAATTAGGTGGAGGAAGTAATCTTTATTACAAAAACGATTCTGGTGTTTACACATTCAGAAATATAGCAGGTGATTCTACTGGTTGTCGTGATACCATTGCTAAACGTGTATTTATTTCACGTTTAGATGTTAACTTTGGTTTACAATTAGATGGTCTTGGAAAATGTACGCCAACAATTAAGTTTACAGACTCATCTGTATTGCACGATCCATGTAATTGGGCGGTGAAAAATTGTAATGGCCCAACACCAACAGTATGTGACTTCATGAAACAGTTGTATATCGATTGGGGTGATGGTAAAACAGTACAATACAATAAGACTAGTGTAAATGATGAAGCACTACCAGAGGCTGCGAGTCATTTGTACACACGTAACGGTACATTCCAAATTGTATTGAAAGTGTTAACTGATCAGGGTTGTGGAGATTCGTTAGTTAAGGAGATAAAGATTCCTGGTCCAATTCCTCGTTTTGAGTTTGGAACTAAAGCTGGAAACTTTGTTACTATTTGTGTAGATGATAGCCTTGATTTTAAAAATACTTCTATTGATCCTTCTTCATACGCAAACTTCACTTGGTTCTGGGGTGATAATTCATTCACCAATGTTGACACTGCCAATATGAATAATAATCTATGGCATAAATACACGCAACCAGGTTTATATGAAGTTTATCTAGAGCAAGTTGATACGTTGATGATTGACGGGGAAATGAAATTCTGTAAGTCTATTTATCCTGATACCTTATCAGGTCAAGAGAAATTCCAGATTTTGGTATTACCTCGTGACTCTGTTCGTGGTCAAATCTTGAAAGCTGCAATTTGTCCAGGTGATTCAAACACGTTCATAGATAACTCAGATACAATTCTTAAGGTTTATAAATGGAAATTTGAACACTACAGTACAGCTCAAGGTCAGTGGGTAACTGATACAGTTACGACTAATTTAACTCAATACACTAAGACCTTTACTGATCCTGGAGTATACAGAGTGTTACACTACGCAGAATACGACCCAAGTCATCCAAGACCATGGTGTCCTACGGAGATGGATACACTTACATTCTTGGTAGACTCAGTATATTCAGATTTTGATATTGACTCGGCCAGTAAGCCTGACTTTACATTCACAAGAACTGATGTTAATGGAGTTGAATGGAGATGGGGCTTTGGACATACTCACGATATCACCAAGCAACTACCAAATGATTTCATTGAGAACTTAAAGTCTGATGAAGTAAAGGTTAAGTGGAGTTATGATAGTTCAAATACCTACTGGGTATGTTTGATTACTAAAAATTCTACAGGTTGTGAGGATACAATTTGTAAGCCAGTAGTAGTTGATCTCTTTATCTATCTGGCTAACGTATTCACTCCGGGCGAAGATGGGTTAAATGACACTTATCGTGTGCCTATCCAAGGTCAAGATCTATTTGAAATAAGAATCTTCAACCGTTGGGGTGAGCGTGTATTCTTTAGTGAAGACCCAAAGAAACAGTGGAATGGTAAAATTAATAATGATGGACCAGATGCTCCTTCAGGAACGTATTTCTATCAGTTACAGTACCGCTTTAAAGGGAAGGATAAGATTAATTATGTAAATGGTTCAGTAAACTTACTGAGACCTTCTAAATAGTAATTTATTACAGATTAAAACAAAAAGTCTCGAACTTGTTCGAGGCTTTTTGTTTTAATAAGATTATTTTTGCAGTAATGTTATCGCGTATCACACTCTTAATATTTAAGGCAGTTTTTTTATTTAATTGTTTGGATGCTCAAATAGAACAGTTCCTGTTCGAAAATAGGGTCCACGATATAATTAGTCAAAAAGATAAAATTTCGTCTGATCCCAATTTCTTAGTGCAGTTATCACATGCTTATTATCTTACAGGTGAGATAGATTCAGCAGAAAAAACAATGTCGGAATGCGCAAAAGCTTTTCCTAACGAATTAAGTAAAAGTGACTCGATATATTGGTTGTCTTTGCTGAAATCAATGAAAAAAGACTCATTATTTTATGCTGTTTTAGCAAGTGCTGAATTTGATTATATCTTAGGATCACCTGCCCATCCTGAGGCATTTTCTAATTTTGATACTGTTATACATAATAAGTTTGTTAGTCCTAATAAAAATAAATACCATACTTATGGACTATTAGAAACCAATGAGGGTAATCAATATTTTACGAGTATTAATCCAAACAATAAGAAATCTCAAACTTTTGGGAAACCGCATTTTGGAATACAAACAATTTCAAATAGTACTTTAAGTTTTTTTTATAACGACATTTCAACCTCATCAGAGATCAGTTATATTTCTGATGACCAAAGTTATTGTCTGATTTCTAAAATGTCGGGGAAACCATCATCTGATGGAACCAAAAATATTCAATCAATATATGTTCAACTTGTTGATGGGAATGTTACAGAAAGAGAAATATTACTTCCGATTAATTCAGACGATTATTCTGTATCTCATCCCTATTATGATGTAAAAAACCACATTCTTTATTTCGCATCAAATATGAAGGGTGGGCTTGGTGATGTTGATATATACTGTGTAAAAGTAGATTCAGTTAATTCAAACGGGTTTTTCATTAGTGATGATCCAAAAAATTTAGGTGATAAAATTAATACTCCTGGGAAAGAATCCTTTCCATTTGTTGACGAAAATGGGACACTATTTTTCGCTAGTAATGGTCATGGTGGATTTGGAGGTCTTGATATTTTATTTTCTGAAGATAACTTAAATATCGAATCCTTAAAAGAACCATTCAATTCTAATAAGGATGACTTCTTTTACAGATTTTCAAATAATAAAGGTTCTTACAGTTCTAATCGAAATGGGTTAGACGAGGTATTTATATTTAATGGAATAGATTACCCAGAGCCGGAAATTGTCCTCGATAGTTTAGATATAAGTTTAACCCTAGATGTAAATAATGAATCAGAAAAAGTATCTCAACTTATTTATCTTATAAAAGTTGTTGATGGAGTTGAAATAAAGGTTGATTCTGCATTTACTAATTCCAAGGGAAAGGTTGAATTTAAAAGACTTAAAGAAACTGGAGTTTCATACAGATTATCATTACGCACTAAGCCTTGTGGATCGTTATTGGATACTAAAACAGGAACAATAGCTAATGATAGTAATATCGTAATGAAACCTAACCAACTAATACTGGGCGAAAACATTGCCCAGATGATTGGAATTCAACAAATCATTTATGAATTAGGTAGTTATAGAATTACAGAAGAAAGTGAAGTTCTGCTTCAGAAATTAATAGACTTTTTAAAACTATACCCACAATTAGAGTTGCAATTAACATCACATACCGACTCTAGAGGATCTTCAAGTTTTAATCAAAAATTATCTCAGAATAGAGCTAATTCAGTTTTGAAATTTTTGGTGGACAATGGAATTAGTCAAAAAAGATTAGAGTCAAAAGGATTTGGGGAATCTCACCTTCTAAATGATTGTAGAGATGGTATAGTTTGTTCTGAAGAGGAACATAGCGTTAATAGAAGAACAGAATTTATTGTTACAAGGATTACGCCTTGTAATAATTAACTTATAATAGCAATAGATAGAATCCTCACAGATGGAAGAATTCTATCTATCATTTTGGTTTAGGATAATCCAGTAATTACCCCATCATTTATATCCATACCCATTGCGGCAGGTAATTTAGGAAGTCCTGGCATTCTCATAATAGATCCAGCAACTGCCACGATAAATTCTGCTCCTGCATTTATTATCAAATTATCAATGTGTATTGTGAATCCTTCCGCAACACCCACCTTTTTTGCATCTTCAGTAAAAGAGAATTGGGTTTTAGCAACACAAACAGGCCATTTGTCTGCGCCAATTTCAATTATTTTTTTCATTTGTTTTTTGGCGTTAGCACCTAATATTACATTGCTTCCTCTATAAATTTTTTGGACTATTTGTTCTAATTTTCTCTCTATTGAATCATCAAGGTTATATGTGTGATTTATTCCTTTTGATGGGTTATTCTCTACAATTTCTACAACTTTTTTAGCCAAGTCGATAGCGCCATCTCCTCCTTTTGCAAACCCTTCATTACGAGCAAAGGCTGCACCAAGGTTATTACAATATTCTTCAACCAATTTCAATTCTTCTTCAGAATCAAAATGGAACTGATTTAACGCAACAATTACTGACTGACCGAGCCCTTGTAGATTTTCTACATGTCGTTTTAAGTTTTCTAGACCTTTCGTTAACCCTTCTTTATTTTGAAGTTTTATATCTGTTTCAGGCACATTCCCATGTAACTTTAAGCTTTGGGTAGTTGTGACCAGTACCGTTGCTTTAGGAGCAATTCCTGCAGCTCTACATTTAATATTCAAGAATTTCTCAGCTCCAAGATCACTTCCAAAGCCTGCTTCAGTAATTGCATAATCTCCGTATTGCATCGCGGCATATGTTGCCATGGTACTGTTACAACCGTGGGCAATATTTGCAAATGGGCCTCCATGAATAAATGCTGGTCCACCCTCTAGCGTTTGAACTAAATTAGGATTAATTGCATCCTTTAGAAGTATCGCTAAAGCCCCCGTTGCTCCTAGGTCTGATACTCTAAGTAAATTGCCTTCGTATGTATAACCGAGTAAAATCTGACTTAATCTGCGCTTTAGATCTGCAAATGAGCTCGCTAAACACAAAATTGCCATTATTTCTGAAGCGGGTGTAATATCGAAACCCGTTTCTTGAGGAACCCCGTTGGCAGTTCCACCTAAACCTGAGTTAATAAACCTCAGTGAGCGGTCGTTTACATCTAAAACACGACGCCAAAGTACTTGTCTTAACTGTGTAGGTTTGCCTCTATGTATGTATTGGTAATTATCAATTAATGCTGCTAAGGTGTTATTGGCTGAGGTTATAGCATGGAAATCACCGGTAAAATGTAAATTTATATCTTCCATTGGCAATACTTGTGAGTATCCACCACCAGCAGCTCCTCCTTTCATCCCAAAGCATGGGCCTAATGAGGGTTCTCGTAATGCCACTACGGCCTTTTTGCCAATTTTTTGCAATCCTTGAGTCAAGGCAACAGACGTAGTTGTTTTACCACTTCCACTTTTATTAGGAGTTGTAGCGGTAACTAGGATCAAATTGCTCGCAGCTCGTTTATCCCCGTCTAAATCAAAAGATATTTTTGCCTTGTATTTACCATAAGGCTCAATCGCCGATTCCTCAATTCCTAATTGATTACCCACTTCAAATATGGATTTCAATTTTGCTTGTTGTGCAATTTCAATATCACTTAACATGCCGTGAAATTAAGTAAAAAATGTTCTTATTAACTGAATTTGGTTACTAGTTATGAAAATTTAAAAAGTGTCGAAAATACACTTGTATACTGAGTTCATTTGAATTGTTTTACTTTTGTATTGATGATTTTAAATGATACCATTGTTGCGTTGGCAACACCCTCAGGAATTGGCGCCATAGGATTAATTCGAGTTTCCGGTACCGCCACATTTGAAATCATAGAAAAAATGCTTCACAAAAGTATAAAGGGAAAAAAATCTCACAGTATTGTATTGCGTGAGCTTTATGATACCGAAGGTGTAATTGATGAAGTATTAATTAGTGTATTTAGGGGAACTCGTAGTTACACTGGAGAAGATACAATTGAAATATCAATTCATGGAAGTGATTATATAGCAACTAGATTAATAAAATCACTATTGCATCATGGTGCCAGAATGGCAGAGCCAGGAGAGTTCACACAACGTGCTTTTTTAAATGGCAAGTTGGATTTGGCACAGGCAGAAGCTGTTGCGGATGTGATTGCTTCAGAACATCAATTTGCCCATGAACAAGCGATGAAACAGTTGAGGGGAGGTTATTCTAAAGATATTCAGTCGTTACGAGGAAAGTTATTAAATTTTACATCTTTGATAGAATTGGAGTTAGATTTTGGGGAGGAGGATGTTGAATTTGCATCAAGAGATGAATTGAGAAACTTGGTGTTAGAAATTAAAAATAGAGTGGACCGACTATCAGATTCATTCACTTTAGGGAATGCATTAAAAAAGGGTTTTACCGTTGTTTTAGCAGGTAGGCCTAATGCTGGAAAGAGTACTATGTTTAATGCCCTATTAAACGAAGATCGGGCGATTGTTAGTGATATAGAAGGTACAACACGTGATTCGATTGAGGAATTGATACAAGTGAGTGGAATTCGAATGCGAGTGGTGGATACAGCAGGAATAAGAGATGCTACGGATGTAATTGAAAAGGAGGGTATCAACAGAACATTTAAACATGTAGAGGCAAGTGGAATAACTTTGTATCTATTTGATCCGAGCCATACAACACCGAGAGAGGTAAGTAGTGATTTGGGTATTTTAAAAAATAAAACTGATCGTGTCTGGACTATTGCAAATAAGATGGATTTATTTACCGGGAATTTAAATGATTTTGGAGTTGTGGATGCTCAGGTTTCAGCCAAAGATGCAAATAATGTAGTAGCACTTTTTGATAAGATTGTTCAAGAGTTAACTTCTGAAATCTCTAATCTTAGTAATGAAATAGTGGTGACAAATGCTCGACATGCGGAGTCCTTTAGATTGTGTTCTAATGAGCTTCAATCAATTTTAGATGGAATTGAGAATTCCCTTACAGGTGACTTGTTATCTTTCCATTTACGCTCAGGAATTAAAGCGTTAGCATCAATTACCGGCGAAATTGATAACGAGGAGGTCTTGGGTAACATCTTCTCGAAGTTCTGTATCGGAAAGTGAAGTTGTTTTCCTTTAGTTGTATAATCCTTTATTATATATGGTTTTAGTAGGGTTAGTTCTCTATTTATTTTCCTATTATTTGTTGTTGTTTGATATTTATTTGTTGCTAATTTGTATTTTTGATTAGCCTAAGCAACAAATAGCAACAAAAATGAAGGTGCATTTAAGAAAAAGGAAGCAATCCAAATCAAATTCTATAAGCCTATATCTTGAGATTTATAAGGGTTATACCTATGATGCAGATAATAGATTAAAGACAATCAGAGATTATGAGTATCTCAATTTATATTTGATCGACAATCCTAAATCTCCAATTGATAAACATCATAATAAAGAAACCTTGCTTTTAGCTGAGAGTATTAAGGTTAAAAGAGAACTGGAGATTAAGAATGGGCAATATGGTTTTGCTAATGAGTTTAAGCAAAGTACAAACTTCATTGATTTCTTTTCTGACCTTATGGAGAAGAGAAAAGAGTCAAAAGGTAATTATGGAAATTGGGATAGTGCATTGAAGCATCTAAAGAGATTTGCTGGTAGTAAAGTGTTGTTTAGAGATATTGACCATTCATTTTGTGAAAACTTCAGGGATTATCTTAGGGACACTGCAACTAAATCCAATGGTGAGAAATTATCATCTTCATCAGTATCATCTTATTTTAATAAGTTTAGAGCTTCACTGAAGGAAGCAGTAAAGAAGAAAATCATATTATCAAACCCTGCATTGGATGTTA
>JAURNR010000046.1 GCA_030830065.1 Bacteroidota bacterium | reverse complement strand
ACAATCCGATCATAGTCTACTTCGAATCCTAACCGCAGGTCGTCTTGTTCTGAACGCAATCGTTTTCCTTTGTCACCAAAGCGCTTTAAGGATAATAAGGACTCCCATTTCATATTACAAATCTACGGCTACTGATCGGTATGTTACCTAAACTTTACTAAAAAATGCACTAAAGTCTTAATCCTTAATATAGAATTAATATATGTTAACACAGGGCTAAAATGTACCTCAACATGACCCTATATTTTTGTGTTGTAAAAATAAAACTATAAAAATGCAATATTCTAAATTCATTATTCTAATCTCAATTTTTGGCTTTTTGTCTTGTGCCGATCAAGATCCAATCATTGAATATGTTACGGTAACTGAAACGGTTATAAAAACAGAAACTATTTTAAAAACGGTGGAAGTGAGTGTTAACCCTTATACTGATTCTACTTTAGAAGGAAATATAACCAGTGACAAAACCCTTGATTCTTCAAAGATTTGGTTACTGAAAGGAAGAGTTTCGGTAGTTAATGGTGTAACCTTAACTATTCCCGCAGGAACAATCATAAAAGCTGCTGCAGGTACTGGAGCTGATGCCTCAACATTAATTATAGCAAGAGGGGGAAAGATTGATGCTCAAGGAACCGCTAATAATCCTATTGTTTTTACTTCAGTATCTGATAATATTTTAGAAGATGGAACATATCCTTCAACTGGTCCTTCATTAAATGTTGATTCTAGAGGTTTATGGGGCGGTCTTCTAATTTTGGGTAAAGCTCCATGCTCTTTCACTGGTGATGTCACTGAATTACAAATTGAAGGTATTCCTACTTCAGATACAAACGGTTTGTATGGAGGAACAGACCCTGAAGATAATTCAGGCATCATAAAATATGTATCCATTCGCCATGGTGGTGCTGAAATTGGAGAAGGAAATGAAATAAATGGATTAACACTAGGTGGGGTTGGTTCAGGAACTACAATTGATCATGTTGAAGTTATTGCAAATGTTGATGATGGAATTGAATTTTTTGGTGGTACAGTTAATGCTTCCAATCTATTAGTTTGGGGGCAAGGTGATGATGCTCTTGACATTGATCAGGCCTATGCTGGAACTATTGATGGTGCTTTAGTTGTGTTAACTTCCGCCTCTGATCACGGTTTTGAAATTGATGGTCCAGAAGGCACGGCTGAAGGAAGCTTTACCCTGAAAAATGCTACTGTTTATGGGGCTACATTTAATTGTAATGCTACAGGAGTTGATGGGGAGATGGCAGATTTTAGAAAGGGAGCTACTGGTAGTTTAGAAAATATACTATTTTCAGGTTTCGCGTATGGAAAAGATGTTGAACTAGACGCCTCAGCAGATGCAGCTACATATAGTGCTGGAAAATTAACATTTACTAATATAGACATAATTTATCCGCTTTCTTCTGATGGAAATGTATGTAGTGATGTGGAAACTTTAGATAAAATCTTTGATGATAAAACAGATCCAGCTGAAAGTAGTTTTGAATCAGACGCATTAACATTTGCTGAAATCGTAACTAAGCAACAAAATGGGAATGGTGTGGATGAATCTATCTTTTCTTGGACCTTCTATTCAAAAAATAAATAATAAAACTTAAAATTCGTTTTGCCAAATGCCAACCTATAGGTTGGTATTTGGTTTATATACTTTTATTCAATAACTAATGAAAAAAATACTTTTATTCACCTTTTCAAACCTCATTTTATTCACTCAACTTACCTTCAGTCAATTTGGAATTACAGGCACTGTTATAGATGGAGATTTTAATGAACCACTTCCTTTTGCAAACATTCTAGTGAAAGAAACTGGAGAAGGCGCCACTTCTGATTTTGATGGAAAATACACGTTAGAACTTGAATCTGGAACGTATACATTGGTGTTTTCTTTTGTGGGCTATGAAACCAAACAAATTACCTCGATTGAAGTTGGTATAACCGATTTTACAATTCTAGATGTGGTGTTAAATTCTGCTGCTCAAGGATTGGAAGAAGTAATTTTAACCGTTGACGCAAGACAAAATACCGAATCTTCTGTACTTGAAATTCAGCGAAAATCAGCCAGTTTACTCGATGGTATTTCTGCACAAACTTTTAAAAAAATTGGAGCTAATGATATTGCAAGTGCAGTTAAAAGCGTCCCTGGCGTTTCCGTTCAAGGCGGAAAATATATTTATGTAAGAGGATTGGGAGATCGGTATTCAAAATCAATCTTAAACGGTGTAGATATTCCTGGACTTGATCCCGACAGAAATACTATTCAAATGGATTTATTTCCAACTCAAATGCTCTCAAACGTTTTGGTTATCAAATCTGCTCGGGCTGATTTGCCTGCTGATTTTACCGGAGGTGTTATCGATATTATAACCAAGGAATTACCTACTAAAGAAGAATTTTCAATTTCATTTTCTTCGGCCTTCAACCCTGATATGCACTTTAATAATAATTTCCTTTCCTATCAGGGTGGACAAACAGATTTTTTAGGATTTGATGATGGAACACGACAAAATAAAATTGCTAATTCTTTTCTAGGAAATGTTTTTGATCCTCGATTTAATTCAAACAATGATGGACTTGCTTTGATTAATAAAGTAGCTCAGCAATTTGATTCACAAATGGCCCCAATTAATACAACAAGTGGATTGAATTTCAGTGCTGGCATAACCTACGGTAATCAATTCAATTTTGAAAATAATCATGCATTAGGAATTTTAGGGTCAATATCTTATAGAAGCGAGCAATCACTTTATGAAAATGCTCAGGATAATATATACAACTATAGTCCCTTAAAAAGTGACTATGAATTTGAAGAAAACAGAATACAAAATGGTACAATTGGTGGTGAAAATATTATAGCAAGTGCATTATTTGGAATAACGTATAAAACTTTAAATTCAAAATATAAAATCAATGGTTTACACATCCAAAACGGAGAAAGTACCTCGGCAAGATTTCGACAACTTACTCGGTTTTCAGACTTTATCGATTTTAATAAATATAACATTGCATATACAGAAAGAAGCATTTCTAATGCCATGGTAAATGGCCTTCATAATTTAAATGAAAATGGGCTTAAACTAGAATGGTCTCTTTCGGGTACTTTGGCAAAAGTTCATGATAAAGACGTTCGCAATACTACCTTTCAGGATGAAGAAGGAATATTTAGTTTTCAGGAAAACACAGAACCAAAAAGAATATGGAGAACACTTGATGAAAATAATTTGATAGCTAAAGTAGATTTTACAAAACGGTTAACACTTAGAGGTAAAGAAGGGCTTTTAAAATATGGGGTTTTTGCATCTCAAAAGGTACGTGACTTTTCTATTGCCCAATATTCAGTTAGTTCCACCTACACTTCTGTTCAAGATTGGGCGAATTATAGTGGCGATCCAAATCAATTATTTGCATTGTCAAATTTAATTGGCCCAAACAAACCTGAAGGCACCTATATAAACCCACAAACAACAATTCAACAGGATGCTAATACATTTAATGCTAAACAACAAAATAGTGCTGGATACCTATCTCATGAATTTTCATGGACACCACAGTGGAAATCAATTCTTGGGCTTCGATTTGAAAAATATCAAGTCTTTTATTCAGGAGAAAACAGCCAGTTGGGCCAAGTGTATGAAAATCAAGAGATAATTTCAAAAAATAATTTTTTCCCCTCAATAAATTTAATTTACAGTATAAATGAAAATCAAAATCTAAGATTGGCATATTCATTAACAACAGCCCGACCTAGCTTTAAAGAAGCCTCAATAGCTGAAATTTATGATCCGTTATCTAACCTTTTTTTTATTGGTAATATTAATATTCAACCTACTTATATTGATAATTTTGACATTCGATTTGAATCTTTTGAAAAAAACGCTCAACTCTTTGCCTTTAGTGCATTTTATAAAAAATTGTCCGACCCGATAGAAGTTGGATTTGTAGCCGCATCAACCTCAAACTACAAACCCTTAAATTTGGAAAATGCAAATGTTTACGGTTTAGAATTAGAAGTAAGAAAAGAACTAAATACATGGTTTAAAAGGCTAAACCATCTTAATTTAATTTTTAACGGTTCCTATATTATTTCAGATGAAAAATTTAGTGAAGATGAACTAAAACTAAGGCAGCTAGGATTACGGGAGGGACAACAGATTGGGGATTCTAGACCACTTCAAGGACAATCACCCTATTTAATTAATGCAGGGCTAGATTATAATAATACAGAAAAAGGGCTTCAAGCTGGGGTTTATTTCAATGTACAAGGTAAGACCTTAGAAGTGGTTGGTGATGGATTTTATCCCGACGTATACGCAATGCCTTTTCACAGTCTAAACGTTAATGTCGTCAAACAAATAAAAAACAATAGGAGTTTCACTTTTCGTGTATCGAATTTACTAAATGACACTCGTGAAAGCTTATTTCAAGGATACGGGGGTAAAGATGAATATTTTAGTTTTAGACATTTAGGAAGAACATTTAGCGTAGGGTATTCAATAAATCTATAAAAAAAACCCTGATAGTATTTGACAATACACAGGGTTTTAAATTTTTAATTTAAAAATGGATGTTCTACTTTTTATAACTCTGATGGTACTCTTCCATCAAATTAAATATGCTATTTGTAAGATCTTTAGCTTCTAATAATATATTGAAATAAAGGGTGGTGTTTTTCGGACTAGATTCTTCTGTT
>JAURNR010000045.1 GCA_030830065.1 Bacteroidota bacterium | reverse complement strand
GATCCAATAACTCAGGCTTTACCTTTGGTTCCTGATACTGAAGGTGGTTGTTTTCCTATATACGGGAGACATGATCCTACCTATACATTCCCAGATACAGGGACTGGGTTCCACTTAATCGATAGTTGGATTGTAGATGAGCCAACGAAATTCAATCCTCAGACAAATCGTTACGAAGTTTCAATGTCTCACATGGATATGTTTATGGATACTTTAAAGCATCTATTCTTACCCTGTTTCACATTAGCAGTGGCGAGTACTGGAGGACTTCTAAGATATATGAGAGCCAGCCTTTTAGAGGTGATGAATGAAGATTATGTTAGAACCGCCCGAGCTAAAGGAATTTCTGAAACTAGAGTCATTCTAGTCCATGCTGTACGTAATGCTTTGGTGCCAATAGTTACGATTCTAGGATTCTCTATAGGGGGTGCCATAGGAGGCGCTGTTCTTACAGAAACCATATTTGCATTCCCAGGTATGGGTAAAACAGCTGTTGATGCTATTGTTTACTTAGATTTTTCAATGATAATGGGAGTTACTTTAGTTACAGCTATAATATTCCTCCTCTCTAATTTACTTGTAGATATTTCATACGCTATAGTCGATCCAAGGGTGCGATTAGAATGAGTGATTTCACCACTGATTTCATTTTGTATAGCATATATTTATTTTTCTTAATTTTTACTATTGGGATTATTTTTGATAAAATAAGAGGTAAAAAGTGGGCAGAAAGCCTTGAAGATCGTGAGGAGGGATTCACACGATTCATCCAAGGCTGGAAACAAAGATTTTATGACTTAAAGAAAAGTTGGAAGATTTTTAGGAAATCAATACTTGCTATAATCGGTTTAACTCTTATAGTTACAGTTTCAACTATCAGTATTTTTGCAGATGATATTGCAGTCGAACATCCTTACAGGAATTTGCAAGATACAGAAGATCTTTGGTGGATTGATAACGAACCAAGAAGAGAAGCTCCATTCTCGGAGGCATGCGATTGGCATGAGCAAGGGATTGATTTATTTGGAATAAAAACTAAAGGATATTCTCGTTATGTACCTGCTGTTTCAGATCCTGTGATTGATGAAAACGGATCTCTTACACCAATGCCCATAGAAATTATTGAGATTGAATTTATCGAAGATGATTTAGGTTATGATTTGAATAATTCTTTGATAATAGTCTATAATGAAACCACATTTTTTGTGACGGACGAAGCGTTAAACATTACTAGTTCAAAAATATGGGTTACTTATGAATTTCAGAATGATGACATGCATCATTGGTGGTTACCTGATGGTTATGATGTATGTATTATGGGTACCACAAATACCGGGCAAGATTTGTTTAGTAAGATATTATATGGTTCCCGTATTTCACTAAAAATAGGTATTACCGTTGCGTTCTTAACTGTTGCATTGGGTACAATTGTTGGAAGCATAAGTGGGTATTATGGCGGAGTTATTGACGAAGTAATCATGCGAATTACTGATGTATTCTTTGCTGTGCCTGGCTTGATTTTAGCAATGGCTTTTGTCGCCGCATTACAGAATACTACAAGCCTAACAATCGCGATGTCCACCGCAGCATTTTTATTGTTATTTTTTAATATTCTTTCTACAAGAAACGTAATTTCTGAATTAATTACAGGAGAAGGAACCGATCGGAATTTAATGTTTAAAATAAAAAATAAATTGGAGCTACAGTCTGATTTAGAAAATAAAGTTTTTAATTTCAAAAACTCAATACTTGAAACCGCGTTATTTTTATTGCGCTTCAGAGGAGTTTTATTAGTAGGTTTAACATTAATTTTCTTAGGGAGTTTTTGGCCAGAATTATGGTCAAATAATACTGACGTGAAGTTAGTTAAATCATTAACTTTAGTTGCGATTTTCACCCTATATGTGGTAATAACAATCTTGGATAAAACATTAAATGAAGGTGTACCTAGTAAATTGATTTCAAAGAGAATCTCTGAATCATTTGATTTTGGGAATCCTTATCGATTCTTAGCATTAAGGACGATTCTGATATTCATTTCAGTCGTTTTGTTAATTTTTGTAACTAAATCCAGTGATTCCGATTTTATTCTGATTAAGGACTTTGATAGATTATGGAAAATTCAGGCTGCATTAATATTAACTGGTTGGCCTGGTTATGCAAGACTGATTCGAGGTCAAGTCTTGTACATCAGAGAGATGACGTTTGTAGAGGCAGCAAAATCTGTGGGAGCCCCTGATGGAAGAATAATGTTCAGGCATATATTACCGAGTGCTTGGGCCCCGTTGTTGGTTGCTTTTACACTTGATGTAGGTGGTACAATATTATCTGCATCTGGTTTATCTTTCATAGGCCTCGGTGCTGAACCGGGGACTGCAGAATGGGGTATTCTGGTTTCTGATGGTCGTAGATTCTTCCCCAATTCCTGGTGGTTAGTGACATTCCCTGGTTTTGCGATTTTACTCACAACTCTTGGTTTCAATTTGCTCGGAGATGGATTAAGAGATATAGTAGATCCGAAAAATAAGAGGTGATTTTGTGTCTGAAGATTCGTTATTAAAAATTCAAAATCTCAAAGTCCATTTCGACACACTTGAAGGCCCAGTTGAGGCTTTACATGATGTAAATCTTGAAGTTAAAAAGGGTCAAATAATGGGTGTCGTAGGGGAATCAGGATGTGGTAAGTCGGTTACCTCATTGACCAGTATTGGATTAGCCACTTGTATCGTTGATGAAGGAAGTATCAAGTATGATGGTAAGGAAATGATTTTTCATGAAAGTGATAAAAATAATTCTCTTGTATTTCTTAGTAACATATTACCCTACATCGCAGTTTTAATTTTCTTCCCTGTAGGTTTTGTTTATCTAATGCCTTTTATGAATGATCCACTACTAGGTTTCCAAATCATAATGTTAGGCTTTGGATTGATTATTATTTCTCTTATTATCAAATATTTTATTTACTCCGATTTAAGAGAACATGAGAAATTTATGAGATTTATTAGAGGTAATGAAATAAGTATGATTTTCCAAGAGCCAATGACTGCGTTAAACCCCCTAT
>JAURNR010000044.1 GCA_030830065.1 Bacteroidota bacterium | reverse complement strand
TGTCGAGCTGTCCTTGACCATCAGGTGTAGTTTCAGGAATACCATCCACTACTAGTTTGATTCCTCTAATACCGAAGGCGGCTCGAGCTCCAAAACCTCTAATTGAGATTCGAAGGTCTTGGGCATAATTACTACTATTTAAAGTCAGCACTCCAGGTATGGCGGTTAGATATTCTTGTAGTGACCTCGAAGGACCTGACCAATTTGCCGGTATTTGCGCTACGCTTAGCGAAACAGGAGCGTTTAGCACACTAGTCTTTGCACGAAAAGCACTGATTTCTACTTCTTCTAATTCAACGGTAAGTAGGGAGTCAGCGGTGTTTTTTTGAGCAGTTATTTGAAGGGTCACTGCAAAAACCAAGCAGATAGAGAATAAAAGAGTGTTCAATTTCATAGCGCTCAAAGGTCGAGAATTCTATTGAAACCTTAGATTATTATCAATCTAACTTGAACTTGAAATAAATAGGTAGGTGATCTGAGATCCAGCGTTTGTTGGAGCGTTTGGTATCTAGATGTTGATATTCTATCGGTCTAACACTTTTACAAAAGATGTAATCGATTCGCCGATCGAGATTTGCATCTAAATCAAATCCGTTAAAAGTTCCTAAAGGCCCTTTAAGATCAACTGTTTCTATGGGGTCTTCGAGATAGGTAGGGATTACTGTTATTGGGCTTTCTTGAGGCTCTGCATTAAAGTCACCACTTATGACTACGGCTTCTTCGCCATCTACACCATTCCTGTAGACGGAGGTAAGGCAAAGCGATTAACCAAAACCGAAGGCCTGGATGATGGTCCCGAATATTCTCCTGACGGCAAGTACATTTATTTCAATTCGTATCGAACCGGCCATATGCAATTGTGGAGAATGGGGGTTGATGGTTCTAACCCTGAGCAGTTGACTTTTGATTCGTATTCGAATTGGTTTCCGCACATTTCACCTGATAACCAGTGGATGGTATACATTTCATACATCGAAGACCAAAAGCAACAGCATTTATTCGGAAAAAAGGTAAAACTTCGACTCATGAATTTGGAAACTCGAGAAATCACCGATCTAACCTCGATATTTTATGGTGGACAAGGCACCATTAACTTACCTTCTTGGAGCCCCGACAGTAAGCGCGTAGCCTTTGTGAGTTATTCAATAGGAAATTAAAAAGCCCCTTGATCAATCAAGAGGCCTATTTGCAATGAAATTAAGAAGTATAGTATTATTCGTTCATATCAAGTTGGCGGCTAATTTGCCCTTCTAGGCTGGCAACATCCATCCAGTCGGATCCTCGGTAAACTTTTCCATCTTCATTAAACCACATTACTGCATGCCACTTTAGTGTAGTCGGAATTCCTGTAGCAGTGTGCACGTTTGTCCAAGTTCCTACGACTCTAATATAATCAGGATCAGAAAAGGGTTCCATTGGATTCGCATAAACTGATCCTCCGAAATAAAGTTGATCGTTTAATTTGATGTCATCAAAATTTTCAATGTAATTGATAAATACTTCTGAGAGATCTTCTTTACTAAATGTAACCCCTCCTTCATTAGGCCCATCCCATGAAATAGAATCAGCATACATCGAAAGCATTAATTCTACATTCTCTTCTTCAAATCCTTTCAGAAAGTGATTTTGAAAAGTCGCTACGTGTGTGTTAAAAATTTCATTGTTTTTAGCAAAGTCTGCTTGTTGATGAGTTGGTTCATTGCACGACAGTAGAACAGCTGCAACGAGTGTTAAGGTAATTTTTCTCATAATTAGGTCAATTTAAATTGTAAAATACAAGTTAATATACATCAATTTCTTCGTATTTTTGTAAGCATTAAAAAATTCGTTTTTTATGAAATTTAGATCAACCTGTCCGGTATCAAATGTCCTAGATATTGTAGGAGATAAATGGTCGCTATTAATTATCCGTGACCTTTTTATTGGTCGAAACACTTACTCTGATTTTCTTGAAGCCCCTGAGCGAATTTCAACAAACATTCTGGTAGATCGTTTAAAGAAGCTCAATCAATATGGACTTATTGAGTTTACTAGGGGTGCAAAAGACAAAAAGATTAAAACCTACAAGCTTACTTCAAAGGGTATCGATTTTTACCCAATAATGGCAGAAATGGCGGTGTGGTCAAGAAAAAATCTTGATGTGGAGTTTCATCCGCTTTCGGTTGAAATATTTAAAGAAATCGATAGTATAGGTCTCGAAAAGCATATTTCAAATACAATGGAAGGCTACAAAAAGCAATTAGCCAACATTAGCTAACCGTATCCGTTCTCAATGAATATAATTAATAAGCCCTCAATCTGATGAGGGCTTATTAATTTGAGATTTTACCATTTACCCATCATAATTCTAGTGTTGGAACGAAGAATGGTTACTATATCGGATACTTCTTCGATAAACTCATTCCAAGCCTTTTCTGCGGCCTTATTTCCTTTTCTGTAGGCATTAGGTTCAAAGGCGGTCTTAAAATCATTGAACCCCATTAAAGCGTAGTGGGTTTCTCCCATTGGGCTTCGACCTAATCGAAATTGACCTAGAGTCATTCTTCGATCTTTAGGATTGAATTTGCTATGATATTTATTCCAAGCATTGGCGAATTTTGAAGCATCCTCGACATCAAACCAAAGGATGTTTTGAATTGGATGAGCGCCCGGTTCTCCAAGGGTAATTAAACTCTTTCCTGCGGCTGCAGAATAACTCTTAGTGTATTGTCCAAGTTTAGTTAAAAATAATTCCCAGCTTTCATTTACTCCTCTAGAGTACTGATTTCCCATAGCATCTAGTGTACCGGTAAAAGCAAGTTGGTGACTCCAATCATTATCCTTGTCTCGAAAATGGTTTTCGAATAGGTAAACAGTCACACCCTCGGCCTTACTTCCTTCTTTACTGAAGTATTGGTTTACCAAATTTCCAACTGTTTCTACATCCGATGCTTCTACATTAAAGCTATAGGTAGTCCAATAATATTCTTGTGCGTGGAGTATTAAACCGGAGAACAGCAGCAGATAGGTTAAAAGTAGTTTTTTCATAAGGTTTGTTTTAAAGATTAAATTGCAAAATACAAGGTAATGTACAAAAATTATTGATTATCAAAACTTTGTGTTTTTCGTCTATTTTATTCATTAGTCAAATCTTGAAGTTTTTATACCAATTCATGGCAGGAAATGTATTCGCTATGGCAAAGAAATTTAAGAAGTGACAGGATTCATCTTCTTAGCGAAGCTTGAAAATGGGCTTTTGGCAGCGCTTTATAAATCAAAAAGAGAAACTGCTACCCAGCGGCTTTTCTTTTTCTTCTTGTTTAGATGCAAGCATCACCTATGGTTAAAAAAAAACACCCATATGGGTGCTTTCTATGTTTACTTTGTAGACAACTCTATTCAAATATCGAACTTTGATATTACACCTCGAGATTTTGAAATTACCCTTCAAACTATATACCTAATTCGAAATGATTAACAACATTTTAAGTGTGTTCATTAAACCTAAAAGGTAATTTGCTATCTAAAATTAAAGTGCCTTCATGAGAATTCTATTTAAATTTTTCATAATAATCCTATTGTTTTCGTGTAACAAAAATGAAGAACCTCAAGAAAAAAATGATTTAAACTGTTCTGGGGATTACTCAACTGCTGGAATTTTGGTCGATATCAATGAGGAAATTTATAATGATGATGAATCTGTGAATAACTACAGTAGATACTCATGGTCTTCAGATGGTTCAAACAGAATTCTAATTGGTAATGGAATACCAAATCATGAAGTAGGAACCTTCCCAAACCCCAATAACCCTAACACAATAAGAGAACAAAATGTAAACAAGAGATTTACCCTTTGTCCTGAAATAATTACAGAAAGTGGATTGGAGGTTGTAGGGCCCGCCTTAGCGATCGCCTACGCACTTAACAGTGTCAAGTTTGATCCTGCGACAGCAGGGAGATGCAATGATGTTGGCGAATGTAGTTTAGCACAAGGTCAGGGGAATTGGAATATTGAAGCCTTAGGTCA
The DNA here is from genome assembly GCA_030830065.1 of Bacteroidota bacterium. Lineage (GTDB taxonomy): Bacteria > Bacteroidota > Bacteroidia > NS11-12g > UBA955 > VMCP01. The sequence goes on along the minus strand of JAURNR010000044.1, from coordinate 915 downwards.
TGACACTTTTGACTTTGGAGATGACATGAATCATGCTCATGTCCAACCTAATGGTGAGTATCATTACCATGGAATACCAGAACTGTTGTTAGATTTTCTTGGCGATAATCAAGGGATGACAATAGTTGGATGGGCTTCAGATGGGTTCCCAGTATACGCAAGATATGGTTATTCTGACGCTAATAATTCTAATAGCAGTATCAAGTCACTAACTCCGAGTTATAGGTTAAAATCTGAACCTGATGCTAATAGACCTACAACTTTAACTGCATTAATTGGTGGGCCTGGTCAGGGCACATCCAATCCAAATACTCCAATCCCAATGGGTGCATTTACACAGGATTATGAATACGTTGAAGGCCTTGGAGATTTAGATCAATGTAATGGACGATTCGGAGTAACCCCGGAGTTCCCTGAAGGGATTTATTACTATGTTGTCACAGATGATTTCCCTTTTTTCACAAGATGCTTAAAGGGTGATTTATAAGCAATTAAAAAACGGTTACACTTTTATAAAAGTATAACCGTTTTATTGTATTAGTAGCGGGAGCAGGACTCGAACCTGCGACCTTCGGGTTATGAGCCCGACGAGCTACCTACTGCTCTATCCCGCGATGTGGACAGCAAATATACGACAAGTATTAGGATTACACCAAATGCGGGGTGAATTTTCTTGGATTTTATAAGAGACACAAAACTGGTAATTGTTAGTAATCGATGGGATTATCTAGCACAAAATTCTAGCACAGATTAGGTAGATTTAAAATCCATTCAAATGTGTTTATTGCTAGTAACTAAATCTTAGGATTTTTTAGATATTTTCTTGAGGTATTGATCAGAGTATCCTGTGAGTTTAGACAGCTCCTCAATACTTTTTACTTTATTTGACTTTGCGTATAGAATTTTCTTTCTTTC
>JAURNR010000043.1 GCA_030830065.1 Bacteroidota bacterium | reverse complement strand
AGGAGGTTAGCCACTGTTCTTATTTAGAATAAATTTAAAGAAGCAAATTTACCTTTTTTTAATCAACCTACTTCTCTTCCTCGCTATTTTTCAAGATCTCAATATCTGAAAGCAGCCGATCCATTTCTTCTTCTTTGGTCCCGTCGTAGAATCCTCGAATTCTTCGTTGTTTATCAACAAGTATAAAGTTCTCCGTATGAATCATGTCAAACGGACCTCCATCACCATCTTCTTGAACCGCCAAATACGATTTACGTGCTAGTTCATAAATCTGCTCTTTGTCACCGGTGACTAAATTCCACTTAGCGTCATTCACCCCCTTTTCGATAGCGTATTTCTTTAATTGAGCCACTGAATCTATTTCTGGAGTTACCGAATGAGAAAGCAATAGAACTTCGGGGTCATTAACTAAAGCAGCCTGAACCTCAACCAAATTCGCTGTCATGATCGGACAAATCGTAGGGCAGGTAGTAAAGAAAAAATCAGCTACGTAAATCTTATCTCGATAATTCTCTTGAGTAATGGTGTCACCATTCTGATTGAGCAAACTGAAATCGGCAATACGATGATACTTTTTAACATGTTGTAAAGTCGAATCAACCAGTTCAGCATTAACCATATTCGGTTGATAAATCGGCAATCGCTTTTTCGGCTGAAGCGCATTGTAAATCAAATACATAATCACCGTACTGAGCAAAGCAAAGAGGATAAAAAATCGCTTGTAATGACTGAAGAATGAGCGCATACTACAAAGGTACTAAGCAGAGCGAATTCTTTCGCTCATTATCGGTAACTTTGTGTCTTATTTTACAAAACATGAGCGTTCAGATCATTCAATTCATACTCAGTTTATCTCTTCTAATCGTTCTTCATGAACTAGGACACTTTATTCCCGCACGAATCTTTAAGACTCGAGTAGAGAAATTCTATTTATTCTTCGACATCAAGTATTCCCTTTTTAAAAAGAAAATTGGCGATACGGTCTATGGAATCGGATGGCTCCCACTCGGCGGATATGTAAAAATTGCCGGAATGATCGATGAATCGATGGACAAAGAACAGCTTGCTAAACCCCCTCAACCCTGGGAGTTTCGTTCAAAACCTGCTTGGCAACGACTCATCATCATGCTTGGCGGAGTAACGGTGAATTTTATTCTAGCCGTCATTATTTACATTGGCCTATCTTATGCCTACGGCGATCAGTATATTAAAAATGATTCTGTCCAAGGGGGTGTTTGGGTTGTTGAAGAGGAAATAGGTTCTAGTTTAGGCATTCAGACCGGTGACAAAATCATCGCGGTAGATGGCGAACCTATTGAGCGATTCTCTGCCATCTTTTTAGAACTGATCAACGGTAACGAATTCACCATTGAAAGAGATGGAGAGCTTCTCACCCTGCCTATTCCCGTAGATTTCATCGCTACTTTAATTGATGAAGAAGACAAGGCTCGATTTCTAACCTATCGCATGCCGTTCGTTGTTGCAGCTATCCCTGAGGATTCACAAAACGCAACTTCAGGTCTTAAGCCCAAAGATATCATTACAAGAATCGGTACCACACCCATCAATTATTACGACGAGGCTAAAGAGGTTATTCAACAATACACTGGTCAAGAAGTTGAGATCGCTGTTCGAAGAAAAGAGGAAGCATTTGAAACGAACTTGAGAATCACCGTAAGCGATAGTGCTACGATCGGAGTTCAACCAGGAGCATTATCAGTGCTAGACCTTGACGAACTCGGTTACTTATCTATCGAGACCAAAGAATATGGATTTTTCGAAGCTATTCCTGCAGGAATCAGTCGTGGTGTAACCACTTTAGGCTCTTACGTAAAGCAATTCAAGAAAATTATTAATCCCGCTACAGGAGCCTACAAAGGCGTTGGTGGTTTTGCCGCTATAGGCAGTATGTTCCCAGACCAATGGGATTGGCAGGCATTTTGGTCAACTACGGCGCTGATCTCAATCATTCTAGCGTTCATGAACATTCTCCCTATACCTGCCTTAGACGGCGGACATGTAATGTTCTTACTCTATGAGATGATCTCAGGTAGAAAGCCTAGCGAAAAAGTTTTAGAATATGGCCAACTGATTGGTTTTGCTATTCTTCTAACCTTGGTGGTCTTTGCCAACGGAAACGACCTTTTCAGATTTTTGTTTAAATAGTAAAAAAACTTTTCAGGTTTTTTCGAATTTGACTTAAAAATGTATATTTGCACCCGCCTATTCAGTTAGGCCACACTCCTCCTTAGCTCAGTTGGTTAGAGCATCTGACTGTTAATCAGAGGGTCCTTGGTTCGAGCCCAAGAGGGGGAGCAAATGATATTCATTTCATTATCAATTAATTAAGCCCTACAAGTTAGGGCTTTTTTTATGCGATTCAGCAGCACTTGCACCCAAATTTGTTCCCATTAAAATACTGACAGTCAAAAGCATAGCGAAATTTCGCATTGTTTTTGAAGTTATCTTTATGTCAGTAATTACGGGGCTTCCCGTGATTTTATCAATAATTAGTCATCCGATGAATGAACCGGATTAACCCTTGTTATAGATTATATGGAACAGCTTAAAAAGAATACTTCACTTTCAAGAGCGTATGGAGAGTTTATAAGTCAATTTGACTGGAGATACTTCATGACTTGTAGGCATCGATATAAGTTGACTGAAAAGACCATTAGGAAGTGGACTGATAAGCTTTTTAAGGCTTCTCTGAGCATATCTCGCATCTATTGGGTTATGGAAAGGGATAAGGAAGATAGTTCATCTAAGCACGTGCATATGCTTCTAGAATGTTCTGAAGAGATTACTCAGAATCAATTGAAGAAAGTTCTTAATACTTCAGTAGGAGATTTTGATGAAATACGATCTAAAACAGCAGTAAGTAATTACGTTACTAAGTTCATTAGCTCACACAACATAGAATACGATATCGTCGATGCAAAAAGCTAAAAACTTCTAGAGAGATAACTGTAATTTAATACCCCCGTGGGTTTTAGAAAACAAATTTAGAACTTATTGTTAGGGCGGTATTGGTAGGTGTTATGTTAAGGCTGTTAGTAAGGATGAAGACAGATTACCTTGCTCCAAATAGCTCTAATTGAGATTATTATTTCAACTTATAGATACCTAATTCAAAATGTTCAAAAGTTGCCCCCGTATTGATACCTATCACGGGTTTGTGATTAATTAAATCCTCGTGAATCTCTAGAATTTCATCGATGTCATCATCTTTCAGATCCCATTTAAAGAAATCACTTGGGCAAAGAGAATTATTTTCATCCCAATGATATTGAGGAAAATCAGTGGTGAAAATGAAATTTGAAATAGACAAACCTGTTGAGGAATCGATTTATCAATACCTAATAAATTAGGAGAATTGATCTTTCGATTGGTATTCTAATTAATCATAAAGAGGCTCATCAGCTCAACTTCAGCAAGTTAAGTGCTTTTATTTTTTTTCAAAGCTTTAAGGGAAGCAGTGTACTTATCTTTCATATATTCAACTTGATCAGATTCATTTGAATAAGCCTTTATATAATTTGTTTCGGTCATATGAATTATAGCTTCTATTTCTAATTCTCCAAACTCATGGTAAAGAACCTTTAAAGATCTTGTAATCTTTTGACCATATGGACTGGTTCCCATGTCCATTCCATCCATTACCAAAACAGCACCGTAAACAGAATATGCACATTCTGTGTCAATAGTAAAGGTGCCATTTTTTAGTCTTGTTAATAAGCCTGATGAAGACTTACCATCCATCAAAAGTTCAATGGTTCTTTGCTTCGCCATTTTCTTTTGAGAATCTCTAAACCATGCATCGGCTAGTTCTAATGCTTGAATACAGGATAAATCACCCTTCTGCGCGTTGCTTTTACAATGATCTAAGGCAGTCCATTTTCTACTTTCCTGAAGTTTAGGAATACTATCTTCTGTAGCTACGGAAGAAACAACATAAGGAACGACCATATTATTTCTTCGTAAAGCCACGAATCGATGTTGACCATCAATAATTTCATAATTCTCATTAACAACAATCGGTACCTGTAGACCGTGTTCTAAGATTGATTTTTCAATGTTAGTGACATTGCGATCATTAATTTCTCTGTTTCCTTCTATCCAATTGAATCGATCGTACTCTTTGGTTTCAAACAATTGAAATCTTCGTTTCATAATAGTATTTTAAAAATTTATGGGAATAAAGATATTTTTTTTAAAATAAAACTGGAAAAATTCTGGAAAAATTCATGAAAAATTCTGGAAAAATTCATGAAAAAATTTAAATCAGAATATAAATTGCTTAAGAGCGCCCATATGCACTGGAAGTATTACGTTGAAGTAGACCTAAAAAAGCAAGAACAAAAATCAGGGTGAGTAAAACTCTTCCATAGAAGTAAATCATGACGTGAAAAGGATCGTCATTCAATAATCCAAACTTACCATAAGCATAGCTATGCATAAAGGACTGAATGAATACCACCAATATTAAACAGTTTCTCCTAAGTTGAGGAGATAAAGTCTGGCAAGTACTAAAATGCAAAACAGATAACATTTTTCAATACTCTACTTTTCTTACCATTGAAAAAATCTTTTAGCTCTTTGGCTATTTCATATGCATCACAATTATCTGTTCTAAAATCATCAATGAAACAAATGGTGTCCATTCTATGGTATTTTTCATTTGCTTTAAAGATATCTTCCAAATAATCTTTCCGATTGGAACAATTTGAAAATTCGAAAAAGAAAATCTGAGGAGTATATACGACGTTAGCATAAGGAAAAGCGCTTCCCACCTCTCCTTTAATTTCCACATCACAACACATTTTATGAAAATCCTTTTCAGTAGGCCTACTATCATAATAGCGGCTATCCCTAGGGACCCTGCTTAAACCTCCTGACATAGTTAATCCCAAGGTTGTACGCTCATCGTCACGCACCTCCTTAGCTATCTTAGCATCACCCATTCCAGAGCTAACAATCATCAAAATAGGCTGAGATTCCATCCAATGATCACATATAACCTGCAAGTCTGCAGGAGCATTTGTCAAATTGAAGTACTTTATCATATCCGTTAGATTTTATTTTTCGTTAATTGATCGAAATATTTCAAAGACTCTTCGAAGTATTTTTTTTCTGCCTCCTTATACAATCTCGGATCCCTAGATGAAGAATATGAATCCCTTCGAGAAATCATTCGAAATACCCTTTTGCCTTGCAATAACCCTTCTCTATATCCATGGTAAAAATTAATACCATAGTATTCATTACCAGTTGGCTTATTCGTGTTTTCTACAATGCTATATTTCATTCTCGAAATCATTGACAGCGTCCTTAATCGTTTTAAGGAGTTTTGGTATTCTAATATAACCGAGCAATTACTCCAATTTGATCCTAGATTATCTAAACTATTTAAGGTAGGCTCAAGTAAGTCTTTAACGTTATCCAGCTCAATTAATACTCTTTTGTAAATTCCATATTCCGCTAACTTCTCCTTCATCTCACCAGGCGCTTGAACAAAGTGCTTGATAAATAGTTTCAATTCTATTATAAAGGTCAAATCCTCAAACTCTTTTGTATTTAATAAAGAGTGTGAATCAATCTGAAAGGGTTCTAAACCTCCCGGTGGTAAAAAATGAAAAAACATATATGAATTTATAAAGTGAATGAATTTGAATCCAAATATATCAATAAATTAAAAAAGAACAAATACATGTAGTCAAATTGCATAAATCAAAAAAAGTATTTATGTTTGTGAAAGAATTTAAAATTTCAACTATGAAACACGTACCTCAAATTGTAAAAGAAACCGCCATGGACATGGTTCTTGATATGCATAACAGTGAGTGGTTTGACAAGAACGATATCACTGATCCAAGATTTGCACTTGAGTTTTTGTGCGATCGAATCATGGTTAAATACCTCGAATACTGTTTTGATCTACCGAAGAAGCATAAAATATTTTCAACGATGGAATTTCGAGGAATTCAAGACCGAATCATTCAGAACAATCTACTTATGATACTAAAAAAACAAGGGATCATAGCTCAAGTAGAAGAAGGCAATGATTATAAATTTTTATTAACACCGAAGGGTATAAATAACCTACCCTTTATTCTAAAACGTAATTTATTATGGCAAGATTAATCAATTCTTACTGGCGCAACGGCAAACCCGTTAAATCTCATTCCCGCAACACCACCAAGGGAAGAAAAAAAGGTGGTAGCTATATGTCATCAACTAATAAAAAGAAATAATTATGACATCCTTAACACAAATTGAAGATCATATCCTTTTGGGAGAGATTTTAGTACGAAACAAAATGCCCTGGATGAGTCTGGGAGAACCATGGCAGAATCAAGAAACATTCGCAGAAGTCAAAAGATTATTCCCTTACTTATGCGACGACAATGTCAAGTTAAAAGATGGTCAATTTGAATGGCAACATTATACAAGGCTTGCTCAACAGCGTTTGAAAGATCTGGGAGTATTAGAAAAAGTTAATCCCGATTTAAAAGATGGGCTTTGGGTAAAGGTCAGAGAATAAGTAATTAGGGCGGTGTTTTTTTTGATTACTGAGTTAACGATTATTATCTACTGTGACAGCATGTTTTGGGGCCGCCCTAATTAATCTTCTACGCAAGCATTATCTGTATGAAATTCAGTTTAATGTATTCATTGATTTTCCTCCCAAGTAGGTTCACTTCGTCGGAGAGAAGGACTCACAGTAGAATCAAAAACATTACCTCAGTATTGCTCAACAGGAGCTGAAAAAACAGGGGGTATTGGAAGAGGTTAATCCAGAAGATGATGGATTATAGAGAAAGTGTCAGCCCTATCAGCATATTTCTAAAAAAAGGAATGGAGAAGTATCGAAAAATTAGAAGAAAATTAGTTGAGAATCAAATGCCCTGGTGGTATAGTGGTATTGAAATGGACCTTAAAATGATTTACATAATAGTATCACTGATATACCCTGAATGGTGCGACGATGCAGACATTCGTCACCAAGATGGATACACAATAAAATGGAAACATTACACAAGGTTTGCTTTGGAAGATCTGAGAAAAACAGGCGTATTAAAAAAAGTCAATCCTGGGAAAAGGGACGGGCGCTGGGTGAAGATTTAAAAGTTACTCAAGATGACAAAGTTGGTTGTGTTGATCATTTTACTAATACTTCTACTCTTATTCAATAGAGTAGAGAGGTATTCCATAAAGTTGTTAGAGATCAACGATTTGGTAATACCATCGACCAAATTCATGCGACTAGTACTCAATGAAATTGAAAATCGATATCCCTGTAGCCGCAGTTATAATCTAGAAGTACGGTATTATGAGACCAAAAACGTTATGGGTAGATACTTTTTTAATAACCATACGATAGTAGTCTACATAAGTAAGTCATCAAAACTGATAGATGTAACTGACACCTTGATTCACGAATACTGTCATCACCTTCAAAATCACTCTGGTAAAAAAGAGAGAAGTAAAGCCTTAGAGCTTTATAACCGAGAATACTGGGATCATCCATGGGAGGTACAAGCTCGATATCTAGCATCCAAAATGCGACTACAAGTACTCAAAAAGATTCTTTTTATTTTCAGTTTAGGTTTCATGTTCGCTTCCTGTGGAACCACAAAAGAACTCGTTTATTTGGATGAAAATGGTGAGTGTTATCCAACAATCAAGAGTATTGACCAAATGTATAGAAAGAGAACCGAAACAGGGTTAAAATATGTTTGGTTTGATTGCAAATGGGTTACTCCTGCCCAACGAGATTCGATCGCTATAGTTGAAAATGATCGAATTATGAATAAGTTAATTCAAATGTACGATACCATTAATTCAAAACAAATCCGATGAAAAATATTACCTGTCCTAATTGCAAAACTGCCTTTAAAATTGATGAGTCCAATTACGAATCCATTGCCAAACAAGTCAGAGATACAGAGTTTAATTTTGAGTTAAATCAAAGACTTGATCTTGCAGCAAAAGAAAAAGAGGATGCCTTACAGCTTCAGAAGTCTGAGTTGAAAGGCCTGTTACTAGAAGAGCTATCCAAAAAGGAAAGAGAAATTGAAAAACTAAAAGCTCAGAATGATAAGGCAGAGCTAGACAAGAAGCTGTCTATAACGGATGCTACCTCAACATTAGAAAAGCAAATTGCTGAACTCAACAGTAAGCTTGAGCTTCAAAGCAAGGAGGCTGATCTGGAGAAAAAGACACTTGCTGAAAAACACCAGGTCGAGATTAGAACTAGAGAAGAGATGATTAAAATGAAGGAGGAAGAGATTGAACGGCATAAAGACTTCAAAGCTCGTCTTTCAACTAAGATGGTGGGCGAATCATTAGAACAACACTGCGAAAACGAATTCAATCGTCTCAGAGCAACAGGATTCAGATCGGCACATTTCGAAAAAGATAATGATGCCTCTTCCGGAAGCAAAGCTGACTATATATTTAGAGATTTTGGGCCTGATGGAATAGAAACGATAAGCATCTGTTTCGAGATGAAAAATGAAAACGACACCACTCTAAAAAAGCAGAAGAATAAAGACTTCTTAGAGGAATTGGACAAAGATCGTAAAGAGAAAAAGTGTGAATACGCCATCCTAGTTTCGGTTCTAGAAGCCGATAATGATTTGTACAATACTGGTATAGTGGATGTGTCGCATTTATACGAGAAAATGTACGTAATCCGTCCTCAATTTTTTATTCCTATAATTACTTTGCTACGCAATGCAGCTTTAAGCTCTTACGAAACAAAACTCGCCTTAGAAAAAGAGAGAAACTACAATATTGACATTACTAACTTCGAAGATAAAATCAATAAATTCAAAGAAGGTTTTGAGTACAATGTAGATCTTGCTCGAAGAAAATTTGATGAGGCTATAGTTGAAATCGACAAAACAATCTCTCATCTACAAAAAACTAAAGAGGCGCTACTCTCTTCTGGGAATAACCTTAGACTGGCAAACGATAAGGCCCAAGGACAATTAACAATTCGTAAACTTACTCACGGTAATCCAGGTATGGCTGAGCGTTTTAAGAATTCAGATTAGGTTCTTAAGCGAATTGTACCTCCGTTTTTAAATAATTCCTGTTGGCGAGGTAGATCGAAAACCGCTTTAAAAGCCTCATCTTTTCGGAATTCTACTTGATTTACACCGATGATCTCTGGTAATTTCTGAGCTGCTTGGGTGTAAACCAAATTTGATGGTGCTCCTACCATCATTTCTGTATAGTCGACTTTCATCACTTGGCTTAGCTTACTAATCCAAAAATCGAATAATTCAACCATCTGAAACTTGTGCATAATTTGCAGGTGTGCTTGCTGAGATTTAAGCACTAACTCGGGATCATTGTAGTTGTCGTAATGACGCTGAATCGACTCGTCTGTCTGCCCCATTAATTCCATCTTAATCCCATCATTAATTCCAAGAATTCTCGCTGTGGTCGAATAAGTCTTTCTAGCAGTCTCAAAGCTCGATAAACCGATGTCTTTTAATCGTTTGTTTAGGTTGTTCCAGATGGCATTATCTCTACCTATTTCTACCCTTGGATTATGAGTGAATATCCTGAGCAAATCATTATCTATTTTTTCAAGGAGTCTGCCATTAGGATCCTTAAAATCCTGTACTTGTAAATAAGCTAGCTTGGGGTGAGTTATAGCAGTAAGTCTTCTAAGCATAATGATAAGTCCTCCCATAGGGGGTAGATTATACCAGATATACATCTTATTACCTGTTTTATGTCTTTTATGCGTGATGAAGTGAGCATTGCCTTTAAGAGTAAAAGACCCAGAAGTATTATCGTTCTGCATAAATTTTCTGGCAGCTTGAGTGTCATAATCAATGTTATCCCCTGTAAGCGTTGAGACATCCATCCCATACCCTCCTCTCATACAGAACTTCAACATCCAAAATCCTACTGCTTCAAAGCATCGAAGAGCTTTTTGTCTAGCACTTCTGTGATTAGATTCTATCTTAATCCTTGCTATAGCATCATAAATTTCCTCACTTGAATGGGTAATCAGCTTTTTCGAATGTTTATCAGTCTTTAACCATAACCTTTCAAAGCCAAATTGCCTGTAGATCACCTTATCAAGTAGTGCCAAGTTGTAAACTGCCTTTATATGTGCCAAATAAGAATTAAAAGTATCTGGCTGCCTCCCCTTTTCAAGCATTGCAGATCGCATTTTCAAGATATTAACTCGGTTAACGTCTTCGAATTGAAGTTCCTCCTTGTTAAGACCTGCATATTTATTCAAACCGTTCAGAGCACAGCTCGTATTTCGATGCCACTGTCCTGACTTATACTGACAATAGATATCGATATACGTTGCTATTGAATCCACCGCGCTTTTTGCGTTGATCATTAGCTTGGCCTGTTCAAAATCTATCTCCTTGGTGTTATATAAGGTTTGTACAGTCTTAATCTTCTGATGGTATTCTACCAGTTTATTATTAAAGATCGTATGCATCGGATGCTTAACCGACACTAATTGGGTAGCCTTACTCCAATATTTTTCCTCGATCAACAACCCATCAATAGGAACATTAGCCTCTTGATCTCTTGCTCTAAGTCGGACAAGAAGTTGGCGTGTACCGTCCTTTCGAATATGATTGTGAAACCTAAATGTGATCGTCATAATTGTCTGATTTTGTACCCATTCCCAAAATTGCACCCAGAGCTCGGATACGACAAGGGAGTTATTCAGAGTTTACGTGCAACTTCTGAACATTAATTGTTAAAAGGCATCAGAGCACAATATGACTGAGATACGTAGAGATTCGATCAAAGAAAAAAGTTCGTTTTGGGAACTGTTAATCAGAGGGTCCTTGGTTCGAGCCCAAGAGGGGGAGCAAGTAAAATGATAAAACCGTTATACTGTTATAGTTTAACGGTTTTTTTAAATATATAGAATCTGATTTATTTCGAAAGGACGAAAGGAAAACTAAGTGATACTTTTTCCCAGCTTAATGAAATAATACCTT
>JAURNR010000042.1 GCA_030830065.1 Bacteroidota bacterium | reverse complement strand
TTTATAATTTTCAAAAATAGGGGTTTTTCGTATACTTCTGTTTCATGTTCGGCTACTGAATCGTTAAACGAAATACTAGACGCAAGTACCTCAGAAGCAATGTATTGAGTGTGGTTTTGTACACTTTCTTGTAGCTCGGAGTCGCCAGAATATTCGATTTTAATTTGATCAATAACTTCAAAACCGAGTTCTTTTCTAAGGTTCTGAATTCTGTTAACCATTTCACGAGCAATACCTTCTTGTTTTAAGGCATTAGTAATGTTTATGTCTAGTGCAACTGTGGTATCCCCGTCAGTACTAACCAACCATCCTGGCATGTCCTGAGTGGTTAATTCAACCTCATCTATTAGAATTTCAAATGACTCATTTTCAATGGTTAATTGAAGTTTTCCATCAGATTCAAGTGTTTGTATCTGCTCTTTGTTTAACGATTGAATTGCTTGTCCAACCACCTTCATTTTAGGACCAAGTTTTTTACCTAAGACCTTGAAGTTAGGTTTTACTTTTTTGACCAACAATTGATTATCGGCCGATAAAAATTCAATTTCCTTAACATTCACTTCCGAAAGAATTATATGTTGAATGGCATCTAATTCTTTTTCCATGGTAGAATTTAAAATAGGAATTAAAATTTTCTGAAGGGGTTGACGAACTTTAATTTTTTCTTTTTTGCGAAGAGATAAGACCAAACTACTAACTAACTGTGCTCGGGCCATTCTAGATTCTAGATTAATATCAATCCAACTACTTTCAACTTTAGGCCAATCTGTTAAGTGTACAGATTCAACTTCGCTGCCTTGATCAATACTATGTGTATTTAACGCACGAAATAACCAATCAGAGAAAAACGGCACTACTGGCGCAATAATTTTTGATAGCGTATTGAGGCAAGTAAAAAGAGTATCATAAGCAGCAAGTTTATCTTTATTTAATTCTCCCTTCCAGAAAACCCTTCTCGAAAGTCGAACAAACCAATTACTTAATTCTTCACCAACAAACTCTTCAATTAATCTAGATCCTTTGGTAGGGTCGTAATCATTCAATGAATCAGTAACTTCCTTTACTAATGAGTTTAATTTACTCATAATCCAACGGTCTAACTCACTACGATTTTCTTTATCAATTATTCTATTAGGGTTAAATTGGTAATTATCTATGTTAGCATAAATAGCAAAGAAACCATAAGTATTGTAGAGAGTTCCTAAAAATTTGCGTTGTGATTCTTGAACACCATCTAAATCGAATTTTAGATTGTCCCATGGCTGTGAATTAGTAGACATATACCAACGAACGGCATCAGCTCCAAATTTATCGATAGTGGTAAACGGGTCTATAGCATTGCCTAAACGTTTACTCATTTTATTACCATTTTTGTCTAATACGAGCCCATTGGCAATAACGTTTTTAAATGCAACACTATCGAACAGCATAACACCAAGAGCATGTAATGTAAAGAACCAACCTCTAGTTTGATCCACGCCTTCAGCAATAAAATCAGCCGGGAAATTAGATTTAAAAATATCCTCATTTTCGAAAGGCCAGTGCCATTGTGCATATGGCATAGCACCACTATCAAACCAAACATCAATCAAGTCACTTTCTCTTTTCATTGGTTTGCCCGAAGCACTAACTAATGTAATATCATCAACAAAAGGACGATGCAGGTCAAAGGTTTTTTTATCTACAGATTGCTTAAGTCCTAAACTGCTATTCGCCTTCTCGATTTCATCAACTAGTTGCTCGATACTACCAATGCAAGTTTCTTCACTTTGATCTTCGGTACGCCAAATAGGTAATGGAGTACCCCAATATCTAGAGCGACTTAAATTCCAATCTACTAAGTTCTCTAACCAATTGCCAAATCTACCTTCACCGGTGCTTTTTGGCTTCCAATTGATGGTTTTATTTAATTCAACCAATGGATCTTTAACTGCTGTTGTTTTAATAAACCAACTTTCTAAAGGATAATACAAGATTGGTTTATCAGTCCTCCAACAATGAGGATAAGAGTGTTCGTAACGCTCAACCTTAAAAGCTTTATTTCCTGTTTTTAGTTTGATTGCAATTCTTTCGTCTACACTGAGGTATTTATCACGACCCTGTTTTTTGATTTCTAAAGATTTTTCCTCTTCTGATAAGTAGGCTTCTTTTACAAATTCACCGGCAAAATCAACTACTTCGTCAACAAACTTTCCTTCCTTGTTTACAAGAGTTAAACTTCCTATACCGTTTTGTTTACATGTTCTAAAGTCATCTGCTCCAAAACTTGGTGCCAGGTGTACTATACCTGTACCGTCCTCCGTACTAACAAAATCTCCTATTACTACACGGAAAGCATCGCCGTCTGTAGGTTGCACATATGGTAGTAATTGTTCGTATTTCGTTCCTTCTAAGTCTTTACCTTTTGTTGTTTGAGTTACTCGCCAAGGTATTTGTTTATCACCTAAATTGTAGTCATCAAAAGGAATATTCTCATTCTCTGCGTTAAAGTACTTATGAATTAAGTCTTTCGCGAGGGTGACAATTATTTGTTGTCCAGTATAAGGATTATAAGTCTCTACATCTGCGTACTCAATTTTTGCTCCTACGGCCAAGGCGGTATTACTTGGTAAAGTCCAGGGTGTGGTTGTCCAAGCAATGAAATATTCATTTTCTGTTCCTTCTTTTTTAAACTGGGCTACAACTGTAGTGTCTTTAACATTTTGGTATGTACCAGGTTGGTTTAATTCGTGTGAACTCAATCCCGTACCGGCAGCAGGTGAATAAGGTTGAATAGTATACCCTTTGTACAAGAATCCTTTGTCATATAGTTTTTTTAACAAGGACCAAAGAGTTTCGATGTAATCATTTTCGTATGTCACATAAGGATTATCTAGGTCAACCCAGTAACCAATTCTTTGAGTGAGATCATCCCAAGTATCCTTAAACTTAAGGACATCTGTTCTACATTCTTTATTATAATCGGCAACAGAAATTTTGGTTCCGATATCGTCTTTTCGAATTCCTAATCTCTTTTCAACCTGAAGTTCAATGGGTAATCCATGTGTGTCCCATCCTCCTTTACGCTCTACTCTAAAACCTTGTTGGGTTTTGTATCGACAGAAAATATCTTTCATTGCTCGTGCCATAACATGGTGTATGCCTGGCATTCCATTAGCTGATGGGGGACCTTCAAAGAAGGTAAATGAGCGATTTGCAGACCGACCACTAATACTTTTTTGGAAGATTCCTTTCTCTTCCCAAAACTGAAGAATTTCTTTTTCAATTTCGGGCCAATTCATCTGCGCTAATGTTTTGTACATGAAATGACTAACAATTTTTTAGAAGTGCAAAAATACCACTTTTTAAACCAATAGAAAAGGGCCTACAAGGCCCTTTTCTATTATTGTGATATGTAAAGTTCTTTTATTTCACTACCAGCTTAGTAGAACCAATTCCATTTTGGAATTCCATTCCTACCATATATATGCCTGGTGTTAGATTTATTTGATAAACATTATGAGCCCCTTGCACTTCTAAGTCTAAAACTTGTTGCCCGTTCATATTATTAATAACAACTTTTGTTAAGTCGTTATTTTCCCAGTTGTTATGAATGATTAGTTGGTTTGTAGCAGGGTTAGGAGCCACCGTAACGTTGCTCGCTAAATTTTCCTTAGAAATACCCATTGTTTCAATTAATCCTAAAGAAATTGCAATTCTTGGTGCAAAGTAGTTCGTGATGGTATCAATAAATTTCATTGCTCTCATTTTACTATGTAAAGGATTTGAAGCTTTGATACCACCTAAAATGGCGTTAACATCATACGGAGGTGATGGCAATTGTTTAATGGCCATTGTATCATACCATTCATATGGACCAGATGCATTTTGCACACCAACAAACGGGTACAATCCATCTATACCATCATTTACTTTATTAATTTCTGTCGTGTAGGCATCCATGATTTTTCCTTTGTATGGAGCAGTATTACCTAAAGATTCACAGCGTTTCATGATATCATAACCTCCAGAAACCTCAACTACTTGTAAAGTAGTACCGGGTACATTTACCATACCCGTAGTGTAAGGGGCAAAAGGATCATAAACAGAATGTGCCCAAATGAACGGAATTTCACCTGCATCCATCCAACTAGTATCTCCCAAAGCACCACCAATACCAAAAGCTAAAGCGGCTTCTGTAGTATGTCCGGTGTTGTTTTCTACGTTGTAACCTGGATATCCACCATAACCATGACGATCTCCCCATACTACATCGTTAACCATTGGGTCACCTGTAGTTGGGTCACGGAATTTATTAATTTTAATTTCTGCTTGGTCATCTAAACTAGCAAAAGCTGCAGACATATAACTACCTGTTCCTTGTCCGCCAACTACTATCATTGTAGTATCAATACCGTAGAGGTTCCCAAATAAGTATTCATCTTTAAACCAACGGATACAAGCACTTACATCTTGTACACCTTTGTATGCAGCATTGATAATGGTACTTCTACGAACAGTTTCATCTAATGATCTCGGATCCCAACCCATTCTATAGCTCATAGAAGCTACTGTATATCCTTTTTTAGCAAACTCCATGCACATTGCTACCATAGAGCTATCATCCTTATATCCAGTAGGTGTGTTGTTTATGTAACGAGGAAGAAAACTTCCAGAATGCATTAAAATAATTAATGGTTTAGTGGAAACAGTATCGTTGTCACTAACATAAATATCCATTAATAGATTTTGAAGCACAGGTTGAAAACCGGGTGTTACAGTGTCAGCATCTCCAAATAAAACCGTGTAGTTTTCAGAGTACTTAACATCTTTCTCCACGTAAATGTCGGCATCCGTGAAGATGTTGTCTACATAACGTGTTTGGGCTTTTAAGATGCTACCCATAAACACAAATAGACTCAAAAGGAGTAATGTTTTTTTCATATTTAATTGATTTAGTTTTGTTGAGTTGTATTCGAAATTAGGTAATTGCATTGATAAATTAACAATTAGAGTTATTTATCTTCAAGGTCAAATAATAAACTAAAATAAGCCATTCTTCCAATTCTGGGTCCACCATATACCTGCATGACCATATTGTTTGTGAGGTTAGATGCACCAAGTTTTAACTGCATATTATAGTCTGGAATCTCTTTCGCGATCATTAAATCAAGCAAGTAATATGAGTTAATTTTACCAGTAAATTGAGGTGAACCCTCAAACAAGAATCCTTGAACCCATTTATAGTTAATATTAAAAGACCAATGTTTAGTTTCCTTAATAGGAAAATCACTTGCCGAAAAACTTACATTTAACTTATTTGTAGGTGTGTTAAATGCTGGAATAATTGGGTCATTTTCATCTTGTTTAAATAATTGATTGTAGCTGTAATTAAATCCAAATGTGTAGTAGTCTCCAGCAAAATAATTCAGTCCTGCAGAAAAACCAGATGTTAAAACAGTACTTCTTGCGTTAGTTGCTATTCGATAAACTTGACCTCCAATAATTTTTTTAATTGTAGGTTCTATGTATGGGTCAAATCCAATGGTGTAACCTATGAAATCTTCATATTGACTAAAATATCCGCTCGCATCAATATTTAATTTATTATCTATTAAAAAGGATTTATACCCTAATTCAATACTTTGTACTTTTTCAGGCACAACTGGGCTTACATCGAAATATTTAAGCAAACTTAAACTTGGATTAGCAATCAAGAAATAGTCATTCAAGGATTCTAAGGTTACTAAATTTTGATAACCGTTTAAATTACCTAATAGTATTGCTCGACCTACATTATAGTAAAGGTATTGATCTGCTAATGTTGGATTTCTTACTCCACGATTTACTGATAGACGGTAAAATGTTGTCCTATCTGGTGTGTAAACTAAGGATAAGGCAGGTGAAACTACAGCGGGGAAGTTGACATTTTTATCAGTACGAACTGTAGCATTTAATTTCCAACGATTTCTATCCCAACGTTTTTCATATCCAACATAAGCACCAGCTTCATAGTTCTGAATTACACGGCCGTTAGTATCTGAAAAAATAGTTCCAGCACTATTCGGTGTGTATAATCTTCCGCTACCCCCTAAAATTAATTGTTGGGCGGATTTCCAATGAAAACGATGTTCGAATTGAACATTATACAGCGCGCTCTTATCGTAGAACCCACTTCCCCCTTCACCAAAACTCTTGCGACTGGTCACAGCATTTTTTAATGAATCGAAGCGAGTTGTTCCTGGATCAAAACGATTAACAGTTTCACCAAATGAATGAGGGAAACCGCGATAGTCATTCGCACTATTTGCTTTGTCTCTAGTTTCTTGATGCCATTGATGTAATAAGTCTTTATTATTTGCAAGAACATCATTTACCATTTTTCTGAAATACGCAGTATCATCGGCTGGAAATAAGTTTGGATCATAGCCTGGAAGCGACTTTACTCGACTAGCAATTTTAGAATAATAATAATTGTAATAATCACCTCCCCACAAGTCTGACGGTTTCGTAAGTTCCTGCATTATCAATGCTGTGAATACCGCATCATATGTGTTTCCTGCATCTTCATGTGTAGCATATACTCTGAAGAAACCGTTTTTATGTTTAAATTCTAATCTGTTTTGAAAAAATTTAATATCATTTAGACTATACCGGTTATCACCCTGATAAACGGTTGTACCCATTCCAAAATTAGTTTGATAAATAAACTCTTTTGTTTTATCCTTAAATGGCTTGAACGCTAAAGTAGCTGATGTTTTTAAGTTATAAGTATTGTAGTCAACAATATCACTTTCCCAGTATCCATCTCTGTAGTATCTATTTAACCCAGGGGTTTGAAACATGCCGGTTAATGAGGTTTGATCATATTCTCCAGGCCTCAATATTTCATCACCGTACTTATTCACAGCATCATAACCTCCGGGATTATCCCGGTTTACTGCACTTCCATATATGGGATCATCATTGTCTGCAACCCAATCATACGCTTTCAAATAAAAAAAGTTCAACTTAAAGCCGAAGATGTCTTGCTTATCTTTATTTTGAAATACTTTGGCGTATCTCAATGAGTTTTCCATGAGTTGTCTTTCTCCAACTTTAAATTTATAACTAAAACCTGGTGTCTTCCATAAATCTTTTGTTGTTAAACTGATAACACCGTTAAATGCACCTGGACCGTAAAACGCACTACTTGCACCAACTATGATCTCTTGATTAGCAACATCTAGTTCGGAGGCACCTAAAAAGTTTCCTAGTGAGAAAT
This sequence comes from Bacteroidota bacterium, assembly GCA_030830065.1. GTDB lineage: Bacteria > Bacteroidota > Bacteroidia > NS11-12g > UBA955 > VMCP01. Next base: position 10,608 of record JAURNR010000042.1, on the reverse strand, counting down.
TTAAACCTGGACTTTGATTATCAACTCCATCAATAATTTGCAATGTTCTTACGGGTGATGTAGAATTAAAGCCTCTTGTATTAACAATCCTAAAACCTAATGAAGCTGCAGTTACATCTACTCCCTTTAAATGGCCTAATGCCTCGTAGAAGTCTGAAGCTGGGGTAGCTTTAATGCTTTGAGCCGACATGCTTTCTATGGTAAGAGGAGACTCTTTTAGTTTTTCTTTTAATCGATTTTGTTTAATAGTAACAGTTCCAATTCGATCAATTTCTTTAGGTTGATTTGTCTCATAAGAAATAAAAATCACCCATGGACTAGCATCTTCCTTATACTCTATACGTTGAGATAAATCTCCAATTTTTAAATATAAAACCTCCCTTTCAACAGAAGATCTTTCTAGTTCAAATTTTCCCTCTTCATCGGTAATAGCTAAAGTGTTTGAAAATCGATTAACAACTGCAACATTTGGTATGGGATTACCCCCAATTTTAGATTTAACAAAACCTTCAATGAGCGGTACCTGAGCGAATGCGTCGAATCGTGTGAGAACCAATAAAATTAAGAGTAATAATTTTCTCATAAATCTTAGTAGCATGCAATATAATGATTAAATATTTTTGTGAGTTACTGCTTACGGATTCAATTAATACTAAAAATGAATACTTTTAGTCCAATTTGAAGGGCTATTGGCTGATTATTTTGTAAAATTGCAGTCCCAAATGGTCGAGAAAAAGGTATTAATGGAGGCTTGGCGCTTGATGCAAACCGCAAGAGCAATGGCAAAAATCTACGATGATAATCGTAGTATCACAAAATATGTGCATAGTACTTCAAAGGGACATGAAGCAATTCAAATTGCAACTGGTATGCATCTAAAACCAGTAGATTATGTATATCCTTATTATCGCGATGAAAGTATGCTTCTTACGATGGGAATGGACCCATATGAATTAATGCTACAGTTATTAGCGAAAGCTGAAGACCCTTTTTCTGGTGGTAGAACTTATTACTCTCATCCATCCCTAAACCGCCCAAATATGCCCAAGATGCCACATCAAAGCTCGGCCACGGGGATGCAAGCAATTCCCGCTACAGGTGCGGCTCATGGTATTAAATATAAGGAAGATCACAACTTATTAAAAGGTGCTGAAAAGCCAGTGGTTGTCTGTTCCTTGGGTGATGGCTCTGTAACAGAAGGTGAAGTTGCTGAAGCAATGCAAATGGCAGTACTACATAAGTTACCAATTATTTATTTAGTTCAAGATAATGATTGGGGAATTTCTGCTTCTGGCGATGAAATGAGAGCTATGGACGCGTTCGAATATGGACTTGGATTTAAAGGCCTCAGAAGAATACGTATTAATGGCTCTGACTTTGTACAATGTCATGATGAAATGAAGCGTGCTATTGAGATGGTACGTGAAAAAAGAGAACCATTACTAGTACATGTTAAAGTTCCATTACTAGGTCACCATACGAGCGGTGTTAGAAGTGAATGGTACAGAGATGATTTAGAAAAACATGAACGTATAGATCCATTGCCTCGATTGTATAAGTTGCTTTTGAGTTTGGCAGAGACAGATTCTACTCTAGACGCCATAACTGCTGAAGCCCAAAAAGTGGTTGAGTTAGCATTTGAAAAAGCCGTTGCTGCGGAAGAGCCAAAACCTGAGTCGTTGTGGGACCATATTGAAGCTCCTACTGATATAATAGAAGAAAAAGGAGAACGTTCTCCAGAAGGACGGGAGCCCGTGGTAATGGTTGACGCGGCATTGTTTGCAGTTGATGAAATATTAAAGTCTCATCCTGAAGCTTTGCTTTATGGTCAGGATGTTGGACACAGATTAGGAGGTGTTTTTCGTGAGGCCGCAACTTTAGCTGATAAGTATGGTAAAAACAGAATATTCAATACTCCAATACAAGAGGCATATATTGTTGGAAGTACGGCTGGAATGAGTGCGGTTGGATTAAAACCAATTGTAGAAATTCAATTTGCAGATTATATCTGGCCTGGTGTAAATCAACTGGTAACCGAATTATCAAAGAGCTCTTATTTATCGATGGGGAAATATCCAGTATCAAGTATAATAAGAGTGCCTACAGGTGCCTATGGTGGCGGCGGTCCATATCATTCAGGAACCGTAGAGAGCAGTATTCTTCCAATTAAAGGTATAAAAATAGCATACCCGAGCACTGCCGCAGATATGAAAGGTCTAATGAAATCGGCTTTTCATGACCCTAACCCTGTGGTGATGTTTGAACATAAAGGTCTTTATTGGAGTAAAGTTCCTGGTACTGAGATGGCCAAAACACCTGAACCTTCCGAAGATTATGTAATTCCTTTTGGAAAAGGACGAACCGTTTTAAATTGCTCAACTGACTACTTGGAGAACGGCGAAACCATTGGTGTTGTTACTTATGGTATGGGAGTATATTGGGCATTAAATGCTGCGAAAAAATTAGAAGGTAAAGTTGAAATATTTGATCTGCGTACGCTCGCACCTTATGATAAGTCAGGAGTGTATGACTTAGCAAAAAAGCATGGAAAACTCCTTATAATAACAGAAGAAACTATTACCAATAGTTTTGCTGAATCCTTAGCAGGCCGAGTTTCTAGAGATTGTTTTCAGCATCTTGATGCACCTGTTCAAACTATAGGTAGTGAGGATATACCTGCTGTTCCATTAAACATGGGCATGGAATCTGTTATGCTTCCAAATGCCGATAAGGTATTTGACAAAATGTCTTATTTACTGAGTTACTAAGCTATTTCAATAACCATTTAACCAATTTTAATGCACTTTTCGAGTGTGGAGGGTATTTCTGTTTTAAGTCGAACCAGGTTCCCGTTTTCACAACACTTCTTTTATGTGAAAAAGCATGAAATCCATATTTTCCGTGATATGCGCCATTTCCGGAATTCCCAATTCCACCAAAAGGAAGCTCAGGTTCTACAATATGCATCAGTGTATTATTAATTGACCCGCCACCAAATGAGATTTTTTGAAGGATATTTTCCTCAAGCTTTTTGTTATTTGCAAATAAATAAAGGCTCAAAGGATTTGCGTTTTTTGAAACAATATTTACAATATCTTCCTCTTTATTGAAAGTAAAAACCGGTGAAATTGGTCCAAAAATCTCTTCCTGCATTATTGGAGAATCTAATTGGGCCTTGACAAGAGTAGGTTCTATTTTTAATTTCTCTTTTGCATAGTTTCCCCCGATTAATATTTCAGTCCCTTTAAGTAAATTCACTAATCTATTGAAGTGATTTTCATTAATAATTCTTGTATAATTTGGATTGTCTAATCCTCCATTATCGCCATAAAACTCTGTTACTACTTCTTTATATTTTAGGATGAAATCTTTTTGAATATCCTTGTGGACAATAAAATAATCTGGTGCCACACAGGTTTGTCCGGCATTTAAACACTTTCCAAAAACAATTCTCTTTACAGCGACATCTAATGAAGCGGTTTTGTCTATGATACATGGACTCTTTCCTCCAAGTTCTAAAATGCTGGGTATTAATTTTTCTGCTGCTTGCGTTGCAATTATTTTTCCTACTTGAGTGCTTCCGGTAAAAAACACAATATTTGGATTGTACTCCTCAAAAATTTTGGGGATTAAAGTCTTGCCTTCTCCTAATACAACACGAGCAATTTTTGCCTCGAAATTTTCATGAATCAATTGTTTGATTAATTCGGCAGTATCTGGAGTGATTTCAGATGGTTTTAACAATACAGGGTTGCCAGCTGATATGGCCGCTATCATTGGCGCAATAGTTAATTGAAAGGGATAATTCCAAGGCGCAATAATGAGGGCCTTTCCAAATGGAACGTATTGAATCTTTGAACTTGATGGAAATAAAGAAATTGAACTAATTATTTTCTTTTCTGAAGCCCAATATGCAAGATTTTTTAATGCTAAATTTATTTCTTGATATAAGAATCCAACCTCTGAAGAAAAAGCCTCAAACTCAGATTTGCCTAAGTCATTGTTGAGTGCTTTTAGAATGGATGATTCATTAATTTTTATTACCGATTTTAAACGTTTAAGGATAATTTTACGTTCGTTAATATTAAATGATCCTCCTTCTACAAACGAGGATTGTATTTTTCCAATTTCTGAAATTGTGTGATTCATTGCTTTGTTATTTCTAATAACAATCTTGAATTAAATATGGGTTTTGATTCAGTATTATTTTATCACCCTTTTTCTTTCCAATTAACAACTTACCTAAAGGTGAGTCTAGGGATATAGTCTTTATAATTGATGTATTCTCATATTTTACGTTACCAATGGAAACACCAATAAATATAAGAATAGTCTGTTTGTTAAGAATGAGTTCTACAATATTTCCATTTTGTATTGTGTCCAATTTTGGATTTAACTCAGAAACAAGTAATTGATCATCAAGAACTGCTAGCTGTTCTAGGTTTCTCGAAATTTCTTGTTGAATCATTTCCCGCTGGGTTTCATATTTGTCGCCCATACTACTTTTTGTTTCTTGCTGTAATGATAATTGTAGATCTAATAATTCTTGTTTTAGTTCATCTTTTAATAATTTAAATTGGGTTTGTATTTCTGCTATAATCAAACTTCGCTTCATTTAGTACAAATATGCTAATGTTTATCCGATAGAATGGGAATTTGAAACGAAATGGCAAAGAATCTTCAATTTTTGGACAAAAGGCATTGTACATTTGTAGTATGAGTAACGAATCGTTTACGTTAAATACAATTGAAGAGGCAATACAGGATATTAAAGATGGGAAGGTGGTGATTGTAGTTGATGATGAAGATCGAGAAAATGAAGGGGATTTCTTAACTGCAGCAAGAAATATGACTCCTGAGTTGGTGAATTTTATGGCGAAAGAAGGACGGGGTTTAATTTGTGTACCTTTAACAGAAGAGCGTTGTGATGATTTAGGGTTGGAGATGATGGTTGGTAAGAATACAGCTACTCATGAGACCGCTTTTACAGTGTCTGTTGATCTTTTAGGCAACGGCTGCACAACGGGTATTTCCGCCCATGATAGATCCAAAACAATTTTAGCCCTGATTGATGAAGATATAGATAAGAATGAATTGGGTAGACCGGGACATATTTTTCCACTTAAGGCTAAATCTGAAGGAGTATTGCGTAGAGCCGGACATACAGAAGCGGCCATTGATTTATCTAGAATGGCTGGATTTGAGCCAGCTGGTTGTATTGTTGAAATTCTAAACGAAGACGGTACAATGGCTCGTCTTCCAGATTTAATTGAAGTATCAAAAAAGTTCAATTTAAAAATTATTAGTATTGAACAATTGATAGAATATAGAGTCAAGCATGAGAGTTTAATAAAACGAGAAATCTCTATTCAAATGCCTACCCAACTGGGAGATTTTGATTTAGTGGCATTCAAACAAAAAGATAATAATCAAGACCATCTTGCATTGATTAAAGGTACTTGGAGCGAAGATGAAGAGATTTTAGTGAGAGTACATTCAAGTTGTTTAACAGGAGATATATTTGGTAGTTGCCGATGTGATTGTGGTGAACAATTGAAAAAGGCAATGGAATTAATTGAAAAAGAGGGAAAGGGAGTTATCGTATATATGAACCAAGAAGGTCGAGGAATTGGTTTGTTAAACAAGCTAAAAGCATACAAATTGCAAGAACAGGGTTTGGATACAGTAGAAGCGAATATAAAACTTGGTTTTAATATGGATGAGAGAGATTACGGTATTGGCGCTCAAATTTTACGAGACCTAGGGGTGAGAAAAATGAGATTAATGAGTAATAATCCAAGAAAAAGAACAGGGTTAATTGGGTATGGGTTGGAAATTGTAGATAATGTCCCATTACAAATTCCTGCAAATCCACACAACGCAAAATATTTGGATACGAAAAAGTTAAAAATGGGGCACACCCTAAAGTAATTTATTATGAAAACAATTATTCCAGGAGAAATACCAATTCCACAATTACATCAATTTTTAATTGGTAGTGTTGCACCACGCCCTATATGTTTTGCTAGTACAATAGATTCTGAGGGGGTTCCAAATTTGGCACCTTTTAGTTTTTTCAATGTTTTTAGTGCCAATCCGCCAATCTTAATTTTTGCACCCAATAATAGTGGTCGTACAGGTTTACCTAAAGATACTTTACTGAATGTAAAGCAAGTCCCGGAAGTGGTAATTAATATGGTAAATCATGAAATAGTGGAAAAAATGAATGTTGCCGCTGCACCTTGGGATAAAGGAATTAGTGAATTCGATAAGGCTGGTTTTACTGCGGTAAAATCTGATTTGGTCAAACCCTTTCGAGTAAAGGAATCTCCGGTTCAAATAGAATGTAGGGTTATTGAAATTAAAGAGATGGGCACCGGAGGTGGCGCAGGGAATATTGTTATTTGTCAAGTAGAAAAACTACATATTGATGAAGCTATACTCAACGATGAAGGAAAAATAGATCAACATAAAATCAACCTAGTGGGTCGTTTAGGAGGGAGTTGGTATTCGAGATCTAATACCCCTTCATTATTTGAACTAAAACAGCCGATGCAAGCGACAATTGGCTATGATGCACTACCTGTTTCCCTAAAGGGAAGCACTATAATTTCTGCAAATGTTTTGGGGAAAATTTCTTCACTATTAGAATGGCCAAAAGAAGCTCAAATTGAAAAGGCAAAAGAAGATTTGCAGAATGGAACTTTAACTGATTTAGTAACAAAATCTATTCAAAAAGAGGATTATTCTCGTGTTTTGGCTATTTATCTAGCTAATTAAACTATTGATTTGAGGCTTTTTGCCTCAAAAGTTCGTTGTATCTTTGCACTCATGACATTGGCAGATAAAATCAATGAGGGTATAAAAGAAGCGATGAAAGCTAAGGATAGCGATCGTCTGAGAGCACTAAGAGGTATTAAGAGTGCATTTTTGCTATTGCAAACCGCAGAGGGCGGAAGTTCAGTAACAGAGGGGAGTTACATAAAGGCGCTTCAAAAGTTGGCAAAACAAAGAAAAGACTCAATTGAAATTTATGAGCAACAAGGTCGTGATGATCTTGCAGATACTGAAAAATCCGAACTAAAATATATCGAAGAATATTTACCGGCACAGATGGACGCTAGTGAAGTTCGTTCAATTATCCAGAAGATTGTGACTGATCTTGGTGTTTCTGGGCCAGCAGCTATGGGTAAGGTAATGCCAGAGGCTATGAAAGTTTTAGGAGGAAAGGCTGATGGCAAATTGATTTCTCAAATAGTTAAAGAATCACTTTAAAAAATGTCAATACCAGTAAGAGTAAGATTTGCTCCAAGCCCAACAGGCCCTTTGCACATAGGTGGGGTAAGAACAGCTTTGTATAACTTTTTATTTGCTAAGAAGCATAACGGAACCATGATTCTGAGATTGGAAGACACAGACCAAACAAGGTTTGTTCCAGGAGCAGAGGCGTATATAAAAGAAAGTTTGTCATGGTTAGGAATGGAAATTCACGAGGGGCCCGATCAGGGAGGCCCACATTCACCATACAGACAAAGCGAGCGTAAACCTATGTACAGGCAGTATGCTGAACAACTTGTTAAAGAAGGTTTAGCATATTATGCGTTTGATACTTCAGACGAGTTGGATCAAATGAGAAAGCGTTTGGAGGCAAGTAAAATGCAGCCAGCCTACGATTCGGTAAGCAGAATGTCAATGAAAAACAGTTTAACACTATCTGCTGATGAGGTTCAAACAAGACTTAATAATGGTGATGACTATGTGATTAGAATCAAACTTCCTCGCAAAGAAGAAGTGAGATTTCATGATATTGTGCGCGGTTGGGTAGTGGTAAGTACGGGTCAAATGGATGATAAAGTTTTGCTCAAAGCTGATGGAATGCCAACTTACCATTTAGCGAATGTTGTGGATGACTATCTAATGGGAATTTCACACGTTATTCGCGGTGAGGAATGGTTACCAAGTGCCCCATTGCATGTGATGCTTTATAAGTTTTTGGGCTGGGAAGAGTCAATGCCTGAATTTGCTCATTTACCATTGTTATTAAAACCTGAAGGTAATGGAAAATTGAGTAAGAGAGATGGGGATAGATTAGGATTTCCGGTTTTTCCTTTAGATTGGAATGATCCAAAAACAGGAGATAAAAGTTCTGGTTATAAAGAGGCAGGTTATTTTCCTGAGGCTGTTGCCAACATGTTAGCTATGTTGGGTTGGCACCCTTCAGATAATCGAGAATTATTTACAATTGAAGAACTGATTGAAGCATTTTCACTTGAACGTGTGAGTAAAAGTGGGGCTAAGTTCGATGTACAGAAGGCTTATTGGTTTAATCAGCAATATCTTCAAAAGAAGAGCCCATCCGAAGTATATGAAATGATTGCTCCAATAATTAATGAACACGGATTTGATGCATGTCAGGAGTATATTGAGTCAGTAATTGTTTTGATGAGAGAGAAGGTTCAATTTGCTAGGGATATTGTGTTGCAAGGAAAGTATTTCTTTGAAGACCCAATAGAATATGATCAAGTGGTGATTCAAAAAAAGTGGAAAGAGAATACTAACCCTATTCTCGGAGACATTGCCAATAAATTTCAAACATTATCGGATACTGCAACTTCTGATGAATATGAAAATGCTTTTAAAGAAGTGTGTGAAAATCACGGAGAAAAACCAGGCTCATTGCTTCAACCATTACGAGTAGTAGTTTCTGGACAAGGTGTAGGTGCACCTATTTGGGAAATGATTGCTTTGATAGGAAGAGATTATATAATAAATCGTATTCAAACGGCAATTGATAAAATTTCATTTTCAATTGGTTAATCTATCGCGTATTTTCGCCTTTTATAAAATTTAGAAATTAATAAACATGCGTTCCTTTACAAAACTGAATGTAATTATTGGATGGTTGATGTTCTTGGTAGCCTTAGTGGTCTACACTTTAACATTAGAGCCATCAGTGAGCTTGTGGGATTGCGGTGAATTCGCTTCAGCAGCTTATAAACTTCAAGTAGTACACCCTCCCGGAGCACCATTTTTCCTTATGGTGGGTAGGCTGTTTTCATTGTTAGCGTCTGATCCAACCGCGGTTGGATTCTGGATTAATATGTTATCTGCGGTATCATCTGCAGGAGCGGTAATGTTTACCTATTGGATAACAACCTATTTTGCCGACAAACTTGTTGAAGAGGATAATGATTCAAGAAACATTTTAATCTACGGTGCAGGTATTATTGCCGCATTAACAAACACCTTTATTGATACATTTTGGTTCAGTGCTGTGGAAGCAGAGGTATATGCGATGAGTTCATTCTTTACCTCACTAACATTTTGGGCGGTTCTTAAATGGTATAAAATGGATGATAATAAATACACCGATCGCTGGATTGTATTTATTGCATTTATGATTGGATTGGCACTAGGTACGCACATGTTGAACTTACTTGTAATCCCTACTGTTTGTTTGGCGTATTATTTCAAAAAATATACGGTTACTAGGAATGGAGTAATTATAACTCTTGGTGCTGCTGCAGTTGCGTTGGCAGTAGTAATGAAAATTATATATCCAGGAATTCCATGGTTGATAGCTAATTTGGATAAAGCGTTTGTGAATGGTATGGGAATGCCATTTTATTCGGGAGCAATATTTGCAGTTGCGATAGTATTTGCAGCAGTTATTTATTTAGTACATTACACGCACAAAAGACAAATGCATAATCTCAATGTGATTATTCTATCTGTAGGATTTATCATTTTTGGATATTCCTCTTATGCGATGGTAATTATTCGATCCATGGCAAATACTGCTATCGATATGAATAATCCTGAAGATCCTTACAAATTTTATGGATACATAACTCGTGAGCAATACGGTGATCGTCCATTAGCATATGGACCATATTTTAATGCTCCGCAAACGGGCTATAATAAGAAGGGAACGCGTTATTTCAAATCAGATGAGAAATATGAAAAAGGCGGCGATATAATTGAACCAACTTTTGAAGCTGTTGATATTGACGGAAATGGTGTCCCCGATGATTACAATACATTATTTCCTCGAATGGGTCGAAGTGGAAAGCCAAACGATGCTCGTGGTTATCGTTTATATGGGGGAATGGATGATGTTCAGACTGAGATTGATCGTTTAAATCAAAAAGCTCGTCAACAAACGTTAACTCAGCAAGAAAGATATCAACTTCAGTTATTGAATTATCAAATACCATCCTTCTCAAACAACATGACTTTCTTTGTTAATTATCAAATTAGGTACATGTATTTGAGGTATTTCATGTGGAATTTTGTTGGAAGGTTCAACGATCAGCAAGCAACTTCAGGAAATACTCAATTAGATGGAAATTGGTATAGTGGAATTCCATTTATTGATAATTGGATAGTAGGTGATGTCGATGAGTTACCTGATTTCTACAATAATCAGAAAGCAAGAAATGCATACTATTTCTTGCCATTAATTTTGGGTTTACTTGGTTTAGTATTCCAATATGGAAAGAAGAAAAAAGATTTTTGGTTAATCATGACCATGTTCATATTCACAGGAATACTGATTATTGTTTATACCAATCAGCCACCATACGAGCCTCGGGAGCGAGATTATGC
>JAURNR010000041.1 GCA_030830065.1 Bacteroidota bacterium | reverse complement strand
GACTTGGATATTAATATTAGCCATTATTGTTGCCATATTATTGATGTTAATCATATTGGTACAAAACCCAAAAGGTGGAGGATTAGCTTCCAACTTCTCACAAGGTAATCAACTTTTTGGGGTTGAGAAAACTACTGATGTAGTGGAGAAAATAACTTGGATAGGAGCAATCGTCATTGTAGTAATCTCATTGATTGCAGCTTCTTATCAATCTACATCATCCATTGGTAGTGCTTCACCTACACAAAACACAAATGTTGAAGACGTAGAGGAGTTACCTAAAACTACAAATCCAAAACCTTAAAGAATTTATCATTCATAAAAAAAGGGCTCAGTTAACTGAGCCCTTTTTTTATGATTCGTAATTAATGATTACTTTGATTTGAGTCTTTCGAGTATATCTAAACCGTGTTGTTTAGCAGTTTCTTTTGCAATTTCATAACCTGCATCTGCATGTCGAACAACCCCCATCCCAGGATCGTTATGCAATACTCTTGCTAAACGACGCTCCGCATCATCTGTTCCATCAGCAACAATTACCATTCCTGAGTGAATACTATATCCCATTCCAACACCACCACCATGATGTAAACTAACCCAACTAGCACCACCGGCGGTATTCACAAAAGCATTAAGAATTGGCCAATCTGCTACAGCATCTGATCCATCCTTCATCGCTTCTGTTTCTCTATTCGGCGAAGCTACTGAACCTGTGTCCAAATGATCTCTACCGATAACAACAGGAGCTTTTAGTTCACCATTCCTAACCATTTCATTAAACGCAAGTGCTGCTTTTTGCCTAGCTCCTTGGCCTATCCAGCAAATTCTAGCAGGTAAACCTTGAAATGCAATTTTATCTTGAGCCATTGTAATCCAACGCTTTAATCCCTCATCTTCAGGAAATAATTCAAGAATTTTTCTATCGGTTGCATAAATATCTTCTGAGTCTCCGCTCAAAGCAACCCAACGAAATGGACCTTTACCTTGACAAAATAGTGGACGAATATAAGCAGGTACAAATCCAGGGAAATCAAAAGCGTTATTCACACCTCTTTCCAAAGCTCTTCCTCTTAGGTTATTACCATAATCAAAGGTAATTGCTCCTTTCTTTTGAAGTTCAAGCATTAAACGCACATGGTGCGCCATAGTTTCATAACTCTTATCAACGTATTCTGTTGGATTACTATCTCTCAATGCATTAGCTTTTTCAACTGACATTCCTTCAGGGAAATAACCTACCAATGGATCATGTGCACTTGTTTGATCCGTTAACGTATCAACTGTTATATTTCGATCGATTAATCTTTGTAATAAGTCAACAGCATTGCATAAGACTCCAATACTAATTGCTTCTCCATTTTCTTTGGCTTTTAAAGCACGATCAATTGATGCATCAATATCTGTAAACTTTTCATCTAGGTACCTTGTCTCGAGTCGTTTATCAATGCGCCACTCTTCCACCTCTGCAACAAGGGCAACTCCTTCATTCATTGTAATGGCCAATGGCTGTGCTCCACCCATTCCACCTAAACCTGCAGTAACATTTAAAGTATGCTTTAAGCTCCCGCCAAAATGCTGACGCGCACATTCTGCATAGGTTTCATAAGTCCCCTGGACAATACCCTGTGATCCAATATAAATCCAGCTACCTGCAGTCATTTGTCCATACATCATTAAACCCTTTTCTTCAAGTTCTCTAAAATGATCCCAATTTGCCCAATTAGGTACCAACTGGCTATTTGAAATTAAGACCCGAGGAGCATCTTTATGGGTAGGTAATATAGCAACTGGCTTTCCACTTTGAACCATCAAAGTTTCATCTTCATTTAAATCTTTTAAGGCTTTGCAGATATTATCAAATGCCTCCCAATTTCTAGCAGCCTTTCCTAAACCTCCATATACAATTAAATCTTCGGGGCGCTCTGCGACATCTGGATCTAGATTATTGTGAAGCATGCGATAGGCAGCTTCTTGAACCCATCCTTTACAATTTAATTCTGTACCCGTTGGCGCATGAATTATCCGTTTTTGTTTGACATCTGAATTTATCATACACTGCAAATTTAATCATTCTCGCGGAGAGCAGCCGTTTAGAATTCACATGAAAAGTCAAACAAATTAAATCTTCTGAAATTTAAACTTGTAAAGTGACAAGTATCACTTTGAATTATCAGAATATTTATGAACTTCGTAATTATGAGAAATTACAACCTAATTAAAAATTGGTTTTGGATAGCTTTATTAGGAATAACGACAACATCAGTATTTGCGTGTTCGGGAGCAAAAACGGCAACCGATAAAACAGAAGTTGCTGATGAAACTCAAAATCCTGATCCTAAAAATGAGAATATGATCGTAGTAGACGTAAGAACCCAAGGGGAATGGGACAATGACGGGCACAAAGATTGTAGCGTTCTAATACCTTTGAATGAATTAGAAAGCAAAATGGAAACGTTGCGTGAATACGACAAAGTTGTATTTGTATGCCGCAGTGGTGGCCGTGCAGGCAGAGCAACTGAACTGTTAAAATCCAATGGTTTTAAAAACGTTGAAAATGCCGGACCATGGCAAAATGCGCCTTGCAATTAATTGATCTTTAAATCAAATAAAAAGGGGAGCAATTGCTCCCCTTTTTATTTGATAATGAAATTTTCCACTATTACATATTCCTTCTGTATTGACCACCCACTTCAAATAAACTTTCAGTTATTTGACCAATAGTACAATACTTAGAAACCTCCATTAATTTAGCAAACATATTTTCATTATTAATCGCCGCATTTCGAAGTTCCTCTAGTAGTTTATCTGATTTACCATTACTCCAATTATGAACTAAACTAACGGTATCAATTTGTTGTTGTTTTTCATCTATCGTACTCCGAATAACCTCACCTGGAATATTTGTTGGTGATCCCTTGCTACTCAGAAATGTATTAACTCCAATGATAGGAAATTCACCAGTATGTTTGAGGGTTTCATAATAAAGACTCTCTTCTTGAATTTTTCCACGCTGATACATGGTTTCCATCGCCCCTAAAACTCCGCCTCTTTCCGTAATCCTATCAAATTCAACCAATACCGCTTCTTCTACCAAATCAGTTAACTCCTCAATAATATATGAACCTTGTAAAGGGTTTTCATTTTTAGCTAATCCTAATTCTTTATTAATGATTAACTGAATAGCCATTGCTCTTCTTACACTCTCTTCGGTTGGAGTAGTAATTGCCTCATCATAGGCATTGGTATGAAGAGAATTACAATTATCATAAATTGCATACAACGCTTGTAAAGTTGTTCGGATATCATTAAAATCAATTTCTTGAGCATGTAAACTTCTACCGCTAGTTTGAATATGGTACTTCAACATCTGAGATCTCGCATTACCGCCATATTTCAACTTCATTGCTTTTGCCCAAATTCTGCGTGCAACTCTTCCTATTACCGAATATTCTGGGTCCACACCATTAGAAAAGAAGAAACTAAGATTGGGAGCAAAATCATCAATTTTCATCCCTCTACTTAAGTAATATTCAACATAAGTAAATCCATTCGCCAGTGTAAATGCTAACTGCGAAATAGGGTTTGCACCAGCTTCTGCAATGTGATAACCGCTTATACTAACAGAATAAAAATTCCGTACTTTTTCATTAATGAAATATTCTTGTACATCACCCATTAGGCGAAGAGCAAACTCAGTACTGAATATACAAGTATTTTGAGCTTGATCTTCCTTCAATATATCCGCTTGTACCGTTCCTCTTACTTGATTTAACGTCCAGATCCTTATTTCTTGGTATACTTCTGCAGGAAGAACTTGATCTCCAGTAACCCCTAGTAATAATAAACCTAACCCGTCATTGCCATCTGGCAAATCTCCATGATATACAGGCCTTGAAATACCTTTATCTTTGTACAGTACATCTATTTTTTTATTTACCTCTTCCTCTAAACCGTTTTTCTGAATGTACAATTCACATTGTTGATCAATAGCGGCATTCATAAAAAATCCTAATAGCATAGGAGCAGGCCCATTTATAGTCATAGAAACTGATGTCATAGGATCCGCTAAATTGAAACCGCTGTATAGCTTCTTGGCATCGTCTAAGCAACAAATACTAACTCCCGAATTCCCAATTTTACCATAAATATCTGGTCTTAAATCTGGATTACGTCCGTAAAGTGTAACTGAGTCGAATGCCGTACTCAATCGTTTAGCTGGCATCCCCTTACTTACATAATGAAATCTTCTATTAGTTCTTTCTGGACTTCCTTCTCCGGCAAACATTCTTGTAGGATCTTCGCCTTCACGTTTGAATGGATAAATACCAGCAGTGTATGGGAATTGCCCCGGGAAATTCTCTTGTAACCGCCAATGTAACACATCGCCCCATGCTTCAAAACGAGGGCTAGAGACTTTAGGAATTTGAGTATGACTTAAACTCTCGGTATGCGTTTTTATCTTGATTTCCTTATCACGTACTTTAAAGATATATTCGGGCTTTTTATATTTTTCTACTTCCTCAGACCATGAGTCAAGCAACTTTTGATTTTCAGGTAACAGTTGACCTTTTAAATCATTAAATGCTACTTCCAATAAGGAAACTAAATCATCTTTGCCGTTACCATTCAAATGTTCAATTGTTTCACGAATGCTATACAATCTTTGCGCAATTTTACGTTGTGACTTTGATTGCTCATTATAACCGCGATTATTTTCTGCTATTTCAGACAAATAACGATTTCGCGATGGTGGAATTATGAAAATCTTTTCACTTAGATCCTCCTCTTTCTCAACTGAACTTTCAAAACTAGTTCCTGTCTTTGTTTTAATGGTATCCATTAAACAACGATATAAACTATTCATTCCAGGATCGTTAAACTGACTAGCAATACTGCCAAAAACTGGCATCTCATCTGTATCTTGATCAAATAATTTATTGTTGCGTTGAAATTGCTTTCTTACATCCCGCAACGCATCCATTGCACCGCGTTTATCGAACTTATTAAGAGCAACTACATCCGCGTAATCCAACATATCTATTTTCTCAAGCTGCGTTGCCGCTCCATATTCCGGAGTCATTACATACAATGAAACATCACAATGCTCAGTTATTTGAGTATCACTTTGACCAATACCACTTGTTTCAACAATAATAAAGTCATATCCTGAGGCTTTTAGAATTGCTACCGCATCATCAATATGAGAACTCATTGCAAGATTTGCCTGACGTGTAGCCATAGAACGCATAAACACGCGCTTATTATTGATGGAATTCATTCTAATTCTATCTCCTAATAATGCACCTCCAGTTTTTCTTTTAGATGGATCTATTGAAATAATTGCAAGAGTCTTATCCGGGAAATCTAAAAGATAACGCCTTACTAATTCATCAATCAAACTACTTTTTCCTGCTCCACCTGTACCGGTTATTCCTAAAACCGGCACTCTTTTATTTGCAGCAATTTCTTTGATTGAATTTATCTTTTCTCTATGTAGGTCAGGATAATTCTCCGCAGCTGTAATTAATCTTGCTACAGCGATATCATCTGTTGTATTAAGATGATCAAGTTCTCCATTTAGCTTGTGTCCTTGAGGGTAATCAGAGTTTTGAACTAAATCATTAATCATGCCCTGAAGTCCCATAGTTCTACCATCATCAGGACTATAAATTCGGGAAATACCATAATCCATTAATTCTGAAATTTCTTCAGTCAGAATTACACCACCTCCGCCACCAAAAATCTTAATATGACCTGCACCTCTTTCATTCAACAAATCATGCATGTATTTGAAATACTCGATGTGACCACCTTGGTAACTTGTCATAGCAATAGCATTCGCGTCTTCCTGTATTGCAGTATCGACTACATCCATAACGCTTCTGTCATGACCCAAATGAATTACCTCGCAACCAGTACTTTGAATTATTCGACGCATGACATTAATTGCTGCATCGTGCCCGTCGAACAAGCTTGCCGCCGTAACAACTCGAACTTTGTTTTTCGGCACATAGACTTCCTGCTCTTTCATACAAGTGCAAATTTAACTCAAAATCCCCACAACCGGCAGAAATCGCCACTTTTCTGCTTTTAAATTCTTTTTGGGGGATATTAAAATTACTTGTGTCTAGCTTAATACAGATCGATGGAATTTAGAATTCAAAATATCAAAACAACGATAGGTTTAATATCCCTAATCTTTTTTATTATTGGTTGTGATAAAACCGAGAATCCTTATTTGAAATCTGAACAGCAAAAAGAATCAATTGTTTTCAAGGCTGAAAACAGAAGTGAAGAATACAACTGGGAGATAGACAGTCAGAACTTTGAATTAAAATTAAAAAATTGGGGCCTCGACCCCCTATTTATTCCCTTAGAAAGCTTCGGAAATAATAAAAGCAATTTTTCAAGCCTCGAATACTATGTCGAGAATAGCGGAATTAGTGCTTTAAACAAGCCAATTTGTGATAGTATTTTACAACTATATTCTGATCATCAAAATAAAAATATTTCTACTGTAAATAAGCTAATTGAAAACTGCAATTACCAGATTGACAGCTTTATCACTCTACAGAATCAACGTTTAGCCGGACGAATAATCGACAAAAAACTATATGACCAAATTCTTACAGAGAGTAGGGAAACATTTTGCGAATTATTTCGTCAAGATTATTACAAAGCAAATATCCGAAGTTCTTCTTCGATTGAGCTATTTAATACGTTAACTTCAATTGAAAACGTAGTTAGCACAAAAGAATGGGAACGGTTGGTATTAAATATAGAAAACTAGTAGCTTTTTCATAATAGTTATTTTGGTTTAGTTTGGTCGAAAGAGGGTGTAATTACCCTCTTTCTTTTTAAATTGCATTGGTGAAACTTGACAGTTACCTAATGAGGGATAAGCAACAATTAACCATTGCCATCCCAAAATCTCAAAATCTCCGATTAAGAGATACATTCTTTTTTATTGGCTCTTGCTTCTCTACTGAGATATCTTCTCGACTTTCAGAAAGGTTAATACCTTCAGAATCAAACCCATTCGGAGTAGTTTTCAATCCATTAACTATATTAAATCAATTAAAATATATTTTTTCTGAAGATGAAATCAATCTTGGTTTAATCCAACATGGTGATAAATGGCATGCTCTGAACTTATCGAATAAATTTCAATCAACAAATAAAGAAGACCTAATCAATCAAATTTCGCAAATAGCCCATTCAATAAAAGATTACTTGATAAAAGCAGATCATATTATAATTACATTGGGTACATCCTTTATTTGGAATCACAACAAACTCAATTCCTCTATTGGGAATTGTCATAGAATTCCACAATCTGAATTCACAAAACGAAGTCTGTCATTTGTAGAATTATGTGACTGTTTTCGTTCAATTATATCAATATTATCAAAGCATACTAACGCTTCATTAACTTTTACAGTAAGTCCTGTCAGGTATTTACGTGACGGGATTTTGAACAATTCAGTTTCAAAATCATTATTGCGCTCTAGTATTCAAGAAATATTAGAAAAAAATGAAACCGTGCAATATTTCCCTTCTTATGAAATTTTCACAGAAGAACTCAAGGATCATCGATACTACAAGGCGGACCTTGCTCACCCAAACGATTGGTCATCAGAATATATTTTACTTAGGTGGATTGAAACTCAGTCTGACAATAATTTCAGACAATATTTCTCTGAATCACAAATTTTTCTCAACCTTAAGAATCACCGCACAGACAATTTTACAGGAAAACAGAGGACAGAATGGTTTGAAAAAATAGCTAAAGAAGAACACCGACTAATCAATTACTATAAACAAGTTTGATAATCAATCTTTTTCAGGTACCAACTCATCAAGTATTGCTAAAACATCTTTATCAACCCGCATAAACAGAGTCTCCATTCCTTTGAGTCTATCAGTAACGTCAAAGGTGGTTTTTCGGCAGAGCAGTAAATCGCTCTTTATCGAGTTATACTCTAATAAAAACTTTGATACATTCTTATCGTAAAACCCTTTCTTTACTTGAGTTTCCAAACCCTTAATTGAATAGTATGAGTTTTCACCTTGAAGCACTGAGTTTTTATATTTCGGTCCTAGCGCTTTGTAAAGTCTATGTATTCTTTCGTATTCGATAAAAGCCATTTTTTGTTCCTCATTTAATTGGCTTCCATCGATAAAATTACTTCTAATAATTTCCTTTTCCATCAGGGACCGTCGCTTTTCAAATTCATCAAGTTTAAAGATAAATCTACCTCTAACTTGATTGAGGTATCCCCAAAGAGAATCAACACGAACAAGCATGCTCGAGCGAACTTCAGATATTTCTTTTTTTCCATTACCACAATTTGAAGCAGTAACGACTAAAAAGAGTAATAAAAGACCGTAAATAATATTATTTTTAAGACCTTTGTTCAAATTTACATGCATAGTGCTACAAACATACGAAAAGCAAGGCACTTTCGATTTTTAAGATCGGTATTTTGGCTAGGCTTTACTGCTTTTGGTGGTCCCCAAATGCACCTGCCTTATTTTAAAAAGAGGTTCGTAGACAAGTTAAAATTTATCACACAAGATGAATTAGTTGAAATTAATGCATTTTGCTCTATACTTCCTGGTCCTAGCACCACTCAAACCATTACCAGTATTGGCTATAAAGTTGGTGGTACAAAAATTGCAATTTTAACCATATTACTTTGGTCAATTCCCGGTGCAATTATTATGACATTATTGGGTCTTTCGCCTAAATTCCTCAACGCCCAAGAACTTTCATTTTTACCAGCAATGGTAATAGGATTCATGGCTTTTGGAACTTGGAAAATGTTTCAATGGATTGATCAAAAACCACTAAATATTGTCTTGTTTATACTCGCGGGTATTCTTGGATTTGTATTTAGGAATCCATGGTTTTTTCCAATTGGAGTGCTGTTGGGTGGAGTTATCAGTTCAAGATTTAATAACACAGTTCGAATAAAAAAGAAGTGGAAACCAAGAGAATTCAAATGGGTAAATCTTACAATTTTTGCGAGCATTTTCTTTATTGTTGGGATTTCCGGTATTTTAATCACCAAGTATAAAACTGAATCTAAATGGAAACAACCGGTGGTTTTATTTGAAAATACATACCGATTGGGTGCACTTTCTTTTGGTGGAGGAAATGTATTCGCCGCGATGACCATGGAACAATACGTTCACCATACCAAAAGAATGGATATACAAGATTTAAACATTGGTATTGCTGCATCCCAAGCTGTTCCTGGGCCAAACTTTAATCTTGCCGCATATTCAAATACAGTCGCTTTACGAAACCAAAATTCCCCTAAAAGCATGCAAATACTAGGTGGAATTATTGGATTAATTGGTGTATTTCTCCCGGGAACATTACTTGTATTATTTGCATTTCCAATATGGGATCGTCTACAAACTTTTAGTGCAATTAATCGCGCGGTGCCTGGAATTTTTGCTGTATCTGTTGGTTTCATTTTAACCGCATGTTTATTATTAGGTAATGAACTCTGGCACACATTAAAAAATACACAGTTTGAAAATATTTGGATCCATTTGGGATTAATTATAGCTACATTTTTTATGTTAATCTCAGAAAAAATCCCAACTCCGTTTATCGTTTTATTCGCTGTAGCAATAGGATGGTTTGTTTCCTTGAATTAGAATGCTGTATATTCGAAATCGTTCAATGGGAAAGAAGGTATTATTATTGTTTTTGTTGATGGTGACGGGAAGTATTGTTTCCGCTCAAACTAACAGTAAAAAAAACCCTTTTGTGCTGTTCACTGGTCTTGTCTTAACCTCTGATAGTTTACAACCTATTCCATATGTTGCCGTTCGTAGCAGCAGACGGGGTCTTATTGGTTATTCAGATGAACATGGTTATTTCGATGTTGTTGTTAAACGAGGAGATACCATAGAGTTTCAGCAAATGGAAAAAGTTTCAACATCCCATGTAGTTCCTGATACATTAAAAGCAAGTAGATATAATGTGGTTAAATTGATGACCCAAGATACTATTCATCTTGCTGCAATTTTCATTCGCGCCCTCCCCCCCAAATCGTTATTTTATCACGAGTTTGTTACAAAAGACATACCAGATGATGCCTTGGAAAGGGCCAGAAAAAACTTAGAAAGCGAAGCGTTAAAAGAAGAATTACGTTTACGTCCTGCAGATGCTCAAGCTTCACAACAGCTCTTGGCTCAAACTCGTGCAAATCAATTATACTACTATAAACAAGCACCCCCCCAAAACTATCTCAGCCCGGTAGCATGGATGCAGTTTTTTGAAGCTTGGAAACGAGGCGATTTTAAGAAAAAAAAGAAGGCTAAACCGGCCTATGTTTCGCCGTATTAGCCGTATTAATTTTGTAATCTAGGATTATTCTTGAGAATGTATTCTAATTGTTGTTCAGGAGTTAATAATCCCTTTTCAATGAAAACAACCATCTGCTCCGCTTGTACCCCAACCGGTAGGTTTGAAAAACTATCTGACAAATATTTATAATGGATTAATGCCTTATCAAATACTTGTTGTTTTTCATAATAATGAGCAGCCACTACAGCCTGCTCCATTCTTCTTTCCCTAGTGCCCTTGAAGTTGTTTAAGTAATATTCGGCAAGTTGTGCTGCTCGCAAATGCATACCTCTTGTTTCGGTTATCGCCGAAGCATAATAACAATAAGACTCACTCTTTGGATTTTTAGGATATTTCCTAACGAATTCCATAAGTAATGAATCGGCGTTGTATGGTAAACTATCTAGTAAAATTGGATTTTTTAACTGATTCTCAAATTCACCAATACGGGCTAAATCAATATCTATTTCATTTTGACACCCTACTAAAAAAATTAAAGTCCAACCGAGCAATCTTTTCATACAATGCAAAATAAATGCTTATTGTTCAAAACTTGGGTAAAGGAATTGTCAGCAGTTGTGTAAAATTGTAGAAATGAGTAACGATTCCGCCAATAATATACAATATACCGAAAACGAGATTAGAAGTCTTGATTGGAAAGAGCACATTAGACTCAGACCTGGTATGTATATCGGTAAATTGGGTGATGGAAAATCCCCCGATGACGGTATCTACGTGTTAATTAAAGAGGTAGTTGATAATAGTATCGATGAACATGTAATGGGTTTCGGTAAAAAAATTGATATCAAAATTGAAGAAAGACGTGTTACAGTCAGAGATTATGGACGTGGAATCCCATTGGGCAAGGTTGTTGATGTTGTATCTAAAATAAATACCGGTGGTAAATATGATTCACGAGCTTTTCAAAAATCAGTTGGTTTAAATGGAGTTGGTTTAAAAGCAGTTAATGCTTTGAGTACTTTATTTTCAGTTCAAAGTTTTAGAGATGGAAAAACAAAACGTGCAGAATTTAACCAAGGAAACCTTACTGTTGACGATAAAGAAACAAATACTGCTGAAACAAATGGTACTGTTATAATATTTGAACCGGATGCTGGGATTTTTAAAAATTATAGATTCATTCAAGAATTTATTCGTGAGCAAATAAAAAATTACACCTACCTAAATAGTCAATTAACGCTTAAACTAAATGGTGAAACATTTGCTTCAAGAAGAGGACTATTAGACTTAATAGAGAGCAAAGTTTCTCCAGAGCAATGGAAATATCCTGTAATTCACGATAAAGCCGAAGACTTTGAAATTGCATTTACGCACACTGAAAGTTACGGTGAAGAATATTATTCTTTTGTTAATGGTCAATACACTACACAAGGAGGCACTCACTTGCAAGCATTTCGTGAAGCATTTGTTAGAACCATTCGCGAATTTTATAAAAAAGACTACGACCCTTCCGATATTCGTGGTTCCATCACAGCTGCTGTTTCTGTAAGAGTTGTTGAACCCGTATTTGAAAGTCAAACAAAAACTAAATTAGGAAGCACAGAAATGTTTCCGGAAGGCCCAACATTAAAATCGGCTATGTTTGAGTTTGTCAAAAAAGTAGTTGATGATTATTTGCACAAAAACCCTTCTACTGCAGACGCCCTTTTGAAAAAAATCCTACAAAATGAGCGTGAACGTAAGGATATGGCAGGAGTGCAAAAGCTAGCTAAAGAAAGGGCAAAAAGAGCAAGTCTACATAATAAAAAACTACGTGACTGTAGAGTTCACTTTAGTAATACAAAAAATGACGACAGACATGAATCTACTCTGTTTATTACAGAAGGAGATTCTGCTTCTGGTAGTATTACAAAAAGTAGAAACCCAAATTTGCAAGCGGTATTCTCTTTAAGAGGAAAGCCATTAAATTGCTATGGGCTTCGCAAAAAAATTGTGTATGAAAACGAAGAATTCAACCTATTACAACATGCGCTGGATATAGAAGAGTCATTAGACAATTTAAGGTATAACAAAATTGTAATAGCAACCGATGCCGACGTAGACGGAATGCATATTCGTTTATTAATGATGACATTCTTTTTGCAATTTTTTCCAGATTTAGTGCGCAATGGGCACCTTTATATTTTACAAACACCTTTATTCAGGGTTCGTAATAAGAAGGAAACCATTTACTGTTACAGTGATAAGGAAAGAATTGATGCAATTGATAAACTCGGAGTAAAGCCTGAGATTACTCGATTCAAGGGGCTTGGTGAAATTTCTCCTGATGAATTTAGCAACTTCATCGGCCCAGATATACGACTTGAACCAGTAATTTTAAAGGAGGATGCAAATATTGAAAAGCTCTTAAAATATTACATGGGTAAAAATACTCCTGAGCGTCAAGATTTTATTATTGAAAATCTAATGGTTGAGAAAAACGACATTAGTACAGACAAAAAAGAAGCCGTTGCTTTATAGCAACGGCTTCTTTAGTATTTCAAAGAATCCAGATTAATATCTGTATTCTTCTCTCTTGAATGGGCCTTTAACCTCAACTCCAATATAGTCTGCTTGTTCTTTAGATAATACTGTAAGCTCGGCTCCAATTTTATTCAAATGCAATTGAGCAACTTTTTCATCTAAATGTTTTGGTAATACATATACTTTGTTTTCGTAGTTTGCGCTATTATTCCAAAGTTCAATCTGAGCTAATGTTTGATTAGCGAAACTATTACTCATAACAAAACTAGGATGTCCCATTGCACAACCCAGATTTACTAATCTACCTTCAGCTAAGACAATAATTTCATTACCATCTACATTAAATACATCAACTTGAGGTTTTACGCTATAACGTGATGATCCATAGTTTTTATTCAACCAAGCCATATCGATTTCATTATCAAAATGGCCAATATTACAAACGATGGTTTTATCTTTCATTGATTTAAAGTGTCTATCCGTTACTATATTACAGTTTCCTGTTGCAGTAACCACTATATCTACCAATGGAGCTGCTGTTTCAAGTGTAACTACTTGAAATCCGTCCATTGCGGCTTGAAGTGCACAAATTGGATCAACTTCAGTAACCATTACACGTGCACCTGCTCCACGTAAACTCTCTGCAGAGCCTTTTCCAACATCACCATAACCACACACAACGGCAACTTTACCTGCAATCATTACATCTGTTGCTCTACGAATCGCATCAACTAAACTCTCTTTACATCCGTATTTATTGTCAAACTTACTCTTGGTAACACTATCATTTACGTTTATTGCAGGCATCGGTAGAGTCCCATTTTCCATTCGCTCGTAAAGCCTATGAACACCTGTGGTTGTTTCCTCAGAAAGTCCCTTTATTTCAGAAACTAATTCTGGATAACGATCTAAAACCATATTGGTTAAATCTCCACCGTCGTCAAGAATCATATTTAAAGGTTTACGATCTTCACCGAAGAACAAGGTTTGTTCGATACACCAATCAAACTCTTCGTCATTCATTCCTTTCCATGCATAGACAGGAATTCCTGCAGCAGCAATTGCAGCAGCAGCATGATCTTGAGTCGAAAAAATATTACAAGAACTCCATGTTACATCTGCTCCTAATTCTACTAACGTTTCAATAAGAACAGCCGTTTGAATTGTCATGTGAAGACAACCTGCTATACGAGAACCTTTTAAAGGTTTTGTTTGCCCATATTCTTCACGAAGTGCCATTAATCCTGGCATTTCTGCTTCAGCCATTTTGATTTCTTTTCTACCCCACTCAGCTAGTGAGATATCTTTTACTTTGTAAGGAATGTATGTTGATGTTGTAGACATAGTCAATTTTTTTGCAAAGATAGTGAATATAAACTGATAGACTAATTCGGA
This sequence comes from Bacteroidota bacterium, assembly GCA_030830065.1. Lineage (GTDB taxonomy): Bacteria > Bacteroidota > Bacteroidia > NS11-12g > UBA955 > VMCP01. Next base: position 10,053 of record JAURNR010000041.1, on the reverse strand, counting down.
AATGAAGAGGTTGATATTAAAAACTGAACAGTTTTAAAAAATCACAAGAACTTTAGAACCCACAATTACAACCTCCTCTCTTTTTGTGTATCGGTCTTGAACTTCCACATGAAGAGAAATATGTAGTTGCCAATAAACCAACCAAAAAGAGAAAAAATACCCTGCGCATATTTCAAAAATAATGATATTTACCGAGAATCACAGACCTTTGTAAAGTTGATAAAATGACCTATTTAAATATTTTGGATTTAGCCAGCGATTGGTTACTGCACTTAGATGAGAAATTAGAAATGATTGTGCAGGAATATCGGAACCTCACGTATTTGATTTTATTCGCAATTATTTTTGTTGAAACTGGTTTGGTTTTGATGCCCTTTTTACCGGGTGATTCATTATTATTTGCAGCTGGTTCTATTGCTGCATTAAACGATACTCTCAATATTTATATCTTAATTCCTCTTTTAATTTTTGCAGCACTTTTAGGAGATAATACCAACTATTTTATTGGATCAAGAATAGGGATTCGCATATTTGACTTGAAATGGCGCTTTCTTAAAAGAGAATACCTAACTCAAACCGAAGAATTTTATTCAAAACATGGTGGGTATACTCTAATAATGGCAAGATTTGTTCCCATTGTAAGAACTTTTGCTCCTTTTGCCGCTGGTATGGGTTCCATGACTTATGGTAAATTTATAGGATATTGTATTGCGGGTGCAATATTATGGGTTACCTCAATTACTACTTTAGGCTTTGCTTTAGGAAACAACCCGTGGGTAAAAGATCATTTTGAAACCGTAGTATTTGGAATTATTGGTATTTCATTGCTACCTATGGTAGTACAATTCATCAAATCTAAATGGGTAAAGAAATCCAGTTAGGTTTAATTGGAAGAAAATTAGGACACTCAAAGTCTCCTAAAATCTTCAATCAATTCTTTGATCAGGATGGTTTTTTTAACTCTGAATACCATTTAATTGAAATTGAGAAAATCCAAGAATTAAAACAAACATTAACCAATAATTTCCCGAAATTAAATGGGTTTAATGTAACGGTACCGTTTAAGGAAGATATTCTGCCATATTTAAATGAAATATCACCAAGTGCAAGGGCAATTGGGGCAGTCAATACAGTAATCGTTAAAGATAATAAATGGTGCGGATTCAATACAGATTTTAGCGGATTTGAAGACCTTTACAATCAAATAAATCACCCAATATCACATGCAATTATTTTAGGAAGTGGTGGTTCCTCCAAAACCATCAAAGCCTACCTTAAAACTAAAAATATCCCTTACAGCGTAGTTTCAAGAACACCACAACATCATCAAATAAACTATTCTGATATTCACAATATACCCATTAAGCAATTCGTTTTAGTGATTAATACTACACCTTTAGGAATGAGTCCCAATATCAACGAATCTGCAGATATTCCTTTCGAAAAATTCAAAGAACCAAATACTTTAATTGACATTATTTACAACCCTCCTATCACTCGCTTAATGCAACAGGCCAAAATGCATGATTGGAACTGTATAGGTGGTATAAAGATGTTGGAAAGGCAAGCCTATGATGCTTGGGAGTTATTTAAAAATAATTAAAATGAAAAAACTGTTATTGATATCAATCCCTCTATACTTTATTTTGGGATGCGGAGGTTTAAAAAACAACCAGGATTTTGAAGACCTTGATAGTTGGGAATTTGCAGAAGATGGTGCTGAAAGTTGGGATGAAAAGGAAATTTTTAATGAAAATGAAGAGATAGTAATTTGGCAATCATCCGCAGACAGAGAATGGGTAATTGAACATACAGATTTAACCTTGTCATTCAATTGGAAAGAGCATCAAATAAACGGGACCGCAATTCTGGCAGTAAGACCGTATTTCTATCAGCAAGATAGTCTTGTTCTTGATGCTTTTGGGATGGACATTATAAGTGTAGGTTACCACGTTCCGGAAGATGTTAAAATCCCATACATGGATCCAATAGATTTTACATACTCTGATTCACAACATTTAGTATTGAGGTTTCAATCCCCAGTAACCAACAATATGACTCAAAGAATAAAAATCCAATACATCGCAAATCCTGACAGAGTTGTTGGGGAGGATTTAAATTTATCGAATACAGCAGTACAAGATGATAAAGGCGCATATTTTATTAATACAGACTACGATCGTCCGTTTATACCTATGCAATTCTGGACTCAAGGGGAGCCACAATCAAATTGCCATTGGTTTCCTACTATCGACCAACCAAATCAAAAACACACTCACAGAATAGAGTTATTGGTTCCAGATAGTATGACCACTTTAAGCAATGGAATATTGCAATCATCAACTAAAACAGATGGTAATATGCGTAAAGATATTTGGCTTATGGATCAGCCCCATTCTGTTTATTTAACAATGCTCGCAATTGGTAATTGGGTGAAGATAGAAGATAATTGGAATAATATTTCTGTTGATTATTACGTGGAACCAGAATATGCGGGACACGCTAATTCAGTGTTTGGTAATACCCCAGAAATGATTGAGTTCTTCTCTAATTACACGGGGGTTGATTACCCCTGGAAGAAATATTCACAAGTAGTAGCAAGAGATTTTGTTAGTGGTGCAATGGAAAACACAACAGCCACAATACACAAGGAGCAATTGCAAGACAGCAGCTATAATTTAGAGGACTATATAGCTCATGAGTTGTTTCATCAATGGTTTGGAGATTTAGTAACTATGGATGGATTCGCAAATCTTTCAATGAATGAAAGCTTCGCTACTTATTCTGAATACCTGTGGAGGGAATACAAATATGGAGAGTTTAATGCGGATTTATGGATGGAGAAAAACCGCCAAATTGAACCCAAAAATAGCCCTTTAATTGACCATCATTACAAACACCCAAATGACTTATTTGATGATATAAGATATAATAGAGGTGCTCAAATTTTGCATTTATTGAGAAATGAGATTGGAGATTTAGGGTTCAGAAATAGTATTAAATGCTATCTAAAGTCAAATGCCTTTAAAAACGGAAATGCATATGATTGGAAAAAATGCATTGAAGAAACTACGGGAAGAAATATGGATTATTTCTTTAACTCATGGTATTTTAAACCTGGTGAAAGTGAGATTTCATACTATTTAAATTTTGATTCAAGTATAAGTGAATATGTTTTGTTTATTGAGTCTAGAGGTATTTATAATAATTCAATAGAGGAATTTGAGTCAAATGAGAATATTGAACCAAAGGCATTTGGTTTAGAAGTTCTTTGGAAATCAAAAAACAACAATATCCCAAAAACAGATATAATTAAACTCAATGAGAATGAAACCAATTACAAACTGAAACTAGGTGATAGAATGCCTGAATATTTGATAGTAGATCCGGGTAAAAGAGTAATTGGCAATTGTATTCCTTTGGAAATTCAGAGTGAAAACTTTTTCTCTGAAGAAGATTCAGTTAGAAGTGCAGAGATAAAGAAAAAACAAAACCAGTTGGCACTATCTAATATTAATTCTTTGAATTATTTATACAGCGCCAAAAATCATCCAATTGCTTCCAGTAAAATTGGCTCAATTGTTTGGGATGGCTTTCTTGCGGCACTTGATGATAATTTTATAGCATATCGGGAAGAATTAGATTCTGATTCATTGGCATATGTAAAATCAATCAACAAAACTTCGGAAGCATTTTTAACCGTATTTGAAAACCTGTCAAAGGTAAATGATGGTAGAGTATTCGATATGGATTTAAACTTACTAGCATTTTCATTTTTAGTTGATGATTCCACATTTATGAGTAAATGTAAACAGTTACATAAGAAGTTTATTTCTAACGGTAATGAGGAGGAACGAAATACTTTTTGGTCGACTATGTTAGACTACAATGAGAGTGAAAATCTCTTTTCAAACTTCATAAACTTCACCTTAGATAGCAATTTGATTAAACTGCTTAATAAACCAAAAACTATTGAAGAAATTGATTTTTACAATTCCATTAATTGGATAATAAATGTAAAATACAGCCTAAAGAATGAGTTACAATATTCCGAAGTGCTTAAAAATATTGCATTAAATAATAAGTATTCAAGCAATTATCGAACTCAAGCAGCAATTGCACATTCCACCAATTTAAACAACAGATTCAAAAATTCATCTGACTTTTATTTGAAAATACTACCTGATTTAATTCCAGAATATCAATATAAATTGCTCAAAAATGGTTTAGATTATTTTGTTCCAGCAGAAGAAAGCATAAAGCCTCACCAATACGAATTAACCAAAGAAATTTGGGAGTCTGATTGGTGCCAAAAAAACAACACCAATAAAAGGTTATTTCAATATGTATTGCGAGATGAATATAAACGTTTAACCGAAATGTATACTTCAATCGATGAAGTAGTAAGTGGGACTGATAAGTTATATTTTGCTCTGATAAATGATATTTTTAAATCTATGGAAGATTAAACTTTGGTTCTTATTTAAAATCGTTCTAAATTTGTATCGTGAGTGAGCAAACTGCCAAAGATTTAAGATTTGAATGCCCAGCTGAAATAATTAAATTGACAGAAGGCGAATTGAATCAAAAACTAGCAGAAATGGGTTGTGTACCTGGTACAGAAATTGAAAAATTATATTCAGCACCGAGTGGAGACCCAATCGCATTCAGAATTGATTCATACGTTTTAGGCTTGCGTTCATCTGAAGCTGAACAAATCGTAGTAAAAACGAATGACGAACTTGAAACTTCTATTTAGTGAGACGCGTAGCTTTAGTTGGGAATCCGAATTGTGGTAAGTCAACCTTATTTAATAGGCTAACAGGGTTAAACCAAAAAACTTCCAACTTACCGGGAACAACAGTAGACTCTCATGAGGGTAAAGTAAAAATCAATAATGAATGGTTTGAGCTCGTGGATCTACCCGGTATATATAGTTTGTTCACTAATTCTGAATACGAGCACGTTGTAGTTTCTAACCTCATAGGAAAAAACAGTCCAAAACCAGATGCTATCATTTATGTTTTGGACAGCTCTAATCTGAGAAGGAATTTATTGTTATTATCTCAAGTTGCAGAATTGAAAATTCCTGCAGTATGTGTACTAACAATGGAGGATACTGCAGCAAGAAGGGATATTAAAATTAATGCTGCAGAATTAAATAAAGTTTTAGGGATTCCTGTAATTTCACTCAATCCAAGAATAAGTAAAGACCTAAAACCAATAGAATTACTATTCTCTAAATTCACTGAGGGGACCCTAATATCAGATAACCCAGATATGCACGAAAAGCTTACGCGCTTTTTAAATGGCGAACCCAATCGTGGTATTTCTACTGAGACACTCAATCGTTACTCCAATATTGACTCGATAGTAAAAAGGATTGTTATTCGAGAAAACAAAAAAAGAGAAGGAAATACTTTAAAGATAGACAAATGGGTAACACACCCAATTACAGGATTTCTAATATTCTTTGGAATTATGTTAGCAATTTTTCAAGGAGTTTTTAGCTTGGCAGAATATCCAATGACGTTGATTGAACATTCTTTTTCGTGGCTCAGAAGTCAGACTTCCGGATTTACAAGTAACGAATATATTATTGATTTTATCAACAGCGGATTGCTGAGTGGGTTGGAGGGTGTAATTGTTTTTCTTCCCCAAATATTTATCCTATTTTTCTTAATTGGCATCCTCGAGGATAGTGGATATATGGTTCGTGCAAGTTTCTTATCTGATCAATTAATGAGGAAGTTAGGTTTAAATGGACGATCAATAATTCCACTTATTGGCGGTTTTGCTTGTGCAATACCCGCAATTATGGCGACCCGAACCATAAGAAATCGCTCAGAAAGGCTAGCAACTATGTTAGTTGTACCGTTAATGAGTTGTAGTGCTCGAATTCCAGTTTATATTTTATTGATTTCACTGATAGTGCCTGCGGGCGTATTATGGGGCCCAATACCAGCTCAAACCTTATTAATGACTCTAGCTTATTTTGCTGGTATTATCATGGCATTAATTCTGGCTGTATTTTTTAAAATGCTTGGAAAAAACAAAGAACAATCAGAGTTTGTTTTGGAGCTACCTACTTATCAGGCGCCGAGAATACAAACTGTAATAAATGGCGCATGGCTACGTTGCAAATCCTTCCTCAACGAGGCCGGTAGAATTATCGTGATAATTTCAATAGTGTTGTGGGCATTATCAAGTTTTGGACCTGATAATGCCATGAAAGAAGCATATAATAAGGCTCAAATTGCTGCAGAGAAAAATCCTGATAAAAAAGAACAAATAGAGCAAAGTTATTTATTAGAAGCATCCTATGCCGGCCACCTCGGTAAAATGATTGAACCAGTTATAGAGCCCTTAGGATACGATTGGAAAACAGGAATAGCGCTGATATCATCGTTTGCCGCGAGAGAGGTTTTTGTTGGAACAATGAGTACATTATTTCAAACAGGAACAAATAATGAGAACGTTGTAGGAATTAGAAAAAAGATGCAAGCAGAAATAAATCCAACAACTGGTAAACCGGCCTATGGCATCGGCTATGCAGTTAGTTTAATGTTGTTCTATGCATTTGCCTTACAGTGCATCAGTACTATGGCTGTGCTGAAAAAGGAGACGCAAACTTGGAAGTGGTCTATTATCTTATTTTTTCTTTATGGATCTGTTGCATACTTAAGTGCATTCGCTGCATTTCAATTTATTGGAAACGCTTAAATCACCTTATTTTTCGAGAATTTTTACTTGTAAAAAAAATTAATATTTCGTATTTTTGCTCGGCTAAAAATATACATTTTTTTTAAAAAAACCATCAGCACTACATGAGACAACTTAAAATTTCAAAACAGTTTACCAATCGTGAGAACAAATCATTAGATAAGTATTTGAACGAAATATCAAAAGTATCAATGATCGACGCACAAGAAGAGGTTGAGCTTGCAAGAAGAATCAGAGAAGGCGATCAGGCTGCATTGGAAAAACTAGTAAATGCGAATTTACGTTTTGTAGTGTCTGTATCTAAGCAGTATCAAAACCAAGGATTAACCTTAGGTGATCTTATAAATGAAGGAAACATGGGACTAATCAAAGCAGCTAAACGTTTTGATGAAACTCGTGGCTTTAAATTTATTTCATATGCGGTTTGGTGGATTCGACAGTCAATTTTACAGGCATTAGCAGACCAAAGTCGTATAGTAAGATTACCATTAAACAAGGTCGGTAGCCTAGGGAGAATAACACAAGCCTCTGCAAGATTAGAACAAGAATTGGAACGTGAACCAACTCCACAGGAAATTGCAGACTCTCTTGATATAGCTATTACTGAAGTTGAAAATGCTTTGCGTTCAAGCGGTCGTCACCTGAGTATTGACGCTCCATTAGCAGAAGGAGAAGACAATACTTTATTGGGTGTTTTGGATAATAATGATGAACCTAATCCAGACATGCCGTTACTAAATGAGTCGTTGCAAAATGAAATTAATCGTGTAATTTCTACGTTAAGCGACAAGGAAAGAGATGTGTTGAAATATTATTTCGGACTCGATGGAAATGCTGCACATACTTTAGAAGATATTTCAGATAAGGTTGGCTTAACAAGAGAGCGTGTTCGTCAAATCAAAGAAAAAGCATTGCGTAGATTAAGAAAATCAAGCAAAAGTAAAATTCTTAAAACATACTTAGGTTAAACTGAAAATAACCCCAACAAAAAAGCCTTCTTTCGAAGGCTTTTTTGTTGTAATCTATACTACACACATTAATCATCGTATTTTAATAGAGCACAGTGATTGTGCCTTTATATACATATAATCTATTATCTACATATCTAAATAATAAATGATATCCATAAACTCCTTCAGGCACAAGCACTCCTTCAGAATCATGACCTGTCCAACGATTTTCTGGATCATTAGTTTCGAATAATTTTGCTCCCCACCTATCGAATATTTGTAATTGATAACGCTCCAGACCAAATGTTGCAGATGGACCAAAATCATCATTTAAACCATCTTCATTAGGTGTAAATGTATTTGGAATCCACATCAATAACTCTGGCTTTAAGAAAATTGAGGTAGTTAAACTATCGGCACAACCTGCATTCGTAGAGGCAATAACTTTGACATTAAAATCACCAGTGGCACTAAAAGTTTTGAAAATTGGTCCGTTACCAGTTGCAAATTGACCATCCTCAAAACTCCAACTCACATTATCTGCACCTGATCCAGTAAATACAAAACTCCAATCCGTTTCAAGTCCCCTTGACAATAAATACTCAGAAGCCAAATTAGCTACAGGCTTTTCATATATAGTCAATGGCCATGAATTAGAGGTTCCTGTACAACCATAATTAGAGGTAACAACAAGAGAGGCGTTGTAAGAACCAGCAGTATTGTATGTATAGGTGGGGTTATCAATGCTGGAAGTACCCCCATCATCAAAATTCCAATTATAGGTAACTGTACCAGAATTCAATGTGCAATTTGAGGTGAATTGAACAGGTATAAATACACATTGGTCTTCTCCAGAAATACTTACAGAAGGATTTTCTCTGACAAAAAATGCATCTGTTGTGCTCGACACACAATTCTTATCTGAAGTAACGATTAATTCAACATCATAAGTTCCAACCTGAGAAAAAGTTTGATCCGGTAGAGCCTTCCCATTAAATGTAACTGTAGAAGGACCTGTAATATCCCAATCATAGTTGCAACTATTTGTACCGTTTTCATTAGTCGTATTACTGAATACAAATAAATTGTTATCCTGACATTGTTGTTTATTATTAATTGTAAAATTAGCCACAGGAACAGGGAATATCTCAATAGATTTTTCTATCGAATCTGTACAACCCTCTGCCGTGGTTACTAATAATTTTATATCCTTTTTACCTCCTAATGTAAATTGCTTACCTGTAACCACTGAGGAGTAATCTGAAGGAGTTCCGTCACTATAACGCCATTCTACATCATAAGTACCTGTGTAATTGGTCACATCAGTAAAGGTAAAATATTGTGAGTAGAAACATGCTGTATCTTTATTCATGGTAAAGTCGGCTGTTGGACTTGATACAACACTTACGTCGGTGTAGGCTGTATCAGCACATCCTTGGGCAGTGGTTACTATATGAGTTACAGTATATGAGCCATCAGCAGCATAAGATTTATTAAATATTTCATCTGGAGAAGATTTAACTGAACTAGCTGTAGTATTATCTCCAAAATCCCAATCTTGATTTATGTTGACACTGGATTTGCTCCATAGGTTTTTACATGAAAAATCGAAAGAATTACCAGTTAAGCACTGTACTGGGTTATCTGGTGTTATAGTGGCATCTGGATCTTCGAAAACCTCTAATGTTATTTCCGTAGAATCTAAACAACCAAGAGTAGTTTCAGCTATTAACCTTGTCCAGAATGAACCGCTTGCCGGGAATGATTTACCAGGAACAATTTTAGCGTAAGCAGTTGTTCCATCTTCAAACTTCCAGTTACTCCGAGATGTAAGACTATTCGAACCATAGGCTTCACTCCTACACTCAAGCGTAAATTCATTTACACCTAAACATTTATTTGAATCGGTAACCACTAATATGGCTTTTGGCTCCATTGCTACATATACAGAATCAAATAGAGTATCAGTACATCCATAATCTGTTTTAGTAGTTAATCTTATTAAATGATAACCGGTATCACTAAAACCAATTCCCGTCAGTGCCCCTTGATTATCATATGTTTGACCATCAATAAGCCATTGATCATCAAATTTTCCGAAATCAATTAATGAATTGTCGTAAAATTCGAATTCGTTCTGATTCAAACATAAATTAACAACCTTTTTCCCAATAGCGATATCCGTTCGCGGATATACAACAATCATGCTATCTACAGTATCCCTACATCCAAATTTGGTTTCAGTTATCATTCGATAGTTGAAAGTATCATTGCCAGGGAAGGAATGCAACACCCATGGTTGAGTTGACGCCATGTCGTTTGTATCTAATGTTCCATCACCAAATTCCCAATAGGTGACCCCTCTACCATATACCGTTTG
>JAURNR010000040.1 GCA_030830065.1 Bacteroidota bacterium | reverse complement strand
CGTTGAGGATCTTTGTTGTAAGACTGAATTTCAGGATCATAACCAGGATACTTGGTCCATGTCAGCAGGTTATTTCCCGAAATATACAGTCTAAGGGATCTCCCTTTTTGCATACTTAATGTATATCCGAAATTTAGGTTTTTAAGTCGGATAAAAGAACCAGCAAAAACCTGTCGGTCTGAGGCTAAAGCTCTTTGACCAGCATCGGTCATAGGTGCTGGGTGTTGAACTCCTGTCATTTGACCAACCGAAGGGTCATAAACCACTGTACCAGTTGACGAATCTACAGAAAGTGGTGCTGTCCACGAGTCGTTAAATGAAGCTTGTAAAACGTTTGTACTTTGCTGGTTACCGTATAGACCCCAAGAATCAACCCAAAAAATGTCACCACCTTTTTGACCCGTAATTAAAAAGCTTAAATCCCAATTCTTGTATCTAAAGTTATTAGTTATTGCAGCTGTAAAATCGGGATTTGGATCACCAATTTGTACATAATCATCAAAATTAATTTTTTGAACTGGTAGTGGGTCGCCATTTGCATCCAAATCAACATGATTATTAACATATTTAATTTCACCAGGAGCGGCACCATCTATCCCACTTGCAATTGCTTCATCCCAATTCTCGTATATTCCATCGGTTTGTGCTCCCCAAAAAATACCCAAAGGCTGTCCTTCCTGAAAAACAATTGGATTAGCTTGACTAAATCCAACAGAAGGTCCCAACTGAAAATCAAGATTTGAATTTAATTTTAAAAGTTTATTTCGATTAAATGAAATATTTCCTGAAACGTTCCAATCAAAATCGTTTGAGTTTATCAATTCAGCATTTAAGGCAAATTCTATTCCTTTATTTTCGATCTCACCAAAATTATCCACTATAGAAACAAATCCGTTAGAAGCGGGTAAAGTTACATTTTGCAACAAGTTTTTTGTTGTTTTATGATAAGCATCAATCGTTAAATTCACTTTTGAATTAAATAAACCAAGGTCAATACCGAAATTAGCTTGATCAGTTGTCTCCCAGGTTAAATCGTCATTAGCTAAATTTGATTCGTAATACCCTGTCACCAGTTCATCATTAAAGTTATATCTAATCGGTGTCATCAACGCCAAAGACTGATAAGGTGCTATAGGGTTACTTCCTGTTTTTCCATAAGATAATCTAAAACGTAAGTTGGATATCGTATTGGAATTCATTAGAAAATCCTCTTCAGATGCAGCCCAAGCCAATGCAATTGATGGGAATAGTGCACTTTTGTTATTTTTAGCAAACTTTGAGGAGGCATCAACTCTAGCGTTGATATCAACATAATATTTTTGATCATAATTATATCCAATTCGAGCCAGCCCGGACAGCAATCCAAAGTCTCTAAATTGTGAAATTGGAACTAGAATGTCTGTAGCAGATTCAAACGTGTAATATGATGTTGCATCGCTTCCAAACCCAAAAGCTTTATTAAATTGAGCTCGAATTTTATTTTGCTCAACAGTTCCCACTAAAATTGCATCAATTCTATGTTTTCCAAATCTATTTCGGTAACGAAAGCTTGTTTCGCCATACAATTTTTCATTTTGTAAATAAGACTGTGAGGCTTCTCCATTGTTTCTTCTACCTCTTGTGGTGCTAGTTGGATAATAGGTGTCACGATTACTTCTCTGAAGATTGTAAAATCCTTTGACAGTCCAAGTGACTTTGGGTGTAATTTTTGTGATTAGCGCTAAAGCTTGACCAAAATTTACAGATTTTTTATGATCTTGAACAAGAGTTGCTAGCGTGTAAGGATTTGAAACTAATTGATTTTCATTTAAGTCAGCATAAGCATCATCATCTTCCCCAGGGCTTAGCAAATCAAAAATTGGCTGAAACCTCAATGCTTGAGATACCACTCCTCTTTGCTGAAAGATTTCACCATTGGCAACAGATGAAGCATTTCCTGAATTGTGCGCAATATTTGTTTTAATAATTAAATCGACTTTATCATTAAACATTTTGCGTCTAATGTTTGTATTTGATGTTATTCTACGATTATTGGTATTGGAAATTACACCTTCTTGATTTTGTATCCCTAAACTTGTGAAAATATTGTTCTTACGATTACCGCCAGTATACGAAACGTTATATGCATTTGAATAGGCCATTCGGTAAGTTATATCCTGCCAATTGTTACTTACTCCTGTAGTTTCTAGGTAAGGCAATGCAAACCCAGAAAGTTCTGTGTATACCGCTGGGTCCAATGCTTGAGAGCCATCAAAAGCACCAGAACCGTATAAATCTGGATTTGAGATATTTACATACAATTGATTTAGTGCTCTCTGGTTCATATATGACTCAAACTGAGGACCATCTAATACATCTATAAAATCAATAACTTCATTGACTGAAGAATCAATATTTACTGTAAAAGAATCTTTACCATTAGAAGTGTCAGCACTTTTAGTGGTAATAATTATAACTCCATTAGCACCACGCGCGCCATAGATAGCTGTTGCAGCTGCATCTTTTAATACCTCAATTTTATCAATATCGTTGGGATTTAAAAATGCGATAGAGTTTTGCGCTTGACCACCTCCAGTATTACCTTCTGCGTCTGTTAGTGGATCGATAGGAATTCCATCAACAACATATAAAGGCTGAGTTCCACCCAATAGCGAGTTTGTTCCTCTGATGGAGATTCCTGTACCACCTCCAGGCTCAGAACTATCAGATATCACTACACCTGATACTTGACCTTGTAGTAATTGTTCAACTGAAGAAGTTCTGTTTTGTTCGAGTTTTTCCGTGGTGACTTGTGAAATGGATCCCGATAAATCTTTCTTACTGACATCAAAATACCCAACACTTACAACAACTTCATCTAGTTGATCTAGGTTTGTTTGTAAGTAAATTTTTAAGGTTTCAGATTCTACAACAATTTCTTGGGTCTTCATACCAAGGTAAGAAATTGATAATGTAGCTCCTAAT
>JAURNR010000039.1 GCA_030830065.1 Bacteroidota bacterium | reverse complement strand
TTTTATTTTTGAATATGAAGTTTTTAGGAGTTTTATTTAGTCTTGTTTTGTTTTGGAGTTCTTGTAACTCGAATCATCAACAAATAGGTGTTATCGTTGACTCTCAACAAGCGATGGCAGTGGAAAAAGCTGCTTCAGAATTTTTAACTAATAAAAAATCTGACAATGTAGTAGTTTTTGGTCGTGTAGAGGAGGATTGTCAAGCGGAAGGATGTTGGTTTTCATACCGTGTTGCGGACTCAACAATTATTGTTGATTTTGAAGATAAATTTACTGTACCTAAAAATCTAAAAAAGAAAAATTTGTACGCTGTAGGTCATTTCTACTGGGAAACTAATGAAGATGAAACAAAATCATTAAAGTTTCATGCTGACGGAGTAAAGTTTAAATGATTGAAACAAAAGATAATAAAAAAGGGCTCCTAGGAGCCCTTTTTTATTTTTTTAATAGCTATTTTATTTTAGTTTAAAATCGTTCATGAAGGCTGTTGTGAAATTACCTTTTCTAAAGTCTTCATTTTTCATTAGTTGTTGATGTAAAGGTATTGTAGTTTCGATACCCTCAATAACAAACTCACTCAATGCACGTTCCATCTTAACAATAGCTTCTTCTCTCGTTTGAGCTGAAACAATAAGCTTTGCAATCATTGAATCATAGTATGGAGGGATTGAATATCCAGCATAAATATGAGAATCCACTCGTACTCCATGTCCACCAGGTTTGTGTAGAATTTTAATTTTACCAGGACTCGGTCTGAAGTCTTTATATACATCCTCTGCATTAATTCTAACCTCAATAGCTGCCTTTGTTGGGATATAATCTTTACCAGAAATAGGTACACCAGACGCAATTAAAATTTGCTCTTTTACCAAATCATAGTTTATCACCTCCTCAGTAACTGGGTGTTCTACTTGAATACGCGTATTCATCTCCATAAAATAGAAATTCCTATGTTTGTCAACTAGAAATTCCACAGTACCCACGCCTTCGTAATTAATAATTTGTGCAGCTGCTTTTGCAGCCTCTCCCATTTTTGTACGCAATTCGTCCGTCATAAATGGTGAAGGTGTTTCCTCAACCAACTTCTGGTGACGACGTTGAATTGAACAATCTCTTTCACTTAAATGGCATACTTTACCATATTGATCACCTGCAATTTGAATTTCAATATGCCTCGGTTCTTCAATATACTTCTCCATATACAAACCATCATTACCAAAGGCCGCAGCAGATTCGGTTCTGGCACTGTTCCATGCATTCTCAACTTCATCCTCCTTCCAAACAACACGCATACCTCTTCCTCCACCTCCAGCAGTTGCTTTCATAATTACTGGATACCCGATTTCCTTGGCGATTTCTTTTGCCTGTTCGATACTTTCAAGAAGTCCGTCAGAACCCGGTATTGTCGGAACTCCTGCCTTTTTCATGGTTTCTTTGGCATTACTCTTATCTCCCATACCGTCAATTTGCTCAGGAGTTGCACCAATAAACTTAATACCATGATCGCGACACAAAGCAGAGAATTTTGAGTTCTCAGATAAGAACCCATATCCAGGATGTATTGCATCAGCATTTGTAACCTCTGCTGCTGCCAAAATTCGTTGAATGTTTAGGTATGAATCTTTACTTTGAGAAGGTCCAATACAGACAGCCTCATCGGCAAAGCGTACATGCAAACTTTCTTTATCAGCCGTAGAATATACTGCAACAGTCCGAACACCCATTTCTTTACAGGTTCGGATAATGCGCAATGCAATTTCACCGCGATTAGCGATTAACAATTTTTTAAACATGAAACGTTTTAGTTTGGTTCAACCAAGAAAAGGGGTTGGTCGTACTCTACAGGACTAGCATTATCTACAAGTACCTTCACGATTTTACCTTTTACTTCACTTTCAATTTCATTGAATAACTTCATAGCTTCAATGATACAAACTACTTTACCTGGGGAAACCTCGTCACCAACATTTACAAAAGAAGGTGATTCTGGATTTGAAGAACGGTAAAAAGTCCCTACCATTGGCGACTTAATTTCAATAAAATCTGAATTAGAATCTGCAGGTGCAGAATCTTTTGCGGCCGCATCAGCCGCTGTTTGAGTCTGAACTGGAGCAGTTGCTGGTGCTGCGGGAGCAGGAGCCGCTACAGGAGCAGCTGTTACTAATTGTGCAGTGGTTACTTGCGCAGGATTCTTCTTAATTAAAAGCTTAAAATCTTTGCGGTTAATTTCTACTTCGTCAACCGAATTTTGTGAAACGAATTTAATTAACTGTTGTATTTCCTTTATATCCATAAGGTTTTATTTGGCTTGACAAAGAAAAACAAAAAATGTCTGATTTTGACCGTTTTTTGAATAAAATTGCCTCGAATTTGCTTGTTTTTTATCAAAAAAAGACAAAAACTGATAATTTCAATGTTTTACAATGGTATGTTGCCGTGTTTTTTTCTTGGATTATTAACCACTTTATTTTCTAACATTTCAAATGCAGATATAAGCTTTTCTCTTGTTTCTTCAGGAAAAATCACTTCATCTACAAATCCTCTTTCTGCAGCACGGTATGGATTGGCAAAAATATCTGAATATTCTTTTTCTTTTTCTTTCCAAGCTAAAGTAGGGTCAGAAGATTCCTTGATATCTTTCTTAAAAATAATTTCGGCTGCACCTTTTGCCCCCATAACTGCTATTTCTGCTGTAGGCCATGCGAAATTCATGTCTGCACCAATATGCTTGGAATTCATTACATCGTAGGCTCCACCGTATGCTTTACGGGTTATAACTGTAATTCTTGGTACTGTTGCTTCAGAAAAAGCATATAGTAATTTGGCGCCATTTGTGATAATTGCATTCCATTCTTGATCCGTTCCCGGTAAAAAACCTGGAACATCTTCAAAAACTAACAATGGTATATTGAAAGCATCACAAAACCTTACAAACCTTGCACCTTTCTGAGAACTATGAACATCTAGTACACCCGCTAAATTTGCTGGTTGATTTGCTACTATACCAATACTTCTCCCGGCGAGTCGAGCAAAACCCACAACAATATTTTCTGCGTAATTCTTATGCACTTCAAAAAAAGATTGTTCATCTACTACATTTTCAATTACTTCTTTAATATCGTAAGGTTGGTTTGGATTTTCAGGTACAATATTTTTTAAAGATTCTTTGACCTCATTACTCTGCTCATATTTTATTCGGGGTGCTATATCCTCACAATTTTGAGGCATGTAGGATAATAGTTTTCTTATATTTTTCAAGGCTAATACCTCATTGGGTTCTGTAAAATGCGCAACACCACTCTTCGATCCATGTACTGACGCACCTCCTAATTCCTCACTGCTAACATCCTCATTTGTTACAGTTTTAACAACATTAGGTCCAGTTACAAACATGTAACTAGTATTCTCTACCATACTAATAAAATCAGTTAATGCAGGGGAATAAACTGCACCACCTGCACAAGGTCCCATTATAACTGAAATTTGAGGAATTACACCACTTGCTTGTACATTTCTGTAAAATATATCTGCATACCCACCTAAGGAGACAACACCTTCTTGAATTCTTGCTCCTCCTGAATCATTTAATCCAATTAGTGGAGCACCATTTTTTAGGGCCATCTCCATGATTTTACAAATTTTCTCAGCATGAGTTTCACTTAAAGATCCACCAAAAACTGTAAAATCCTGAGAAAATAAATATACTAATCTTCCTTCTATTTTTCCATATCCCGTTACAACACCATCACCTAATATTTTCTGATTTTGCATACCAAAATCTGAACTCCTGTGTGTAACATAACTGCCTATCTCGTTGAATGTATTTTCATCTAAAAGTAAATCTATCCTTTCTCTAGCCGTAAGCTTTCCTTTAGCATGTTGTGATTCAATTCTCTTTTGCCCCCCACCTAAAAGTGACTCACTGCGTTTTGAACTTAATCTTTCTCTTTTATCCGACATAACTCAACAAAGTTACAACCTTGAATGATAATAATCATTAAATTAAAAAAGCAGGCAATTGCCTGCTTTTTTAATTTAGTATTTGGTATAATTATTTTATTCCGAGTCTTTCAGAGAACCCATGTCAAATAGTAATGAGAAACGCATTTGATTTTGAAGTGGATGTCTGTTGGCAAAAGGAATTAAATAAGCCGCATCAAGTTTTAAGGATTCAAATTTCAAGCCAAATCCAAGGGTCATATATTGCCTTCCTCCTTTAGTCGCGGCTTCATAGAAAACACCAGAACGAAGTGCAAAAGTATTTTCGTATAAATATTCAACGCCTGCGCTTGGAGTCCATTCTCTAATTTCTTCAGAAAATCCACCTGGTGCATCATAAAATGACTGTATCATTCCTTGGACCGGAGTAACGTCCGAATACATTCCTACAATTTCGGGTAGCCCGGTATTAGGATTTATGGAATCGCCTGTATTATCTGATTTCTGCAAATAGTAAGGTCTAGTTGGAACTAGAAGTTTATTAACGTCGGCATAAACATATAAATCGCTGTGTGCATCTAATTTGTGATGATATCCGACACCTAACTTTAAATTTGTCGGAATAAAATCTCTTTTTTCTTCAGATGAATAGGTCATTTTAGATCCAATATTTTGGATATTCAGACCCACATTAAATTTATTCTTTTTACCATTTACTCGAATGTCACCTTTGTATATTAAACTAATATCACCGGCAACAGAAGTACCTGCATTATAGTCTATACCATTTCTAATTCCACTACCAACGATATTGGAGTAGATATACCTTAAATTTACTCCCATAGCAAAGTTATCGGTAAACTTAGTGGCATAACCTAGGTCTAATGCAAATTCATTCGGATTAAAACTACCAGTTTGGTTACCTTCATAATCCGTAAAATTGATATTCCCCAATGAAAAATATCTAAATGAGCCTGAAACTACCGAATTCTTGCCGAGTTTAGAATATCCCGAAAAATAGGAAAACCCAACATCATCAACTAATTGACGTAACCAAGGTGCATAAGACAATGAAAAGCCCGAATTGTTTTGCGCAAATATCAAATTTGCATTATTCCATGACGAGCTATTAGCATCTGGATTAAATAAAGCCACTCCTACATCACCCATTGCAGCACTTCTGCTGTCTGGAGAAATTGTTAAAAATGGCACCATTGTGGTAATAGTATTGAGCTGTCCAGCTAACTGTTGAGGCGACAACACTTGTTGTTGGATTTGGGCCGATAACAATCCAAATGAACAGATCAAAGCCCCAAGGGCTGAAATTCTTTTTCGCATAGGTAAAGGGGCAAATTTAGTGCTTGTTTCTTTGCTTTGACAATTTTTTTTCTCTTCTTTTTTCATTCTGATTCTGTATTGATTAATTCAGAATAAACTTTCCACTACCGGAAGACATAAGCCCATCCATAGTTTGAACGGTTATTCTATACAGATAAATACCCGAAGTTTTATTGCGTCCCCCAAATAATTCATTTAAAGGACAAGAAATCGTTTCTTTTGAATTTGCAAAAAATGCAATTTTTGACCATTCTGCAAGTTTTCTACCTGACATATCATAAATATCTATCATAATATTTAAATCTTCCTCTAGTAAATTGTGTGAAAACGAAATATTTAGATCTGCATTTGAATTAACTGGGTTAGGCGATGCAGATAATTCACCAATTATTAATGTTCTTTTTGGTGAAACAATAAATTCTACCTCATCAAATCCAGAATTATTGTAAACATCCCAAACTTTACAATATGCAATGTGTTTTCCTGGATTTAAGTTATATAATGGCATGTGAATTACTCCTGATTTATATGAATTCTTGTCAAAACTAAAGTAAGAATTTGCGACATATCTAATTTCCTGATCAGTACCCTTATCTATGATGACCTCCATATCCCTACCTATACCAGTTCCAGTTGCATTTAAACCACTTTCATCTTCTGCTGTTGCCATAAAGTATGCGTTGGAATTAACTTTGAAGGATGTATTAAATAATGTATCCTGAATAAATGCTTTTACGACAGGTCCCATTGAGTCTACTTCAATTACATCCTCTGACCCACCAATTAAAAACTTCCAAGCTCCTGCAGCATCAGTTATTTCATTGTGCGCATAGAATAAAGCACGTCCTTCCCCTATCTCATAATTTATATCTTTGGGGATAACAAAGTTTAAATTAAAATAACCATTGGTTATGGTAACACTTCCTTTATAAATGATACTACTTTCATTTTTGTAGGGTATTGAACCAGCAGAATTATCATTATTCAGAGTATAGTTAAGAATTGGCTTGTCGTAAATTTCAACATCCAATATGCCGTTAAAATCAGAATATAACCCTTTCAACCTTTCATTAATGTGACCTTTTAGTTTTACAACTGAAAAAGCTTTTACGGTATCCTTGAAAATTTCACTTGAAACTGAGTTAATGGAATCGATTTTTACCAGATGTTCAGGGAATGCGACCTTCAAACTAACATCACCTAGCAGAGCAAATTTATTATCCTCTGAATTCAACCTTGGCCTATTTTTAAGTTTGGAAAATAACTCTCCCATTGTTGGTATTGGCTCATCTTCTTTTGGAAAACCATATTGTGTCCAAAATGCATTATTTATTGCAGAATTACCTGATACATAAACAGATCTAGTAGTTGTCATTAAGCCAATGGCACCACCATTAGCATTTAATAACGTTTTTTCACCCGCAGATTGAAATTCTGGATTATCATATCTACTAAATTCACAAGTAGCAGTAAATAAAATAGGGTAATTATTCGGGTTGCGCAGACCATTGATTGTAGGTATATCTAAAATTGATTCTTGTGCCCAACCTTTTTCACCTCCGTGCCCCTGATAATTCATAAATAAACAGCCATCCTCAAATGCATTAATGATAGACTGTGTAACTTCAGGATAAGTTTCATTATTACCATTGGTAACTTGATTGTATGCATCAGAGTATATTTTATCAACCTTGAAAATTGAAAAATTATCTTGAATATAGTTCGCATAGGTCTCTGATTCATTGATAAATTCTGACTCCCAAGAAACATCTACATCATCACTTACAAAAGCCAACTTTCTTCTCCATGCACCAAGTGATTCTTTGCTGCTGTATCTTTTTCGTTTATTGAAAAAAGAAACTACGTCTTGCTCGGTCCGAGCTGGTATTCTTCCAATTGGAAGAGTCAAGTTGCTGACTGATTTGCGCGGATCGCCCTGATTCACCTCTAAATAACCTATAACATCATCCAAACAATAAGAAGTAGTTAATTGCTCTGCCCAACCTTGATAAACTGGGATAAAATTTGTGTTACCTTCTATTCTATTTTTAAAATCATAGGACGCGGCACCGATAAGCGTCGCTCCTGTTTTAAATTGCTTATTTGAACTCAAATACACAAATTGCAGAAATTTTCTTAGTGCCATTAAGTCTTGTTGACCACCGGAAAACACCTCGTAAATACTATTTACGTCTATGGCCATACCCGGAACATTAATTTCTTGAATTATTGATTTAAATTGATGTCCATAAATATAAAGAGCTTGTCCATTTATTGATGCCCAATCGGTAGCTATAAATGATTTATTAGAAATATTTGAAAGGAATTTAGGAGAGGGAATGTTATTTTTTCTGAAGGCGAATAAATCGGTATATAAAGAATTTGAATTCACCGGTATTTGAATAACACCATTAGAAATATTACTGATAAGGTTCTGTGGTTTGTAAGGATCACTTACATCAAAAATCATCCAATCAGTTTGACTATTCTGCATCGGTATCTCGATTTTAGATTTTAGATTACTTTCAATCATTTCTCCTAAATGGAAATGTTGATTTAACCCTGTGAGCTTTGCATCGTAATCTGAACTGATTTCAATGTAATCTATATATAGGGAAGATTGAGAGTTCGGTCTGTTTAGACTAAAGTTAATATTTAAATCTTGGCCAGGGTTTTTAATCTTATAATTCTTTTCAAAAGTGTAAAAAACTTCATCCGAAGAATATACCCTGCGTAAAGGAATGTGTTCATTAATTTGATTGTTAACGGTGATAATAATTGAACCTGTATCATTTTGCATTGAAGGTGCCAGCCTTATTTTTACAAAACATGAATCAGGGTTGTGCAATAAAGGAAATGAAAATTGTTTGGTTAATCCAAGATTTCCTAATCTTTCCCCTAACCAAATTCTACCCATTTTCATTGGATTTACCTCATCTTTTTCATGAAAAAGTAGTTTTTTGAATTTTGGGGTATTTTTTGAAGAGTTAGAATCGAGAACTATATCCTTTGTTTGAATTGATTTATAATCATTCAAATCTGTGTTACTGCCTGTAAAACCGATTATTCCATATTCAATATCCGAATATATATTTTGATAGTGAACAAATCCCCCATTTATAAAATTCCAACCCTGAGATCCTTTTCTATATAAAAAAATTGCATCTCCTGAATTCAGCTCCCCATCCCCACCATCATCAAAATAAACCGAAGTTTCTTTTGCATGACCCCATGCCGTGTCGATGTTATACTCAGACAATATATCACCTTGAACGGTGTAAAAATGAAAGGCTTTTTCTTTTATTTCTATAGCAGAGAAGCCCCAATTGAGAAGATCACTGTAGGTTATTTTATAAACGTTTTCTCCATTAAACTGAATTTTCGCCCATTTCCCAGATGTAAAAGTCAATTGTTCTGAACGCGATTGACTGAATAAATGGTAATTTAGTAAGAATAGAAAAACTAGTACTATTGATCTTAACATAGGAAAATCCGAAGTATTGATTGTGTAAAGTTAACGCTGAAAAATGAAAAAACGTTTGCCGTAAATAAAACATGAGATAAAAGTTACTAATTGGAGTTCTCTTGTTTTCAATCATAGCAACTTTGTGATGCATTTTTTTGGTTGCAGTAAAATTAAAATACCAATTTCAAGAAAAATATATTTTACAATCAATCGTTTTATATGTACTTTTGTTTTTTAGCGATAAACTAAAATGAGGAAATCACTACAATTCGTATTAATTGGTATATTATTTTTAAGTACGTCAATACTGAAAGCGCAAGACCCTGAATTGACTCAATTCTATGCTGCTCCAGTATACACCAATCCTGCATTGGCAGGTTCTGCAGTTTGTAGAACTGGTGCAGCGGGAAGAATGGCGATTAATTACCGAAATCAGTGGCCAAGCCTACCAGGTACATTCAGATCATTGTGCGCTTCTTGGGATCAACACATTCCGGTTGTTGGTGGCGGTGTTGGTGCTATGGTTTTTCATGATGTTGCTGGTTCTGGATTATTAACTACAACAACTGTGAGTGGAGTTTATTCGTATTTACTTCCATTAGGAAGAGGAAGAAACAGAGCATTCATGAGATTCGGCTTACAAGGTTCACTTGCATTTAAAAGTTTAAATTGGAACAATTTGAAGTTTGGGGACATGATATTACCTACTCAAGGATTCAAAAACCCAACAGGTGAACAAAAACCAAACACAAGCATTACCTATCCAAACTTCAATGCCGGTGCAATTATCTATAATGAAAATTTTTATGGTGGATTTGCTGCTCATAACATAAATCAACCAAATTGGAGTTTTTATGAAAATCCTGATGAGGTATTACCTATCAGGTATACGGTACACGCTGGGGGTATTATAAAAACTTCGAGAAATCGATATGAAGAGAACACAATATCTCCAAATGCATTATTTATGATGCAACGCAACTTTACTCAATTAAATGTGGGGTTCTACATGAATAAAGGACCATTGGTTACAGGTCTATGGTTCCGCCAAACGTTTGGAAATTACAATACGTCAGACGCAATTATAATGTTGGTTGGATTTAGAAAAGATAGATTTAAATTTGGATATTCTTACGACTTTACTGTTTCTGATGGTAGAAGTGCTATTCCATCTTCACACGAAGTTAGTGCAACCATTGACTGGTGTGTTCCTCCAGGAGCCAAACCATTTAAACCACTCAAGTGTCCTGAATTCTAAACTGGATTAATAAATATTCATAAAGAGCCCCACGAGGGCTCTTTATTTTTAGGGAAAATTTAACTATGTTTGCAATAATTGACGTTAAAATACGTTAAAACTATTGAAATCATCATGATTAAAATGAAAATTAAACCGATATATCCAATTGCATTAGCGATGCTAACACTAGCAATTACTGCTTGTGACCCTAGAGGTCCAAAGATGCAAAGTTCTACTACCGGTCAGATGTATAACGATCCAAAATGGGGAGGAATGCGCAACTTCGAATATGATAGACAAGAAACCGGTCCGGGCTTAGTTCTTATTGAAGGAGGTTCTTTTACGATGGGTAATTTGGAGAACGACTTAATGTACGATCATAATACTTCAGAGCGTGCAGCTACGGTTCATTCCTTCTATATGGATGAAACCGAGGTAAGTAATCAACAATATCGCGAATTTGAATATTGGTATCAAAGAGTTTTTGATCCTAATGTTGCTTTTTTTAATGGCACCCTAGATTTTGCAGGAAGAAGTTTCGATCCTAATGCCAACGGTGGGCAAAATTATCTTTATTATTTAATTCTTCCAGATACAAATTGCTGGAGAAGCAAATTAGGATATAATGAACCATTTGTAGAATATTATTACAGGCATCCGGCCTACAAAGACTATCCCGTAGTTGGAGTTAATTGGCACCAAGCACGCGAATTTGCTAAATGGAGAACGGACCGTGTGAATGAATATATCCTGGATAGAGAAGGAATTATGTGTTTCAATGTAGGTAATGATTATTTAGTACAAAACCCTAACGACAATTTTAACACGAGAGCTTATTTAGCTGGACAAGATAACGGTGTATTCAGTGGACAACCTGGTCAGGGGCCGGCTGTTGCTGGTCAGTCAATCAAGCCTGCAAATGACAATATGCTAGGAAGTAAACCACTTAGAAACTACAGACCTGCAAAGAGGAAAGACCAAGATAGATATAAGGTTACGATGGAAGATGGCATTTTATCTTTGGACTATCGGTTACCTACTGAAGCTGAGTGGGAATATGCGTCCAAGGCAGCAATTGGGTCAACACAATTCGAAAATATTGATGAGAATAAAGTATACACTTGGAATGACTATACTATCCGTATTAAAAACGGAAAGGAAAGTGATCGTGGTAAAATTCGCGCGAATTTAATGCGCGGGAAAGGCGATAACGCCGGTATTGCGGGTGGACCGTTAAATGACGGTGGAATTATAACCACTCCTGTTTATTCTTACTGGCCAAACGCTTATGGCTTGTATAACATGGAAGGCAACGTGTCTGAGTGGGTAATGGATGTATATCGTAAATTATCCGTAGAGGATATGGATGGTTTTATGCCGTTCAGAGGTAATAAGTTTGAACAAGTAAAGACTAACGCAAACTCCTTTAATCAAGGGAATCTGGTAGATAAAGATGATTTAGGTCGTATCATTTACGCGGATGTTGAAAAAACTAACATTAACTCTGGTGGACGTAGAAACTATTCGGAAGCAGATAATATTGGTTTCGGTGACGATCAGGAAGGTTTTGATATGCTCGGTAATAATACTCCTGATACATATGCCACTTTTTACAATAAAAAGGATGACAAGTTCAAGTATGTAGATAATAATGACAAGGGTGCTTACGGATTCACTTCATTAATCGATGACCAAGCACGAGTATATAAAGGGGGTAACTGGACAGACCGTATGTATTTTGCAACTCCTGGTACAAGAAGATTTTTAGAAGAGACTATGGCTACTTCATTTATTGGATTCAGATGTGCAATGTTTAGAGTTGGTTCGCCAGTTGGAAACAATGCTAGGGACTACAACGAATTACCGAGTTCAGGTGGAGGTGTTAAAACTAAGAAATAAAACATTAAATCTTACATAAAATACAAATAGCGGCCATGGGCCGCTATTTTTTTTTTGCTTTAAGATATGTTGAAGAATGTTATTCTGTTCTTTTGTATCTTAATATAATTAATGTGAAGCCAAAAAGTATACTGGTCATTACCCTGTTAAAATGGCTCTTACATCTTAGAATAGATAGAAATAAAAAAAAGAAAAGCCCCGTTTCCGGGACTTTTCAGTTGAGCGAGAAACGAGACTCGAACTCGCGACCCCAACCTTGGCAAGGTTGTGCTCTACCAACTGAGCTATTCTCGCTTTTACTGATTATTTCAGTGCTGCAAATGTAATACAAAGTTCAAATATTGAACAATATTCTTTAATATTTTTTTCCTTTAAAAAGGCAGTTCTGTAAGCCGGGTTCTGTAAACACGGTTTTGCCGTATCTTCTATCATTAATCTAGGATGCACCTCACGATGCACCTCTATCGACCTACCCTTCCGGCTTGCAAGCAATTGGGCGGGCCGCCCTTTGATCCGGATATATTTGGTCTTTCAACCCGCAAGGTTTACCCCAATCTCTACTCACGTAGAGACGAGTGAGCTCTTACCTCACTTTTTCACCCTTACCAAGAAAAACTTGGCGGTTTAGTTTCTGTGGCACTCTCTGTGAACCAATGGTTCCCTTCCTGTTAGGAAGTGCGGCGCCCTGTGTTGCCCGGACTTTCCTATTCGTAAAACGAATCGATAGAACGAACTGCCTACTACAAAAATACGCTTTGTTTTTTGCTTCGAGAAACAATCCACAGACCTTATCTTTGTAGTAATATGAAATCCATGGAATTTGAAGCGGTAATCGGATTAGAAATACACATTCAGCTATTAACTAAGAGCAAGGCGTTTTCAAAAGATTCTACCGAATATGGTGCGTTACCTAATACTCAAGTTAGTCCAATCAGTTTAGGACATCCTGGAACTTTACCTAAACATAACAACGAAGCCATATCTATGGCAATGAAAATGGGGTTAGCGTTAGACTGTGACATCACAAGGATAAATCGCTATTCAAGAAAAAATTATTTTTATGCAGACCTTCCTAAAGGATATCAAATAACACAATTTGACACTCCGCTTTGCACAAACGGAATTGTACCAATTAGATTAAAAAGTGGTGAAGAAAAAGAAATTCGTCTCACACGAATTCATATGGAAGAGGATACTGGGAAGAGCATGCATGATCAGGATTTAACAGATACATTAGTAGATTACAATAGAGCGGGCACGCCTCTAATTGAGGTTGTCACAGAGCCAGATATCAAAACTGGTGAAGAGGCATATGCCTTTGTTTCTGAGATCAGAAGGTTAGTAAGATATCTTGAGATTTGCGATGGTAATATGGAAGAGGGAAGTTTACGCTGTGATGCCAATATTTCTGTAATGCCAAAAGGGTCAAATGTTTTTGGAACTAAAGTTGAAGTAAAAAATATGAATTCCATATCTAATGTGAGGAGAGCAATAGATTTTGAAATTCAGAGACAAATTAAAATAATACAGGATGGAGGGAAAGTTTCAGGAGAAACAAGAGGTTTTAACGGGTTAAATGGTTCGACCTTTAGCATGAGAAAAAAAGAGGAAGTAAATGATTACAGATATTTTCCTGAACCAGATCTCCCTCCTACTATAATAACGGATAAAATAATTAACGAGGTAAAAAGTAAAATGCCTGATTTACCTCGACATTTATTCAAAAGGTTCACAAGTGAATATGGACTTTCTGAATATGATGCTAACGTATTAATAGACGATAAACTTTCAGCAAAATATTTTCAAGAATTATTAAATCACACTAATAATTTTAAAGCAGCAAGTAATTGGGTAAGCGTAACTATCCGTGGATATTTAAATGAGAACGCACTTCATCTTAGCTCCTTCCCGTTAAAACCAATTCAAATAGCAGAAATTATTAAACTCATTGATAATGGCACAATCAACCATTCAATTGCTAGCCAAAAACTATTTCCAGCTATTTTAGAATCACCATCAGCATCACCTAAAGAAATTGTTGAAAAACTTAACCTTGGTACAAACTCAGATACCTCATTTATCGAAGAAATAGCAAACATTGTATTATCAGAATTTCCAGAAAAAGTGAAAGAGTATAAAAATGGGAAAAAGGGATTACTTGGTATGTTTGTAGGAGAAGTAATGAAAAGATCAAGAGGCAAAGCAGATCCCAAAATGGCAAATCAAATAATTCAAGAAAAACTAAACTCTTAGTGAATGGAATTTAGAGAATTAATTGTTGAAAATATTCGAAATAAAAGCACTGACATTTGTTGTACAATTTCAGGAATTCCATATACTTATAATCATTTAGAACAATTTATAGAGAGATATGCTCAGTCCTTAGAAACACTTCCAAAATCTAGATTAGGGCTAATTCTAAGAAATGACTTCAACACCTACGCAGCGGCAATTGCTTGCATTATATGTGGTGTTACTTTTGTCCCTATTAATCCCGAATATCCCGAAAAAAGAATTGAAGATATTATTTATCAATCTGAGATTAATTGCTGCTATGACAGTTTAAAATCTTTTACATTTGATAACTTAGAGCATCTTAATGAAACTGAAAAAAGCAATTGGGGAGTCCCACAAATAGAGCAAGATAAATATTGCTACATACTTTTTACCTCGGGAACCACTGGGAAACCAAAGGGTGTACCCATTACTTACGGAAACTTAACTGCATTTTTTGAAGGCTTTGAAAATTTAGATTATAACGTTAACGCTGAAGATCGATTTCTACAAATGTTTGAAATGACATTTGATTTATCCGTTGTTTCTTATATTGCCCCTTTAATATATGGTGCATCTTTTCACACTCTTGATTTAAGTTTAGTTAAGCCATTAGCTCTTTATGATGCCTTGGAAACACAGAAAATTACAATTGCATTAATGGTTCCTTCCGCGATTGATATGTTGATGCCTTATTCTGAGGATATTAATTTACCTAACTTAAGAATTACACAATTTTGTGGTGAAGCCTTAAAAACTCGACAAGTTGAGTCATGGAGCAACTGTGTCCCTCATACACAAATTGACAATGTTTACGGGCCAACAGAGGCTACAATTTATTGCACGAGATACACGATATCCAATGATCAAGAAGTTCTTCACCACAATGGGAT
Organism: Bacteroidota bacterium; assembly: GCA_030830065.1. GTDB lineage: Bacteria > Bacteroidota > Bacteroidia > NS11-12g > UBA955 > VMCP01. The sequence continues at coordinate 37,017 of JAURNR010000039.1, read as the reverse complement.
TGTTTGTATCGGAGAAGCAATGTGTAATACTAAATTAGAAATAAATGAAGAGAGTGAATTGTGTCTTGGTGGAGCGCAAGTTAGTCCAGGGTATTTAAATGCTACTGATAAGCAAAAGTCAAAATTCTTGATAAAAGATAATATTCGTTTTTATTTAAGTGGAGACAAAGGAAAAATTGAAAACAACCTCTTTTACTGCCTTGGACGTCTGGATGACCAAGTAAAAATTCAAGGCTATAGAGTTGAGCTTGCTGAAATTGAATTTGCTTGTAATAAATCACTTCCACTATCGGAAAATACTGCAATTGCAGTTGAAGGAAAAACAGGCACAGAATTACATCTATTTGTAAAATCTCAAAATCTGCAGGAATCGCAATCTGAACTTTCAAATAATCTCAAAACATTACTTCCCTGGTACATGGTCCCCCATGAAATCCATTGGATTAGTGATTTCCCTTTAAATGCTAACGGTAAAATTGACAAATCGGCTTTAAGAAGACAATTAATTATTGAATAAATGATACGATCGGCCATACCTTCTGATAAGGATTTTATAACCAGATGTATTATTGAATCCGAAAAATCTGGATCTGAAATTTTCCCATATTCCGCTATCTTGGGTTTAACTCAAAATGAATTCAAACATGGTATAATTGAAATTTTTGATGAAGAAATCCCAAATCAACCTTGGACTCTAGACCATTGGTTAATTTATGAAATTGATGGCAAAGCAGCAGCTGGATTATGTTATTGGGTTGAACAAGGAGGCATGGAAAGCTCTGAAATGTTAAAATCACAAATGTTATCTTATCAGTTTTCCAACCATTGGGAAGCTTCAAAAGAGAAATTAACGTTAGTATCATCTATTAATATCCCAAGAAAAAAAGGCTACACACAACTAGAACACCTATATACTCATCCTAATTACAGAGGTAAAGGCTTGATGAAACAATTAATTAATTGGGTCTTCAATCAAAGTAAAAACATTACTTCAAATAGAGGTTTTGAAATTCAATTACTGAAAAGTAACTCAGCGGCACTGTCCTTATACGAATACATGGGATTTATTGTTGAATCCACACAATGTGAACCCGAAGTAGAACGTTTAACTTTGTTAAGCAGCGATTGTAAGGTTCAAATGATTAAACAACATGGATAGAGAACAGATAAAGTCCGATTTAAAAGGTATTTTCGAAGAGGTGTTTGCAACACCGGAAATTGAAATAACTGATGAGTTAAACGCCGAAAAGGTAGATAAATGGGATTCATTAACCCATTTAAATATGATTTCTGAGGTTGAAGCCTTTTACAGCATTAAATTCAAACTTAAGGAGTTAATCGGGATGAAGAATGTTGGTGATATGATTGATTTGATCATCAATAAAAAGGTTGATTAATTGAAATCGAATTTATACAAATTACTATTATTTTATATTGCCCTAATCATTGGCATTATATCTATATCATGGATTTTTAGCTATTCCAAGTATAAAGATATCTTAACTGACAGAGGAATATATTTCTACTCATTTGATTCCTTATTAGGAAACTCCAACAAGCACTTAAAACAAAACAATTTATCACAAAAATTAGTAGCTACTAGTGATACTATTTATGCTGTAAATAAAAAACAGATTGCCAATATTGAAGAATACAAATACAGAAATAGAAATATTACTTATAAGAATAGGGTTGAAATAAGTCCTTCCAATAAGGTGGTTGTTGACAGTTTATTGCGAATTTTGGACCATTTAACCTGTTTTTATGATTCTACAAGCTCTCTAGAGGCATTTTTTCAGGGTTTAGATAACTCAAATAAAGAACTTCTTCGTATTTGGTATTACGGTGATTCTCAGATTGAAGGAGATAGAATTACAAGCCATATAAGAAGATCATTACAATCACAATTTGGTGGATCTGGCATGGGATATTTACCTCTAAGTAATCCTGCAACTTATATGAATGTTGCATTAAATGACCATGACCAATGGGTTAAACAAAATTGCTTTAGACACAGAAAATGTAAAACTCCTTTTTATGTGAGTGGATTAACTTTTACTCCAAATAATCCAGAAGGTTCATCTCAAATTTCAATAGAAATTAAAAAATGGCAACGATTTATTTCGCTTAAATTAGTTTGTGGAACAGACAGTTTAAATAGCAAACGTTTGCTGCTATTCAAACATTCAAAAGATTCGATATGGGATACTGCTAAAATAAATTTTAAAACAAAAACAATTACGGAGTTCCAGATATTAAATAGTTTTAAACATGGTCAATTTGAAATTAAATCTATTGGAGGATCCTCCCCTATTTTTGGCTATTATCTTGACGGTGCTAATTACGGTATCCAACTTGACAATTTTGGTATAAGGGGTCATAGCGGTGATGGCTTGAGACTAATTAATAACCAATTATTACACCAAGAGAGTAATAGATTGAATACAGGATTAATCATTTTCCAATTTGGCAACAATATGATTCCTTACTTAAAAACAGATGTAAAATCAAAACAGTGGGTATTGAGAATATTTCGAGGCATCATAAATAAGTATAAATATCAATGTCCTTCATCATCTTTATTATTGATAGGGCCAGGAGATATGGGATACGAGGATAGTGAAGGACCTAAATCGTATGAATCTTGTGCAGTTCTTAATTCTTGGTTGAAAGAGTTTGCTTTAAAAGAACACATTGCTTACTTCGATTTTTACTCATCCATTCAAAAAACCGGAGGGATTCTTGAATGGAGAAAAAATGGATTAGCTAGTTTAGATGGACACTTATCTCCACGTGGACAAAAGGCATTCGCAAAATTGTTTAAAGAAGAACTACTCTCGGCTTATTCAGTTTATAAAATAACCACCGGAAATAAAGTATTAAAATGAGATTAATGAATAAACGGATTGTATTATTTCTAGTAATATTTTTTACATTCAAAATTCAAGCACAACCTTTATTTTGGCATAACTTTAATTATTCCAAATATCAGTGGATCGACTCAAATTTGAATGTAATTCAAACACATAACAAGTCTAATTTAAGACCATTGTTTTTAAAGCTGAATAATTCAAATAAAAAAAAGGTACATATCCTTCATATTGGTGATTCACATGTACAAGCTGATATATTCACAAATGAAACACGTACATTAATGGGCAGTAGCTTTGGTTATGCAGGTAGAGGCATGGTATTTCCTTACACTACTGCAAGAACTCACACAGCTGCAGATTATAGATGTTACCATTCCGGTAAATGGCTATATGCAAGGAATGTCGAAAGAAATCCCGAATTACCCCTCGGAGTTTCCGGTATTACATCTAAAACTTCAGACTCTAATGCTCAATTCAGACTTGTTTTTAAAGAAGATGCAATAAAGAATGATTTCAATATTATAAAACTCTTATGCAAAAGAAGTCCTCTGTCGTTTGATTTGAAAATTTCAGCAGGTAATGAAAGTAAATTAGTTGATATATATTCCAAACCTCAAGATAGTTTAACTGATGAGATTTTTATTGAATTTGATAGTGGATATTCTGAGTATGAATTTACAATAGTCTTAAATGATTCGATACAAAATAACTTTGAAATTTATGGTTTAAGCTTTGAGTCATCTACTGACAGAGGAGTACTTTATACCAGTGTGGGGATTAACGGGGCCGGACATTATTCTATATTAAAAGAAAATCTGCTCCCTCAACATCTTAAAATTCTAAACCCTGATGCAATTATTTTAGATGTAGGTGCAAATGACTTCTATCATAGAGGTATGGATATTCCTACATTCAAAAACAATTTAATCGCCATTATTGAATTGTTTAGGAAACAACTTCCGAAATCAGTAATTATTCTTTCAAATAGCCAAGATATTTACCGCGGAGGATATAGTATTAAGTCTTGTTCTATATTTTCATTATTAATATCGGAAGTCGCTCAAGAAAAAAATGTTGCCTTTTATGATTGGTATAGGGTTGCAGGAGGAGACCAATCGATGAGGATTTGGCGTTCACTTAAACTCGCTAACAGAGATGGGGTCCATTTAACACGTGATGGATATAATTTAAAAGGAGACTTGATTTATCAAGCTTTTAAAGCTACTTGGAGACATTTGATTTCTCATCCAGATACTGCAAATAGTTTAATCATCCCTTGTGTTGATACAATGCAATTAGATTCTAATGGAAATATAAAAGATGCTATTTCAAATTCATCGAAACAGTGGATAGAACATAAAGTTCAATCTGGAGAATCTGCATGGGGTATTGCCCAACAATATGGGGTTTCTATAACAGATTTGAAAGATTGGAATAAACTGCGTAGTTATTCTTTGAGAAAAGGCCAGAAATTAAAAGTATTTACCACATATGGGCCAAATAAAACTATTAAACCTGTTAAAACAGCAAAAAGTATTAATACAACTAAGCGAAATACCAATCGAAGCACCACAAGCTATAGAATTCATAAAATAAGATCTGGTGAAACTCTGTACAGCATTGCTAGAAAGTATGGTACTTCAGTAAAAAAAATAAAACGCGCTAACAATATGCGTTCAGACTTTATACGTGCTGGAAAACGATTAAAAATACCTTATTAATGGAATTCAATAGTTCTGTCTTCATTGTTTTTTGGCTGATTCTTTCAGTAAGTTATGTTGTCTTTGGCAGTATTAAAACTACTGGATTTCAAATCTTTAGAAAGTTGATTTTGCTTTCTGCTAGTTTAATTTTCATATGGAATATAACTAGTTATGGTTTGTTAATCCTTTTATTTGGGGGAGTTTTTGATTTCTATCTAGGAATTTCAGTACATCATTTACAAAAAGAATCTTATAAAAAATGGTTAATGCGCATTAGCGTATTGTGGAATGTTAGTTTAATTTTATTCTTCAATCATATTAATGACTGGTTTTCATTAAACGATTTAGAATCCTCAGTTCATTTACCCTTTATCTTCCGAGTAGTTGGAGTATCATTTTTTGCATTTCGCTCAATGAGTTATGTGATGGATGTATATTATGAAAACCTTGATAAACCTGAAAAAAACATATTAAACTATCTGAATTATGTCTTATTCTTTCCATTATATTTATCTGGTCCTATTCAGGAGTATGAGTCCTTTCAAAAAAATATCAACACGGGTATAATCTCTATTAATCATAAACAGATTGGTAGAGCAACATTATTGATTTCACTAGGGATAATTAAGAAATATATTTTGGGAAATTATCTTGCTCTAAACTTTGTAAATAGAGTATTTGAAAGTTCTGATTTTTTCAGTTCATTAGAGTTATTTATTGCGAGTATCGCACAAACATTTACATTATATTTAGATTTTAGCGGATATACAGATATTGTCATTGGGCTAGCATTGTTATTGGGATTTGAACTTTCCGAGAATTTCAATTTTCCATTCTTGGCTCAAAATGTTACTGAATATTGGAAACGATGGCACATTACCCTATCACAATGGTTTAACAAATACGTATATTTTCCAATGTCTTATTATCTAAGAAGATGGAAAAAATGGGGAACATCAATTTCCGTTTTTGTTGTTTTTCTGATTAGCGGTTTTTGGCACGGAACGCAGCCTAACTATTGGATTTGGGGAATAATGCATGCAATTTGTATGGTATGGGATGTATTCACAAGTAATATGAGATCTAAGTGGAAAAAACATACCCCACATTGGATTTATAAACCCATTTCAATTTTATTAACTTTTGGATTTTTAACCTACTCCGGTATTTTCTTTAAAGCTAAAAGTATTGAACATGGCCAATCAATAGTCTTAAAAATAATTGACGGAATTGAATGGGAATTATTCGAAGATTGGTTAGATTTATATCCTTGGGTAGCAATTATATTACTCGTTTTAATAATTGTTCAGTTCACTTTTTCTGGAATTTACAAGTCAATAGTAAAGATTTACGAACAAACTCCTATTCTCTTTTTATCAATACAACTAATAATTGTGGTTTTCATTGCTTATCAATTTGATAAGATGGGCTCTCTTCCTTTCTATTATTTACAATTCTAATCAATTAAATCTTAGATACTATAATCAGGTGTTATACAAATGATTTTCTGGGTTAGTTATTTGGATTGAATAGTTCAACAATTTATTACTGTCTTTATTTTTTCAAATAAATAAGTTAATTTGAGCAAATGTTTAAATCTAAAACTCTTTTAGTCTTGCTAGGAACATGGATTTTACTTTGTGCATCATGCAATAATGGTTCAAAAGTAAAGATAGCCGAAATTAATAATGTCGAATTTGAATTTGAAGGTCCCCTTTATGAAGGGGCAAATACTGCGCAATATCTTTATAGCGTTGATCTTAAAAAATTATTAGAGCAGAAGATTGTAAAGGAAGGAGCAATTAAAAAAGCTGTTTTAAATAGTGCAATAATTACTGCTGATAGTTGTGAAGACTGCTATAATTTTGAAAGTATTAAAAGTTTAGTTTTAAGTATCGTTTCTGATGGTGAAATTCCAATGAAAGAAATTGCCTTACTTAATCCAACAGATTCAAAAACTAATTCGCAGACCTTAAAATTAGCAGAAGAGGCTGATATTGCAGATTATTTCAATACTGATAAAATATATTGGGTATTAGACGCCGATATTTCTGAAGATATTGACGATAATTTGGTTTTATTTGGTGATTTTAAATTTGAACTACGCTACGACTAATTATGAAAAAAATTATACTAACTTCAATTTTTAGCGTCATGTTGTTATTCATGACTGCATTTGTTAATCAATCTGATAAAGGTGATCGACTTAAAGGAGTATGGGAGCCATCTAATGGGCGTGCTAGAGTAAAAATCGAGAAAATCGGGAAAAAATACTTTGGTAAAATTGTTTGGCTTAAGGAATCCAAAGACCCCAAAACAGGTAAGCCAAAAACAGATAAAAATAACCCAGATGAGTCAATGCGAGATGTTCCTTTAAGAGGTTACAGAATGTTAAAAGACTTTGTTTACAAAGGTGATGATATCTGGGAAGATGGTACTATTTATGACCCTCTAAATGGAAGTACATACAATTGCATCATTAAAATGTCTGACCCAAATACTTTAGATATTCGAGGTTATATTGGAGTGGAAGCATTGGGTAGAACAGATGTTTGGAAGAGACTGAAAATTAAGAAGAAGAAAAAATCTAAGAAATAAACGAAGTGAAACGTTTTTACTTACTATTATCAGGAGCATTTTTAATGTGCTCTCTTTTGCATGCCCAAGTTGATTCTGCGGAATATACCGATGACGAAGAAGACTACAGCATGTATGACGATTTAGATTTTGCTGAGGAAGGTGCAAAACGTTATTGCTCACCCAAAATAGAAGGATTAAGTCCTGCTAAACTAATTTATTTCGGTTATGATGCAATGTCGCCATATTCAATGTCTTTGGATAGTCTTACCACAAAAGATGGCCAAACTACTTACGACTCACATGAAGAAAAAGAGATAATACTAACCCATGGAATTCGTATGGGATGTAATATTCCAGTAATTTCTAAGAATAGTATTGTATGGCAAATGGGTTTAAACTATTGGGAAACAAGGTTCGAAGGAGCTGATGGAAGAACTCCCAACATTGTAATGCAACAACATGCAAATACTTTTCGCACTTTAGGTATAAATACTACATTATTCAAACCATTGGATGATAAGCAATTCATTTTGTTTCAAGGTTCTGCTGATTTAAACGGTGATTATACTTTCGGGGATATGATGAGTCTAAAATATCTCAAATATTCTGCTGCTGTTTTATGGGGAAAGAGACCTACTGAAAAGACGCAATGGGCCGTTGGTTTAGCGCGTACCTACAGAGTTGGTGAATTAAACTATATTCCTGTTATAATGTACAACTGGACTGATATAGACAACAAATGGGGGGCCGAAGTATTATTCCCTGCCCGCGCAAAAGTAAGACGAACTATAAACCCAAGAAATATGTTGCTTGCTGGTTTTGAATTACAAGGTCAAAGCTACAGATTGTACAAAGACCCTACCCTACGAAATGAAGATTTAGAAATCAGAAGAGGTGAAATCCGTTTAGGGATAGATTACCAGTTTTCTTTGAAAAACTTTATATGGATATCTGCGCAAGCGGGTTATAGGATTAACTACAGATATGATGTTGATCGCCTTGAAAATGGGAATGAAATATACAGAGCATTTGGCTTATTAAGTGATGCTCCCTACGCAATGGAAAATAGTCTAAGTAATCCGCTGTATTTTAATGTGAGTTTAAACCTCGTTAGTCCCTAAAGTTATAATATATCTAATCAACATAAAGGCCCTTAAAGGGGCCTTTATGTTATTTACAGGTATAGATATAATCTATTATTTCTAGAAGGATACACAAGAGATGAAATGTAGAATACAAATGATATAAAAAAGCCACCTAACGGTGGCTTTTGTGATCCGGCTGGGGCTCGAACCCAGGACCCATACATTAAAAGTGTATTGCTCTACCAACTGAGCTACCGAATCATTCTGCTTTTTGCAGTTTCCCATTCGGGACTGCAAATGTAGGTAGGCTTTTTTTAATTTCCAACCACTAAAAGGATATTTTTTTCTTATATGTATGGTGGACTTTTGTGAGTTCTGCACCCAATGCTTTCAACATACTAAGCATCTTAGGATTGAAATCTCCTATCCATGCAAGTTCCATTGTTTTCAGCTGTTTTACTTTTTTTACAAGTTCGTTAGTTTTCATTATTAAACCAGCCTCTACTCCTTTGTTATGGAAATCTGGAACAATCCCAAATATTATACCTCTTGCACGTTTGATTCTATTTTTACTCAATAAAAATCTCAATTTATTCCACAGTGTAAGTTGTCCATTGAAGTACTTGAAAATTTCATTTAGCTCTAAAATATTCACATAAAACCCTATTGGACGTTCCTCGTGATATGCAAAAACTGCTAATTCCTTTAACATTGCAGGTTTCATTTCTTTGAATTCTTTATAAAGCTCATCATGTGTAAGTGGTGTAAAGTCTTCGTGGAATGCCCATGCCTCATTATAAATTGTAACAAAATCTTTTACATATTTTGAGAGATTCGAGAACTCCAGATTCCTGAAGTCATAAGCATTATTACCCATAGTTCTTTGGGCAATTTTGATAAATCGTTCTGCTTGAAATGTTGCGTGCGTTATTTGATATGTAGTTTGTTCAATGTCTCTTTCGTAACCGAGTGTTTCAATTTGAGATTGATAATAAGAAGGATTATAATTCTCCCTGTATGATGGCATTGAACTAGATGAAATCAACAAACCCCAATAACTATCTCTAGAACCAAAATTAATAGGTGCTTGTATGGTTTTACATTTATGATTTTTTAACCAGGATTCGGCCGTTTCAATAACGGTTTTACTTAATGTTGGATCATTAACACATTCATAAAAGCCCCATCCACCCCATCTTTTTTCATTTTTATCCTCGTAAAATGCTGCAATTCGTCCAAAAGCATTTCCTTTATCATCCAGAAAGACCCAACGTTTTGCCATTCCATTTTGAAACCTTTTGTTTTTTCTTTCGTCAAAAATTTTCTCAATATCCGATTTAATATGTGGGATGTATGTTTGATCTTCGGAATAAATTCTACTGCAGACATCATAAAAAAGTTTATTCTCCTTTGAGGCTTTTGATTTTAATTCTAGGACTTTCATTGTTCTTCTATTTCTAAAGATATATTTTCATCGCCTGGCTTGTACCCTAAATAAGTGATAATAAATTGGAACATTTCGTCAGTAGCTCTCATGCTAGATCCTCCATATTCCATTCTTTCTCCAACTAGTTGAGGGGGGTCAAATGGATTAAATGGGTTATTTTTAGTATTATCAAATGTTGCTTCTACTCTTATCAATGAACCTTTTGGGATTTTTAACATCTTTTTAAAGGTGTAGAAATACTGCCATCTAAAGTCCCATTTTGGGATGTTTATTATTTTAATTGTATCTCCATTGGGTTTAACCGCATATGCAATTAAGCTTTTACCAAGTAAATGCATATGAGGGTTTACAGTTAAAACTGAAATATCTTCGGGTACTTTAAACTCAGTACGGTGAGTTGATAAAGTATTAGGCTGAATTTGTAATGGAGGTATAATTTCACTTACTCCATTAGTGCCCAACATTAGCTCTCCAATTCCTCTTTTGGGTGGCACATTTGTAAAAAACAAATTCAATTTTGTCTTATCAGTAATATTTTTAGCAGTAGGACCATAATGAACATCATTTCCTACTATACTAAATTGCCTATTTAATTGAAATGTACCAATACCTTCTGGATACATTATTCCCTGAACTCCTGGAAGATAATTTACCACTGAATGCACTCTTTGAGGTAAGATATTATTATCCGTCATTAAGTCTAATCCAGTCAAATTTTCAATTACGCCCTTGGTTATTTCAACAGAAACAGGTTTTGTATTAAAATCTGACTTACTTCCATAATTATAATTAATTAAATGTCCATTAAAATGATGCATTATTTTTCTCTGTCCTGGAACGATTTCAATCGCTTTAACCCATTTTTTCTCAGGTATTTCTGCAGAAACCTTTGTAAGAAAAAATCGATCTTGATCACCTGCTGACAAACTAATACTGTCGAAATCTAATACTAAGTCAGGTTTCCCAAAATTGCTAATAAAAGGCTTTACTTTGGATAATAACTTATTTGGGAAATCACCTGAAGGCGTACCATTTTTTACCCAGTTTTGTAATATTTCAATTTGGTTATCCGTTAATCGTTTTTCGCCAATAAAATGCGAATATTCAACATCTGCAGGCCATGGAGGCATGTACCTTAGTTTTGTAACTTTTGCAATAGTCTTTGCTTTTTTCTTTACATCTTTGTACGAAGTAAGAGTAAAAGGAGCGCCCCCATTTTCTCTATGACAAGGTGTACAATTTTTATAAATTATTGGCTCCACGTGCTTATCAAAAACAGGATTTAATACTGCTTTATTATAATTTGAATTGGTTGAACTACTACAGCTTCCGAAAAAAAGAATAATGATGGATATGTAGGCTATATTTTTCAATTTCCTGATTCAATAAAACAACCTAATGCCTTAGTTTCTGTTTGATATTTAACGCTTCCGATTGAAATTTCATCAATTGCATTTTTTAAATATTCATGGGTAACAACAGTTTTTACAACTCCCGTTTCATGGGCACGATTATCTATTTTACCTTTATAAAGCATATTTCCTGCGGAATCCAAAACAATTGCCTCTGGATAAACCATTAAATCGTAAGAAGAAATCAAATATTTTTTATTTCTGTTTAGTAGTTCCGATGAAGGCAAATATTCATCTTGAAAATCCCAATTTTCATCTTCTAATACTTTAAGAAGGTATAGTTTGAAGTTTTGAGGTAACTTCCTATTTAACTCTCTAATGGTTTCGGTATAACGAATGCAAAACGGACAGTCTTCACTGTAGGTAATAATTACTGTGTAGGGACTAGAACTTAAAAAGGAATCAATTGACTGTTTTGAAGTTATTGTTTGCTGGACAGGTTTATTATCAAAAAACCAACAATTTGTAAAAAAAACACAAACCAATATGCTAATTATTCCTAAACTTCTCATAATCCCAAAGTACCATTCCACAAGATACAGAAACATTGAAAGAGTGTTTTGTTCCTAATTGAGGAATTTCCATACAATACTTACATTTATTGATCACATCTTGTGAAACTCCGTCAATTTCATTACCAAATATAAAGGCAATTGGACCTTCTGGGTATTGTACATTCATCATATTTAATGCATCATCTGCCTGTTCAATTGCAATTAATGTAAAATTATCCTTCAAAAGTTCATCTGCGAGTTCTGTAGCAGATTTTCTATACTCCCAAGGAACTGATTTTTCGGCTCCTATGGCTGTTTTGGTAATTTCTCTATGTGGAGGAGTTCCAGAAATACCACATAGATATATTTTACTTACAAGAAAAGCATCAGAGGTACGAAACATAGATCCAATGTTATTCATGCTTCTTACATTATCTGCAATTACCACCAGATCCCTATTCGCGCTATCGGAATATTCGTTTTCATTTAGTCGACCCAATTCCTCGTTTGACTTTTTTCTCATTCCATACAAAGGTAATAAATCGAATTTGTTGAATAAAGGGGGAAAAATGGGCTGTTATGAATTAGTATTGACATTAATGCTTGTGTATTTTCGTAGTCTATGTGCAGTGCAAAATCAAAAGGGAAAGAAACCCCATTAATGAAACAATATAATCAGATTAAGGCTCAATATCCTGGAGCTTTATTATTGTTCCGTGTGGGTGATTTCTATGAGACTTTTGATGCAGATGCGAGAACAGCAAGTGCCGTATTGGGCATAGTTCTTACCAAACGATCTAATGGTGCTGCCTCAGAGATGGACCTAGCAGGATTTCCCCACCATTCACTCGATACTTATCTGCCAAAATTAGTAAGAGCCGGATACCGCGTTGCTGTTTGTGATCAACTCGAAGACCCTAAACAAACAAAAACTGTCGTAAAACGAGGTGTTACCGAACTCGTTACTCCAGGAGTAAGTTATAATGATAAGATAATTGAGTCTCGAGAAAGTAATTATTTAGCATCTTTAGTTGTTGAAGATAACAAATGGGGATTAAGTTTATTAGACATTTCAACAGGAGATTTTCAATGTACCGAAGGTGATATTTCGTTCATTCAAAAACTACTTAATGGATTCAAGCCTGCAGAATGGATATTCCCTAAACAACAAAAGACAATAATTGAAGAATACCTTAATCTTCCAAATTCATTTCAAATGCTTGATGACTGGGTTTATCAAACGGAATATGCAGAAGAAAAGTTAACAAGGCAATTAAAAACTCAATCTTTGAAGGGATTTGGGATACATACTTTCCCCCTTGCCATTATTTCGGCCGGTGCTGCATTGCAATATTTGGAGAATACTCATCACTACCATACCGAACACATTTCAACAATTCATAGATTAGAAGAGTCAAAATATGTATGGCTCGATGGCTTCACTATTAGAAATCTCGAATTAGTAAGACCAATATATCCCGAGGGAAAGAGTTTGCTGGATATCATAGACAACACCTCAACTCCAATGGGTGGAAGACTACTACGAAACTGGATTCTTCTACCGTTGAAGGATTTAACAAGGATAGAGGAACGTCAGAGTAAAGTCAATGAATTTTTTAAAGATAATAAACTTGAAGACTATAGAGAATTAATGTCCGAAATTGGTGATTTACAACGATTATCGGCAAAAATTTCTCTTAAAAGAGTTAATCCGAGGGAGCTTTTACAACTTTCTCGAAGCCTAGGAAGTTTGCAAGAGTTATTAATACTTTTCAATAATTCAAAACAAGACATTATTTCAAAACTATCTTCAAAAATTTCTGATAGTAGCAACATAATTTATTCTATTAACAATCATATTCTCGAAGATTCCCCAATAAATGTAAGCAAGGGAGGAGTATTTAAATCAGAGGTTAATGAGGAGTTAAAAGAATTACGTGATTTGTCTACAGGAGGAAAAGATAAATTAGTTAGTATTCAGCAAAGGGAAATTCAAGCAACAGGGATTAGCTCTTTAAAGATTGGTTTTAATAATGTATTCGGATACTATTTAGAAGTGACTCATGCACATAAGGATAAAGTTCCTGAAAATTGGATCCGTAAGCAAACTTTAACCAATGCTGAGAGATATATAACACCAGAACTAAAAGCATACGAGGAAAAGATTCTTAGTGCAGAGGATAAAATTCATGCATTAGAAATGCAGTTATGGGAGGAATATTTACAGACTCTATCCGAATTAATTACTCCGGTACAGACAGATGCGCTCACATTGGCACAGTGGGATATTCTTATGGGATTTGCTGAAATGGCTAAGAAAATGCGGTATACAATGCCGCAGCTAAATGAAGGACAAAATCTAAACATAAAAGATGGAAGACATCCAGTCATTGAAGCATTGATGCCACCAGATGATGAGTATGTTCCCAATAGTATCGAGATACGCAAAGAAGACCAGAGAATTGTAATTATCACTGGGCCCAATATGAGTGGTAAAAGTGCAATCCTAAGACAAGTTGCATTAACTGTTATTCTAGCTCAAATCGGATCTTTTGTGCCTTGTAAATCTGCAGAAATAGGCATAGTAGACAAAGTGTATACTAGAGTTGGTGCATCAGATAACATTAGTTTAGGTGAAAGTACGTTTATGGTAGAGATGTCTGAAACAGCAAGTATTCTGAACAATTTAAGTGAACGTAGTTTAGTATTATTAGATGAGATTGGCAGAGGAACGAGCACTTATGACGGAGTATCGCTAGCATGGAGTATTGTAGAATTTCTTCAAAGTCATCCTGAAAAACCTAAAACTTTATTCGCAACCCATTATCACGAATTAAATGAGCTTGAGAACAAACTAGATGCTATAAAAAACTTCCATGTAGCGGTAAAACAGCAAGGATCGAATATAGTATTTCTAAGAAAATTAACCGCAGGTGGCAGTGAGCATAGTTTTGGAATTCATGTAGCCCAACTAGCTGGAATTCCAAATACAGTTTTAATGAGAAGTGCTGAAATTTTAGAAAACCTAGAATCATCACGCTTAAAAGAACAGAATAGAAATCAATTGAAACTGACAGAATCCAAGCCGGTTTATCAAATGAGCATGTTCCAAACAGAAGATCCGAGATTCAAAAGAATACAAAAAGAATTAAAGTCTTTAGATATAAATCAAATGAGTCCAATTGAAGCATTATTAGCACTTCAAAAGATTCAGAATATTGCGAAAGACAATTAGAATTGATAAGTACAGCCAAGTGACGGTAAAATTGGCAATTGATCTACTCTAATATTTTTTATCCTATCGTAATAAAAAATATTGTTCCTGTTATATGCATTAATTAAACTGAATACAGCCTTAAACTCACGTCTTGCCTCCAACTTCCAGGTTTTATTTACCGAAAAATCCAAACGGTGATAGTAAGGCAATCTTCCTTGATTTATCCCTGCATACAAAATACCAAGCTGTCCATTTTGAGCCGTATAATCAGTAGATATACCATCTGAGAAATCATATTTCTCATAGTAGCCTTGAGTTTGAGTAAATGGAAAACCACTTCCAAAATTCCATCTCAATGAAACTTCAATGGGATTCTTCTTTTTCCATTCATAATTAATCATTAGGTTAGCATTGTGCCGGCGATCAAAAATGGGTTGATAAGTTTGGAGTCCGTCAAACCTATTCACATAAGTCAATGAATAGACAGTCCATATATACCATCCCTTCTTTTGGAACTTTAAAGAAACATCTCCTCCATAGGCATCTCCTGACTCAATTATGTAGTTTTGTCTTAATCTTTCAGGCTTGTCTTGGTTGAATTGATCATCATCGAAGAGTTTATCACGATTAATATTGGTTATTTGATTAAAAATCTTAATGAAACCTTCTAAGTTTATTGTCAAGTATTTAGATAACCTGTAATCTGTACCAGCCACTGCATGACGCGCTTTTTGAAGTCGATGATTGACTGGCTGCCCATCAAATGTTGAAGGCAAATTATCAGGTCCTGAAATAAATCCATAAAACAGATTTACAACATCCCTATCACTAATAGCTGACAATAAATTTTGAGAATACATACCTGCTGCTACTTTCAGTCCCCAACCTGGCAAAGGAGTGTATCGCAATTGGAATCGAGGTTCCCAACTACTATTACCTAAACTAGCATAATATTGAGCTCTCAAACCAAAATCTGCAATTATTTTTTTACGGATAAATCTGTAATTCGTGTATCCGTTTATTTCTGTAGTACTTTCGAGTTGACTGATGTAACGATTATTGCTATTGTAAATCTCAAAATTTGTTTGGAAACCATTTATCTCCATCCCCCACTTAAACATATCGCGGCGGAAATTATAAGTGAAATTCATTCCCATATTAAATCCTCCAATATCACTTCGCCTTGGTTTTGAGTCTGCTTCTACTTGCTCTATCCCGTAATTAGAATAAAGAAAAAAACCATCTACTCGAGTTTTTGCTTGCTCAGGAACCACTAGAAACTTCCCTCCTACTCCAGCAGATTTCCAACGATACGAGGTAGTATTCGGAAAATCTACATTATCGGTAAAATAGAATCCATATAGCCTTGAATAACCGCCACTTGCAGAGTTAGCGCTAAATTTCACAAATAAATCTCCAAAGTTATACGGTAACCGGTCCGGATCTGCGTAGGTATAAAAAAGTCTAGAACTTTGTTTGAGAAACGAATTTCTATATGATATAGCATAAGAACTATTACTTTCTCCTGGTACAAATTTCTTTAAAGGACCTTCTAATAGAATATTAGAAGTTACTGTATTCAAACCTAATTGTGTTCTAAACTTATTTCTATCTCCATCACGAGTTTTCACGTCTACAACAGCAGAGATTCTACCTCCAAATTCTGCTCCAAAACCTGCAGTATGAACATCAGCACTTTCCATTAGGCTCGGATCAAATACTGAAAACAATCCGATTGAATGAAATGGATTATAAATAGTCATTCCGTCTAACATTACTTTATTCATTACTGGAGAACCACCTCTAATGTATAACTGACCTCCTTGGTCTCCGCTGAATACAACACCTGGAAGTATTTGTAAATATTGGATTAAATCAGGAGCTCCACCCACTGAAGGCAACTTACTAAGCATCTTTGCATCAACTTGTTGAGTAGCAATCTGCGCAGTTTTAGGCCTTGAACTCACTTTGATTTCTACTTGCTCTATTGTCTTAACTTGTGTGAGATAAAAGTCTCGTTTAGCGTTAGCACCTGATTTTACATCTGCTTTTTTTATAAGGGTATCGAATCCTCCTTTGTAACAAACCACTTGATAAGTACCAGGATCAAGGCTAGTTATTGCAAAAAACCCATCATTATCTGTTTGTGTAATTCCAGAAAGTAATAACTCTGAATTAACCATACCGAATACTGCAACTGTTGCTGCACCAATTCTATCACCATTTTCGGCAGAATATACAAACCCCCTAATATCACCTTGTGTTCCCTCTTCTTCAAATTGTGCATGACTAAATTTAGTAATACATACAATCAGAAGAAAGAAACAAATGCGCAGTTGCCTAAACATCGAGCACGAAAATAGGTATTGTTTAGATATAGTTTTTGACTTAATAAGTATTTCATGTAAAAATCTGAACATTTTAACCCGACCAAGATTATCATTTGAATTATTATGAAGAGTTTAGTTTGAATTTTTTTTAAATAAATCCGCTACTTTTGTACTAATGGTTTATCGTTTTAAAGTATGGTTTGAAAACAACGAGGATGTTGTAAGATGGATAGATTTAAAACCATCTCAAACTTTTCTTGATTTCCACAAGGTTATATTAGATTCTGTATCATTTGATCAAAAAGAATTATCCTCATTTTATATTTCTGATGGGCAATGGAAACGCCATTTTGAAATCATGATGGAAGACATGACTCAGGATGATTCGGATGAAGCTCTACCTGTTATTCTACTGAAAGATGCTAAACTTCGGGATTACATAAATGACCCGCACCAAAGATTTATTTTTGTTTATGATTATTTAGCAAACTGGACCTTTCATTGTGAATTGATATCAATCGAAGAAACGAAAACTACGTTAAACTATCCGGCAGTTATCAAGTCAGAAGGAATAGCTCCAAGACAAAGGGAAGATAACAAGTTCAAATTATTAGACGATAATGAATTCGATGAATTGGCAGCGAAAATCCTTGCATCTAAAGGAATTCAAAACGAATTAACTGCTGAATTTGGCGGTTTAGAAGTGGCTGATAATGAAAATTCTGATGATGACGATGAATTTTCAGATTCAGAAAACGATCTAAGTGAGGAGTCTGACTTTTAATTTTAGAAATGCAAAACACCACAAACAAACCCAAAGTGTTTGTAGTGGGTGGCCCTACTGCTTCTGGTAAAACGTCTTTATCTATTGAAATTGCACAATATTTAAACTGTCCAATTATTAACGCGGATAGCCGACAAACCTATAAAGAGTTAGATATTGGCGTTGCCAAACCTACTAAACAAGAATTATCTTCAGCGAAACATTACATGGTTTCTTGCTGGGATTTAAGTAGGCAATATTCTGTTGCAGACTACACAAATTCCGTCTATCCAATTTTAGAGCAAAATTTAATCGACAGCAACAATATTGTAATTACAGGAGGAACTGGATTCTATATTAAAGCTTTATTCAACCCTTTGGATTTTATCCCTAGTGCCAATACCGAGTTAAGAAAATCATTAGAGACAATCCTAAAGGATCAAGGATTGCAAGTATTAACATCACGGCTAAATTTACTAGATCCTTTGTCGCATTTGAAGGTAGACATAAGTAATCCACGAAGGGTAATAAGGGCAATTGAAATGATAGAAATTTCAGGACGACCGTTAGATGAGTTATGGGGCAATAATTCTCATAATGCGGATCTTCCTTACGACATTCATTATTTCGCTATTGATCATGACCGAACGGAATTATACACTCGTATAAATAAACGTGTAGATATCATGATTGAATCCGGTTTAGAAGATGAGGTACGAAATCTATTTAAACATCGTGATCACCTGGCTCTGCAAAGTGTGGGATACACCGAGTTTTTCGAATATTTCGATTGTATTCGGGGATTAGACGAAACCATAGATTTAATTAAACAAAAATCGCGTAATTACGCTAAGCGTCAAATCACATGGTTCAAAAATCAACTACCGACGGAATGGCTTACGACTGATGAAATTTTAAATAAAGTAAAAACTATAAATGAACGAAGCACTTATTAGTTTATTTACCCTTACAATACTTGAAATTGTATTAGGGATAGACAATATAATTTTTGTAACCATTCTTGCGGGAAGAGTTACTAAAAAAGATCAAAAAAAGGCCAGAACCATTGGCTTGTTACTTGGAATGGTAATTAGAATACTATTGTTATTGGGAATTAATTGGATTCAAAAACAAGATCACGATTTATTCAATGTTCTAAACCAAGGAATTTCAGGCAAAGACTTATTATTAATTATTGGAGGATTATTCCTACTCTATCAAAGTGTACATGAAATACATGTAAAAATGAAAGGAGAACCTCTTGAGGACCAAAAAGTAAATCAAGCTAGCGGTTGGAACAGTATGATCTTTCAAATGATTATTGTTAATACAGTTTTCAGCCTAGATAGTGTTATCACAGCGGTGGGAATGGCTGAACATTTATGGGTAATGATAGTGGCTGTAATTTTATCTATGATTGTAATGTTATTAGCTAATGAGCCAATAGCTAAATTTGTAAATAATAATCCTTCAGTTAAAATATTAGCTCTTT
Organism: Bacteroidota bacterium; assembly: GCA_030830065.1. Classification (GTDB taxonomy): domain Bacteria; phylum Bacteroidota; class Bacteroidia; order NS11-12g; family UBA955; genus VMCP01. The sequence goes on along the minus strand of JAURNR010000039.1, from coordinate 17,621 downwards.
CGTTTTTGGTTCTAATTGGTGTTTCCTTATTAGCAGAAGCTTTTGAACAAGAATTAAATAAAGGATACATTTATTTTGCAATGGCCTTTTCGTTTATCATTGAATTGATAAATTTACGTGTAGATAAATTAAGTAAAGGAAAATGATTAATTGGTTAAATGATATCGCTCCTACCGAACCGTTCATGGCATCTATATTCAATTACTATTTGTCCGATGATTTAGAGGGATATGAAGAAATGGATAAGAAAACCATAGAGTTAGCCAAAGAATCATCAGGCTTTCTAGGATATGAGAGTTTCAAGCATAATGGCAGAGGCAGTTTTATAAGTTACTGGAAAGATCAAGAAACTATTGAAAACTGGTCGAAAAATCCTATCAATATTCAAGCAAAAAAGCAAGGTAAACGTTGGTACAAGTATTATCATAGCATGATTTGCGAAGTAAATCGATACCATCAACACCCAATTTAAAAACTATAAAACAAAAATCATCTAACTTTAAACTAAAAGTAATTTCACTTCACCTATTATTAATTAGATTCGATTATGGGTTCTTCATCACTTGAAAAATCTCGATTTGCGGTAACTGGGATGAGTTGTGCGGTTTGTGCAACTAGTGTTGAGAAATTACTTCAATCAACAGATGGAATTAGTGCTGCATCTGTAAATTTTGCAGACCATTCTGTACAAATAGAGTTTGATAGTTCGGTAATTGCTCCATTAGATTTAAAATCTGCTGTTATTAAAGGTGGATATGACCTAATTGTAAATTCAAGTAATTCGGTACAGGATCAACTTGAGGATGTTGCAAAAAACGAGTATAAACAATCAATAAATAACACTTTAGGAGCGACACTATTAACTACTCCAATTTTTATCATAGGTATGTTTTTTATGGATTGGGGAATCGGTCGATGGATTTCTTTGTTACTTACCTTGCCAGTAATGTTTGTTTTCGGAAGGAAGTTTTATATAAATGCTTGGAAGCAGTTAAAAATTAAAACCGCCAATATGGACACATTGGTTGCTTTAAGCACAAGCATTGCTTTTGTATTCAGTGTTTTCAATACCATATATCCCGAGTATTGGACCGATCAAGGAATAGCATCACATGTTTATTTTGAAGCAGCAACCGTAATTATCACTTTCATTTCACTGGGTAAAATGCTTGAAGCAAAAGCAAAAAGTAATACTTCGGAAGCATTAAAAACTCTAATTCAACTTCAACCCAAGGAGGTAATTATAATAGAAGATGGAAATGAAGTAATAAAGTCCATTGAAGATATTATTATCGGTGACATTTTACGAGTTAAACCGGGAAATAGAATTCCCGTAGATGGAATTTTAGTTGAGGGACAATCATATGTAGATGAGAGTAGTATAAATGGTGAACCTATTGCTATTTCAAAAACTATTAATGACTATGTATATTCTGGAAGTTTAAATCAAACAGGAAGCTTTGATATTAAGGCGGATAAGGTAGGATCAGAAACATTTCTATCTAAGGTAATCGAACGAGTTAAGGACGCTCAAGGTTCAAAAGCACCTATTCAAAAAAAGGTAGATAAAATTGCTCAGATATTTGTACCAACGGTACTATTAATTTCCATAATCACATTTATTACTTGGATGATTATGGGTGGTGAATCTGGATTTTCGCGAGCACTGATGAATGCTGTCGCGGTTCTTGTAATTGCATGTCCATGTGCATTAGGACTTGCGACCCCTACAGCAATTATGGTAGGTATGGGAAAAGGTGCTGAAAACCATATTTTGATTAAAGATGCAGAAAGTTTAGAACTTGCATCAGAAATTGATACAATTGTATTAGATAAAACGGGAACTATTACAGAAGGTAAACCTAAAGTAATTTCTATCTGGGAATCTGAAGCTGCAAATGGATTGAAACATTGGAAATCTATTGCCTATTCAATGGAATCAAAATCAGAACACCCATTGGCAACAGCAGTTGTAGAATACTTGTCAGAACAAGCAAGTAAAAGCGAGTCTGTTACAGACTTTAGTTCAATCACTGGATTAGGAATTAAAGGTATAAATAACGGCCAACAATGGTTTATCGGAAATCACAGATGGATATTGAAAAATAAAATATCTTTAGATTGCTTGGATGAAAAAAGTTTAAATAAGTGGAAGAGCATTGGAGCTACTATAATTTATGTGGGTTGTGAAAATGAACTAGTTGCATTGTTTGCTATTTCTGATAAAATAAAGCAATCATCATCTGAGGCGATTAGAGATCTCATGGGTCAAGGGATAGAAGTTATTATGTTAACGGGAGATTCTGAGATTTCAGCCAAACATATAGCAAATGAAGTTGGCATAAATACAGTAGTTGCCGAATTAAGCCCAACAGGCAAGGAAGATTACATCATTAAATTGCAAAACAAGGGTAAAAAAGTTGCCATGGTTGGAGATGGAATAAATGATTCACAAGCTCTTGCAAGAGCTGATGTAAGCATAGCTATGGGTACCGGCTCTGACATTGCCATGGATGTGGCGCAATTAACATTAATTACTGCAGATTTAACATTTATCAAAAAAGCCATTAGGTTGTCTAAACGTACATCAAAAGGAATTCGAGAGAATCTATTTTGGGCATTTATTTATAATGTAATTGGCATACCAGTTGCAGCAGGTATTCTTTATCCCGTAAATGGATTTTTATTAGACCCTATGATTGCTGGAGCAGCAATGGCTATTTCTAGCGTATCAGTGGTACTTAATAGTTTAAGATTAAAAACAACTAAATTATGAATACAATAAAGTTTAAGAGTAACATCAAATGCGGTGGATGTATCGCTGCAATAAATGAAAGCATGAATGAAATGGTTGGAGAAAACCAGTGGGAAGTTGATTTGAGCTCGGAAAATAGAATTCTTACAGTAAAAACAGAAAATGTGACATCAGAAGAAATCTCGGAAAAGTTAAAAAATCTGGGGTATACAGCAGAAAAGATTTAAAAAATAAAGGCGGTTTTTATCCGCCTTTATTTTTAAGACTTTTATTAAGCCCTTACAAAATCTGATACCCAAATTTTAGCATAAGCATGCGGGGAGTATACGTGCGGTATCCTGCAGGACGAGCCGCGATAATGTGTTGAGTGTTAAATAAATTTTGCACTGCAAGTGTACATTGGTATTTCTTTTTAAACCACTTACCAATGGCAATATTTTGAACCCATGAAGCTGGTAAATCCCAGTGATCTTGAGATGAAACAGATTTTCTTTCGCCACCATACACAGTTTGTGAGCTTAATTGCCAACCCTTTATTTGATAATCGATTTTTAACATTCCTTGAATTAAAGGAATATATGGTAGCACATCGCCAACTTCTATATCACCCCATTCTTCGAATTCGCTTTTAAAACTTTCTGTAAAATATGCTGATGTGTAGGTACCTGATAATTCTACTGTAAAGTTTTTTATCTTCTGCCCTAATCTAATTTCAAATCCTTCTGCAATCGCGGCACCTCCATTGTAAAGACTGCCTTCTCCTGTTCCTCCTGAGGCAGCGGCATCAGAGCCTAATAAACGGGAATAGATCGATCGGAACACCGTGAATTGTAATGGTATAGAATGATGCTTAATTCCAGCCTCAGCATTTAAACTCTCTTCAGGTAAAACACCAGGTTTTGATCCAGCAGGTGAGAATCCTTTATGTAATCCTCCAAAGACTATCCAACTTTGACTAAGGGTTCTATTTACACTGAAACCGGGTAACCATTCGAGTGTTTCATTCTGACGAAGTTTTATATCTCCCTCCCTATTTATGTCGGTAGTTGCAAAATCTATGCGTTGTGCAATGATATGCTCCAATCTGATTCCACCTTGCAGCGTCCAAGCACCCGAACGCCAAGTATTACGATAATATACACTTCTGGCAGATGCCTCATCAATTCTGTTACCCGCAACGCCTGGGATACCTTTTGATTTCAATTCTAACTCGTTGTTTGATTTAATATATTCATCGGACCATTGGAATCTGTCCTCAGAATCAAAATGAAGCCTTAGTCCCGCTTCATGTGTAACTTTCAAAGATTTTAAATCGTGCGTATATTGTCCTCTAAATTGAATTCCCCGACTTGTGTAAACTCTATTATTTGCCTTAATATTAAAAATTGCATCACCAATACCCTCACCTTTTACCGCTATTAACTCAGAACTATACTTTAATGGATCCATCAAAATACTGGCTATACCAACTGACCCATTACCGGCATTTATTTTATCCAATTTATACCAGTTTCTAGAAACATTTTGCTGATAAACATCGATTCTAAACCAACCTGGTTTGATGTTATATGTGTAAGAAAAACGGGTTAACCATCTACTTAAGTCCATGGTATCGTTTTTAGCTCCAAAATACATTACCTCAGGGTTATTTTGCGCATCATTAAAAGTAGTTCCTAAATATGTTTGATTTGAAAGTTCATCAGTCCCACCTATCATTAGCTCCAAATGATGAATATCCTTGTTATCCAAATGATGTCCTAGTTTCAAATAGCCATCTGTTAACCTGTATCCTCCGCCAACTTGTCCACCAGTGTTCTTGAATCCAAGAGCACCACTTCTGTTTAAGCCAAACCCAATACTTGTGCGTTTCGCTACTTTTAACTCACCAAGTACCCCAAATCGATTTTGTCCATAATTTCCATACGAGTAGTTAACTAATAAGTCATTTTTCTCATCTAAAACAGGAGTTAACATATTTATTGCTCCACCAGTTGTTTGAGGTCCTGCCAACAGTTGAGCTGAACCTTTAAGAATTTCAATACTCTGAAACTTCCAAAACGGAGGAGTGTAATATGCTGAAGGTGATGAATAAGGTGCAGGTGATGCCAATACTCCATCCTCCATTAATGTTACTCGGCTACTTCTTAATACTCCAGTACCTCTTAAACCCACATTCAAGCGTAATCCCCAACCATCCTCTTGCTGTGTATATACACCTGGTAACGACTGTAACATTTGATTACCATCTGCTTGGTGGAATTTTCTCAAATCGTCTGATGTAAGTAATATTTCGGATCCACTAAGATGGACTATGTGTCCCACATCTTTTCTAGGTGCTAATATCGTAACTGATTCTATTTCAACTGGCGCAATGCTATCCTTTTTTACCGACTCTTCTGCAAATAAAACAGACGTAGTTAAAAGACTACAAATGATAAATATTTCCCTCATTCCCTATTTAGAAGCATTCTAATTTGAGTGCAAATATAGAAAATATTTTATCTATTTAGAATTTTTCTAAATAAAATATCACCCCATTACATGAGCGAAGAAAACAAGTAAATATGATGCCAAAAAAATAAGCTTATAATGCACTGTTGAATTAACATCGTGAAATGATCTTTTTTGTTTGTTAAAGGACCAAAAAGATAAAACCCAAAAAATAGACGCATAAATTATATCCCACCAATCAAAATGACCATTAATCCAATGAATATGTTGAAAAAATTCAAAACTGATGGCCACAACCAGAGGTAAGAAAACTAATGATATTTTTTTCCCTTTGAATAAAATAAAAACATCCCGAGATGCAATACTAATTACCCAAACCCAAAGTGCTCCTGGAAGGGAGTAGATAATTTGTGAAGGCAATTTGAGATTGGATTGTAGTTCCGATTTTATCATCAAGTAAAAATCATCGCCGAAAAAAATAGTAAATAGCTGATTTATAGCAGTTTGACTTGTTCGATAAAACAAATAAATAAATGCGCTCACCAACAGCGCTATTAGCATTGCTGCATATTTTTTCATTTATATTTACAAAGGTAGTAAATACAAAGCTTCAAGAATGATAATTACACTTTATATTCGGCAAAATCGTTGAGATCTTTATTATTCCCATATAAAACGAGAATATTACCGTCTTCCAAAATCCAATCATCAGAGGCTACTCCTTTAATTTCCTTTTTTATTACTGTTTTACCCAATAAGCTTTTAACCTCTTTTTGTTTAATTACTGTCAAGGTCAATAAATTAAATTTTTCTTTCAGATTTAAATTTCCTAAAGTATTTCCTACATATTTTTTTGGAACTGAAACTTCAAGTATTGAATACTCATCGTTTAATTCAAAAGAATCGACTACATTATTTAAGCACAATTTCTTGGACCACCGTTCAGCAGTTTCATCTTCAGGATTAACTATCTCATCGACTCCAATTGCCTCTAAGACTTTTTCATGTAATGGGTTAATTGCTCGAGCGATTAAACGGTTAACCCCGAGGTTCTTAAGCATGGCTGTAACCATAATATTTGCACCTTGATCTTCACCAATAGCTACAATTGCAATATCTATTTCCTTCCAAGGGAGTCCCTTCATTGTATATTCATCAGTAGCATCCATCTGGATGGTATGAGAAATTTTCTCTTTATAGTTTTCAACTTTTGATAGGGAATTATCAATGCCAATTACTTCATTCCCTAATGCCGTAAGCTTTTCTCCTAAGGGGGCACCAAAATGCCCTAAACCAATGATAATATATTTCATTTTAATTGATCATTATTTCTTCTGTTGGATATTTATAATTCTTTTCACGAACTTGTTTAAAGAATGCAATTAATAGCGTGAGAGTTCCCACTCTTCCAATAAACATTACTGCCATTAAAATTAGCTTAGCAATACTTCCAAATTTTGCAGTAATTCCCATACTTAACCCGACCGTACTGAATGCGCTAACAACTTCGAATAGTATGTCTTGAAAATTCAATTCCGGATGTACCGACCTAATTATCACTGCTGCTGTTCCAATCACCCAAATAGATAAAAACATAATTGAATAGGCTCTTCTAATTGACATGTAGGAAATCTCTCTACGATATACTTCTACTCTATCTTTACCTTTAGCCAAAGAAAAAGCATTTAAAACTGCAACTGCGATTGTACTTGTTTTTATACCACCACCTGTGGATGATGGGGATGCACCAATCCACATTAATCCCATAATCATGATAATAGTTGGGAGGTTTAAGTCATTCATTGCTACTTGGTTAAAACCAGCAGTTCTTGGAGTGGTAGCACCAAATAAACCACCCAATATTTTTTCAGAAAATGAAAACTCACCCAAAGAGTAATTCCATTCAAATAACAAGTATAATACCAAGGCCATGCTTGTTATTGAAAAAGTAGTAATTAGATTAATTCTACTGTTAATATTCATTACCCATGGGCGAAAAGCATACTTCTTCTTCGAGAAGATGAGCCTAAGAAGCCTATACTTGAAAAAATCAACAGAATTTGCAACTATCGGAAAACCTAATCCACCGAGGATAAATGTAACAATTATTAATAGCTGTAAACCAAAATTCAATTGAAACCCTGATTCGGCCATTGAATTGCTCAAAGTAGAAAACCCTGCATTACAAAAAGCTGAAATAGAATGGAATAAACTAAAAAAAATCCGGTCCCATTGAGATTCAAATTGATTTCCCAATACTGAGAAGTAAATTGAAATGGCAGATATGGCTTCAATAAAAAAAGTAATACCAATGATATATTTTAATGTTTTAAAAACATCTGCTAGATTACTTGAACTCGACAAATCGTTCATGGTTAATTGATTTTCCAAAGAAGAACTACCTTTAAAGAAATACGAGAAATAACTAGCAAAAGTGAGAATCCCTAAACCACCTATCTGGATCAACACCATTATTATGGTTTGTCCCATTTGCGTGAAATGAGTTGCCGTATCCACTACTATTAACCCAGTTACACATACTGCGCTAACAGAAGTAAACAATGCATCTAGCAAGGACAAATCAGCTGTTCGTGAATTTGGAAGTAAAAGCATCAACGCCCCAAAAAAAATTATTGTTATAAAGCTTAAGGAGAAAATCAGCGCGGGATTGATTTTTTTAAAAACTCGGCTTATTTCTAGTTCAGAAGCTTCTCTAATCGCAATTGCTGTAATCCCTATTTTGAGCAGTGCCTGAAAATAAATACCTGGTAATGAAATATTAATTGATCCTCCGAACAAAGGAATTGCAATAAAGCATAGAGTAAAAACAAGTACTCCAAAATCAAATATCCCGATAAATCTGAGGAGTTTTCTGGGTTGAAGGATGTAATAAATAATTATTTTAGCAGTAAAAAATAATAAAGTTATTTTGATATATTTTTCAAGAATCACCTCTGTTTCGGGGTTATTTGAAAATCCTGCCTCTAAAATCCAAGCCAAAACACCAAGAACGGCCAATAAAACGCTCAACTTATTTAACCTCGAAATCCGTCGAAGCAATTGTGATTTAATTTGGTTGAGCATATTGCAAAGGTATTTAAATACTCGCGAATGATTAAAACCATTTTTGTTCAAAAAATTAATTATAAATCCGATGTAACAAAAAGCACATACTCCTTAAATAAAATTCAGGATATTTGCATTAAATGGAGAAATGGAAATCTATCCTTCCCGGGTTAATTGTGACAGCTATTATTGGTGCCTTGGCAATTTTAATACATCCTATTATTCCGATAAAATTAGGAAGTATAATAGTTTCTCTTTTGCTGGCTATAATTATTGGCAATATCGTCAAATTACCCTCCAACACAGATTTAGGTATAAAGTTTTCTTCTTCCACATTGTTAGAACTTTCGATTATTTTTCTAGCATTTGGAATTAGTTACAGCGAAATAGCAAAACTTGGATCTAACAGTTTTATAGGGATATCAGTAGTTATTATCCTGTTATTGATTACAACTTACTTCCTAGCAAAATATTTTAAATGCCCCAGTAATACAGGATTCCTTGTAGGTTTTGGAACCACTATTTGCGGTTCAGCTGCAATTGCTGCATTAACGCCATCTTTAAAAGATAGTAAAAAAGAAGATGTTGCAATCGCTTTAGCAGTAGTTAACCTTTTGGGTACAATTGGGATGGTATTGATGCCTGCAGTTTTGCAAAACTTTGAACTCAATAACGCTCAGTCTGCTTTATTAATTGGAGGTGGATTACATTCAGTGGGTAATGTTGCAGGAGCAGCATTTGCAATGGGTCCCGAAATTGGAGAAGCCGCTTTGACCGTAAAATTATCCAGAGTTGCATTACTGACTCCAGCCTTAATATTTTTCAATTTATTGGTGAATAGAGGGGAAGGAAATTGGACACAACGCCTCAAACTTCCTTGGTATATAATCGCATTCATAGGAATTACAATATTTAACTCCGTAATGGCTATACCGGTAAATTGGATTAAAATTCTTGAGAATTTAGGACATTACATATTAACTCTTGCAATGGCTGGTATTGGATTACAAGTGAGCTTTAAAAAATTATTACGAGCCGGTAAGCGTGGTATTCGATTTGGCGTAGCAATTTTTGCCGTACAAATCCTTTTACTTATTGGACTAATACAGTTAATTTAACTGCTTAGAGGCCTGAATATCGCTTAATACAGAATCCCACAACTTCCTTCTTGCAATTAAGCAGCATTTGCTTGCTTCCAAAGCCTCATTCCACATTTCATCTGTATGACATAACTTTTCAGTCATTGATAACGCCAAGTGAGAATGATGTCCTCCATCTACTTCTATGTGTCTTTCCAGATAATATTTATAAGTGGCTACCTTCTCAGGATATTCACTGTACAGCTGATTTACCATTGTCATAAACATATCTGGAATTAAATCTTCTCTACCAAAAGTGAATACTGCTGAAATTCTGTGCATTTGATTCGAATCTATTTCCTTCATTGTAAAACGAACAAATTCTCGAGCACCAATGGGAGTTTCTGCAATATCAAATGCCTCTTCAACACTAGAATTATCCTTAAGAGCTTGAATGAATTTACTTATGCCTTGAATATTAGCGCCGGATTCCTCCATAGACTTGAGGTATAATTCAAAATGACTCATTCTCACACCATTTTGATCCACATCAGATTCCTCCCCAACAACAATTTCATTTATAAGAAAACAAGTTTCGTTATTAGCTACTGGAATCCATGGATGCTCAATGGAAGTAAGATTTCTTTGTAACGATTTTAACAATGACATAAAATCCCAGACAGCATACACATGATGTTCCATGAAAATGTGTAAATCACTTAGTGATTTTATGTTTGAATAAAGGCTATGATTTATTATTTGATCCCTTTCGCTGCTTAAAAAGTTTTGAATATTCTGAGTATTAGTGGAATTATTCATGTGGCAAATTTAGTTCTACAAGTAATATAACTTGTAGAGTTTTGATTCAAAAAAATGTCAGAATTAATCCTGTAAATAGCCAAACTTTCCAGCTTCAAAATCCCTAAATGCTTGAACCAATTCATCACGTGAGTTCATTACAAATGGGCCATGTGCTGCGATGGGTTCATTAATTGGCTCACCAGACAATACCAATACTGTAGCATCATCTGATGCTTTAATGTTGAATTTTTCATCATTGTTAGACATCAAAACGAAATTATCAGTTCCGGCAGCTTGGCCGTTTACTTCAATTGTTCCTTCAATAACTATTAAGGCAGTATTAAAATGCTTTGGGAAGCAATATTCAACAGAATCAAATGTCTTTAATTTAGCATTCGAAATATGAACTGGTGAAAATGTACTTGCTGGTCCTGAGTGGTTTTGAAAGTCACCTGCAATCAACTCAATAAAAGAACCTTGATCACCTACAGGAACTCTATTCATATGAGAATTTTCAATCGCCTGATATTTGGGAGGGCTCATTTTGTACTTTGAGGGTAAATTAACCCATAATTGCACCATTTGAAACCAACCACCATTCTTTGAAAACTCTTCTTCATGGTATTCCTTATGTAACACTCCCGAAGCTGCAGTCATCCATTGAACATCTCCTTCCCCAATAACTCCCCCTCCACCACTTGAATCGTGATGTGCGACCCTTCCTTTATAAGCAATAGTAACAGTCTCGAAACCACGATGTGGATGAACTCCAACACCTCTAGGATTGTCTGTGGGTTCAAAATAATGTTTGGAATTATAATCTAACATAATGAAAGGGTTCATCCTATGCATGTCAACTCTGTAACTACTTGGGATAAATGTATGCACACGGAATCCGTCTCCAACAAAATGTGGTTCTGGCGGAGTCATTATCAATTCTACTTCTCTCATTTTTGTTTAAACAAAAATACTCGTCTTTAGTTCTTGTCTGGATTTAATACCATTAATGTTCCATTTTCATTGATGATTCTGTTTCCTTCAACAAACTCTTCAAATATTATTTGAATTTCATATATATACAGACCCTCTGGTACAAATTCCCCATTCTTATCTGTTCCATCCCACGGTACATCGTAAGAATTCTCTGCTAACTTCTCGCCCCATCTGTTATAGATACGGTAAAAGCCTTCTTTGGCAATACAAGAGGTATATTTACAATCTAAACGAGGATACCATCCATCATTCATTCCGTCGGAATTACCAGGAGTGAAGGCATCTGGAACACAAATCTCACAATCACAATTTATTTGGTAAGCTTCTACTTTGTCTACCCTTGTGCTACAAGCAGAAACCGTTGTTAAATATAAAGTTTGCCGGTCTTGGACGGTGATTTCCGGACCTTTTTTTCCCGTACTCCATTGGTAGGTAAATTTACCTGGCAATACTTGTGGAGCTTTAATTGTAAACGCGACTCCTCTGCAAAAATATTCTTCGTCATTGGTCATTTTTTGAGGATAGTTTTCTTTAAAAATGTGAAGCGTATCAGTTACAGTCCCACAGGCATTATTCAATGCAACCCAATAGGTACCTTCTTGGTTGAACGTTTTAAACTTGGAATTATCGCCATCATTCCAGCTCACTTTAGAATATACATCCCATAACCACTGAGAATATAAAATGGGATATTCACAAAATGTGGTATCACCTAATGCCACAACGGGTTCAGGGCAATATCTGCAAAGCATGGTATCTTTCCAAGGAATATCGGTGGAATACCCTGTACTCCCAACAGAAGTTGATGGTATTGAGAAAAATGAATATTTGCCTCCAGGCCCTATGGGTAAGCTATCAAAGTTCCCCTCATAGTAATAATTATTTGTACAAAAGAATGTATCACAGGGCTTCGTCATTGTGATGTAGAAATTCGACTGAGTATCAGTATATTCTACGCCAGTTAAAACAACTCCCCCATCACGCATATTCGATATGTTAAACAACCCTTCCCATGTACTTGAATTATTGCGCACACTGTTGTTTGCAAACTTTGGAATACCTTGCTTTATGGAATGACCATATTCCATAGTACCCATTGTATCCATTTGGATCATTAAATTTCTTCCGTTTTTTATATCGATAGCATTAACAACTAATCTGCTTCTGTCAAAGTAGCCACTTATCCCTATTGATGCGAAGTTTGAATATATTTTTTCCCATTGAGGCAACAACGTTGATGTATCCAATCGAATAACTGATGTTCTAATATTACTGGAATCCCAACCTGCAGATGCATTACCAATTAAAAATAACATTGAATCTCCAGTATTTACTAAATCGTGAGCTTGCCATGAATTAGAATCAAGCAATGGAATTAATGTTTGGGTTTGGGTTAAACTATGAAGACTATCTAATTGAATCACAACTACTCCTCTTTTCGCATTTTGAGAATAGTTTGCTACGACCAAATATCCGTTTAGATACGATTCCACATCCACTGCCTCTAGATTAAGCGTAGCATCTCCTACGGAAATACTCGAATATTTATCGGACATACCAAATGGATGAATTTTGAATAATTCTAGTGAGTTACCTCCCATATATCTTTTATGTCCAATTGTTACAATATGTGCAGAATCGTCTATTGAAGTATTAATGTTTTTTGTTGGATTCAAAATATCTATCCCTCGCCATATCCAATTTACTGTACCCGTTTCAGAGATATTACTAACCCAACCTACAGTTTTTCCTAAAGTATCGGAATAACCCGTTAAAATAATACCATTGATTGGTGCCTTTTTTATTGAAGTTATTCTATGATTATCTCCAAAAATATTAACTCGCTTTATGAATAGTACTTTTCCCGTATCATTAAGTTTTGCGACACCCAAATCTCCATCATATTCACCAACGGAAAAGGAACCTTGATTTGTAACTGCAGTTAATTTCGCGTTGAAATCTAAGGAATCGTTTTCCAGAAGATTTATTTTTAATTTCTTCGACACTTCAGGGTGTGCACAGTACACCTGAGATTTCAAAGTTGAAAAACCAATAAGTAAGATTGCAAAGACTAGAATTCGACGCATTTAATTATATGATACAAAATTCGTGCTATCGTTGTTTTTTCAATCACAAACGATCAAACAATTGAAACACATTCGATGTATTGCGTTTATAGTCGGTTAAAATTCATTATTAAAATCTAAACCTCTGAATTGGGTTAAATTCATTAATGCGTTCCACCCTACTCTTTGGCCCTCCATGTAAAGTGTAAGAGACTTGAGTATTTAAAATACCAATTTTGTCCAACGCCTGATAAGCAATTGTAAAATTCCAATGATCATAACATCCCTTAATCCCTATTCGTGGTCTAAATACGATTGAATGATACAATTTTTGATTTTGACCAATCGTAGATTGCTTGAATCTACTTTCATACTGCAATCCTAAAAAAGGTGTTAAGTGCCCTCCAAAATGAGCTGGGCTAAACTCAAATATGTGTAAATCTCCATAGGCTAAAGCTTTAAGGTTTAACTCTTGTTTTGAAAAACCAAACAACATAGAAGCCCCAATTTCCGTTAGCTTATTTGTTTTATGCAATAAAAAACCAGCAAAGTGAGTAGGTTCTTTACTTAATTGCCAATGATGTTGAACCCCTATGGAGTACAACTGAGCATGACCACATTTAAAAACAATAAAACCTAAAATCAGCAATATCCGCTGAATAAGCATAAATTTACTAAACATTAAAACCACAACACCTTTGGCCTGAGTACACCTAGCATACTGCATTAGGGTTGGGATAATTATCGCTCTGATCTTCAAATGTATTATCTAGGCACACGAAATCTTTTTCAATCAACAAAAACAACTCTGTTCCGTTCTCAAGTTGTAACTTATGTTGAAATCCAACTTCATTAGATTCTACCCATTCCTTTGCAATGGCATCAGGCATATAAAACACAATTAAATTTTGTCTACCAATCCATTCAGCCGCTAATGTTTCATGCTTTTCTGTTCGTTCTAATTTATATTTAAAAACACCGCCTATCATTTGGGTTTCTTCCTCATAAACTCCGTTGTTGCTAAAATTCTCTACTTCCGTTTTAGTTAGTCTCAATCGTATGGAATTCCCTTTTATCCTAATTTTCATTATTCGTAATAATTGAAATACGAATTTAATAGAATTATGAAATTTGCACTATCCTATTGAATTCTGTGTATACATTAAATCTATTTTCTTTTAAGAACCCAACCAAGCAAATTTTCACATCTTCAGCTAAATCAACAGCTAAACTACTTGGCGCCCCAATAGCACATATCATTGAAATTCCAGCCATAGCAGCTTTTTGAATTAACTCAAAACTAGCTCTACCGCTCAGTAACAAAATTGAATTATCTATGGGTATGTTTTTTTCAAGTAACCGCGAACCAATCAACTTATCTAGAGCATTATGCCTTCCTACGTCTTCGAATGAAGCAACAAATTTTCCCAAATTTGTAAAAATTGCACATGCATGTATTCCACCAGTATGCGAAAATGACTCCTGAGTATTTTTAAGTTTTTCAGGCAAATCAGTTAATAATCTTGATTCAACCTTAAAGTTGTTTTGGGGATTACTAATCTCACACGCTGTTCTTACCGACTCTATAGATGCTTTCCCACAGACACCGCAACTCGATGTGGTATAAAAATTTCGTTGTATTTTTTCCATAGAAAAGTCGAAAGAATCTTGAATTTTAACTTTAACAATTTGACCTTCTTCTGGATGGTTAGAAATTTGAATATTTTCAATAACATCTGCGTTTTTTATTAGTCCTTCAGTAAATAAAAATCCGACTGCCAACTCTTTGTCGAATCCTGGAGTACGCATTGTGATTGCTACTTTATTTATTATCTCCCGGTGAGAAACTCTTATTTCCAAAGGGTCCTCAATGCTCAATACATCTTGTTTAGATTGCAATTGACCATTCTCAAAGCGAATTATTTCAGCAGGTTGGATATTAAATTTACTCATGGGGATAATCAAAACTTTTTAATACTTCAGACTTTCTATGCCTTACAAAACAAGCCTCACTTTTTTGTAAAATTCGTGATAAAGAATTCTCTCCATTTATAAATTCACTCTTAACATAGTTGAGCAACTCATTATTATAAATTCCAATCAGCGGTTCAATCCTATCTGTCTTATCATTAATGTAAAAAACTGACCTTCCCGTAAGCTTAAAGACATCCACTAAAGTGGTAACGCTAGTCAGATTTAAGTTAGGATAATCCACGCCAAGAACAAATAAATTCAATTTTGGATATTTTGAATAGATGGTTAAAATCCCACCAATAGGACCATTATTTTCGAATTTCTTATCATCTTTAATACCAATGTCTAATGAGTTTGAACTTACAAATACAGATTCGCAAAATGGAGAAATCAGTTCTTTTGTCCATTGCCACTGGGGCATATGGTGGTACTCCATAATTGCTTTATCCTTCCCCATTCTTCTACTTTCTCCTCCAGCTAGCACCATTCCAGACAATATGTTTTCCATAGATACAAATGGTCTGCTATTGATGGTTACACCTTGAAGTTTATATTTTTTAATAGCAAGTTCAAGTAAACTATCTCTAACCACAATGATGAGCTCTTTACCTTTGTTGTCACTTTTGAATTTTTCAATAAATTTTGAAATTTTTGGCTCAAAACCGGAATTCCGTTGGACTTCCAACTTCCCAATTTCGTCTACCATTAGATATTTCAAATCAGGATTCAAATAATCCTCCTCCAACTTTAGCAACGCTTTTGTAAATGAATCGTTATTAAAAATGAATTTTCCTACTTCAAGCTTTTTTGATTTATCCATTGATTCGTTCCAATTCAACTCTATAGATTGAAGATTGGAAGGAAATTTCAACAAACGCCTAAAATCTGCTTGAGCAAGGGTAAGAAAACCTCCAACGTCGTTTCTTTCTTCGCAAAACCTTTCTAACATAGTGGTTTTACCAATTCCTATTGGACCCGAAATTATATTTATGTTGCGATTATTAAGCAATTTAAATTCTTGATTTCTTTATCCTGAAAGCTATGAGTATTTCAATTGCCTTAAAATGTTTAATGATAATAAATTGTTTGGGCAGCTGATTAAGGAAATATTGATATTCTTGCTTAAGTCCATTCACTGCTAATAGCATATCTCTTACAATCTCGGTATTTTTTGAGTTTTTTGATCTTTTTGTTACAAAATATTTAAAAATTGGGTTAATTACCGCAAAAATCAGCACAACAGCAGCCAAGCTCCTCATTAAAACAAATAGAATATTGTGTTTGTCATCATCCAGAAGAAGCAATACAGTTGTCATTAAGGCTAAAATTATAAAATATATGAGCCAAAAGAAATTATTTTTCTTTGGAGATAATAATGAAATTGATTCTTGATTATTAAGTTTTGGAATTTTGTAGGTATTGTATAATTCAACTACTTTGTTGGGGAAGTTACTCATCCGCCCTCCAATATATAATCCCCATAAACCATAAAGTGTAACATACGCAAAGGCAATCCAATAAGAAAATTGCTGATCACCTTCGTAAAATTGATTGGAAATTTTGTTTGTGAATGCATCTATTGCCTCCCAAATAGCCATACCATACATTATCGTTAATGTAAGTATTTTTTGAAGGGCACTTTCTAACATACAAATTACAGCGAACAATACTGTGGCAACTGTATGAAATCTAAACATTGAATAAACCAAAGCTCCAAATAAACCTTGAAACCCTACTGCTAAATACGCAGGAATTGGTGAATGCGGAGAAGCACCGGCTTTTACTATTATCACAATTAATGTAGACTTTAAAATTGTTTTAAAGGGACTATCTGAAAAATATCCGATTACAGAAATTATCGCAACTGCTCCTCCCCCAACAACTATCCCAGTAAATGGGATTCTTAGTGCATGTAAAAGGCCGCCGAGAGTAACTTCAATAAACGCCCATAGAGCTGTCAACTCCCACCACAATGAACCTTTCTTACTATCCATTACTCTATTCACCAAGAAATATACGTCGTTTTTCGGTAATTATTTAATTTCAAAGAAATGACTATTGTTACATAAAAACGGCTTTGTCCTTTATAACTTTGCAATACAGTTTAATTAAATCATGAAAAATACATTTATTGCGTTCAGCTTCTTATTAGGAGCTCTGGCCTCATGCGGTGGTGGTGAAGAACCAGCTGCATCGGAAACAAACTCTAATGAATCTACAACTGAGGAAAATACGCCCGTAGTTGAAGATGGTGTAGTTGAAATCACTATTGAATCTAACGATCAAATGAAGTACAATTTGTCAGAAATCCGTGCAAAGGCAGGGAACACAGTTGTATTAACTTTAGTTAATGTTGGTACAATGCCTAAAGACAAAATGGGACATAACTGGACTTTACTAAACGCAGGAATTGACTCGGAAGAATACGCATTAGAG
>JAURNR010000038.1 GCA_030830065.1 Bacteroidota bacterium | reverse complement strand
GTTTTGCTAGAATGGGGCTTTGTGCCCAAGCTTTTTGGATAGATAGGGTTAGAATGAGTATTGAAAACAGTTTTATTCCGCGCATTATCAATTAAAAAAGTCTGTGGGTTCCAGTTGTTTTTCAATCATCTGACGATATACTCCCGTACTTAGTTGCATTAAACTTTCGTGGTTTCCTTCCTCCAAAACTAAGCCATTCTTCAATACTAATATAGAATCTGCATTTTTAATTGTGCTTAATCTGTGTGCAATAACAAGTGATGTTCTATCTTTCATTAACGATTGAAGTGCTTTTTGTACTTCAAATTCACTTTCTGAATCTAATGCGGAGGTGGCTTCATCTAAAATTAGGAATTCCGGATTTCTCAATATTGCTCGTGCTATAGCAATTCTTTGCTTTTGTCCTCCTGATAGCTTCATTCCTCTATCTCCAACAAGTGTTTCGAATCCATCAGGAAATGCTTGAATAAAATCCCATGCGTATGCTTCTTTGGCGGCTTGATGTATTTCTTCCTCAGTAGCTTTCGGTCTACCATATTTTATGTTTTCATATATACTTCCACCAAACAATATAACCTCCTGTGGTACCAGCGCAAATTGTTTTCTATATTGATTCAAGTCGTAATCGCTAACTGGTTTATTATCCATAGTAATCTCCCCAGAGGTAGGGTGATAAAACTGATAAATTAAAGAGGCAATAGTTGACTTTCCAGATCCACTCGGCCCCACCAATGCGGTTGTTTTTCCTGGTTTTAATTCAAATGACAAGTTTTTGAGAACTTCTGATTCTGGTCTTGATGGATAAGAAAATGAAACTCCCTTAAACGATAGACTTTTCAATGATTTTATCTCATTGTTAGCATCGTTAGATTCGGTTGGTGAGTCAATAATATCCAAAACCCTTTCTACAGCACCTAAAGTTTTCTGAATTTGAACAAATTGCTCTGCCATACCTCCAATGCTAGTTCCTACAAATGTGGTTAATAACATGAAGTTAAATAACTCTCCAATTCCCATTTGTCCATCTCTAACCATGCCTAAACCTACAAAGGTTAGCCACACAATGGCACCGAATAAGCAGATAATTATAAATGAACTGAATGCTCCTCTCCAATATCCTCTTTTTATGCTTTCCTTTCGAAGGTAATTTGAGTTTTCCGTATATCTATTGAGTTCAAATATTTCGTTTGTATAGGCTTTAACATTGGTAATACCTGTTATGGATTCTTCAACAATGGTATTATTTTCTGCAGTAATATCTTGAACTTCCTTCGATAATGAGCGGATGAATTTTCCGAAAAACAGAGCAATTATTATAACAACAGGAATACTTGCAAGCATATATAATGCTAGTGTAGTTGATGTGTTAAAAATGAGCAAAACGCCTAATAACATTATCAATATTTGGCGAATGAACATTGCCAAATTGGTGGTGAAGGTATCTTGGATTTGTGCAATATCTGAGCTAAAACGGCTAAGAATTTCTCCTGTTCTTTGAGTTCCAAAAAAGTGCATATTTTGACCAATTACCGAATGAAAAAGGTCTTTCCTAATGCCAAAAGTCATTCCTTCTGTTACTCGCACATATATGGATATCCTCAAAAAGGAGAAAACGGCTTGAATAACAAACAGATAAACAAAATATTGTGCAATTTCTTCTAGTTTCGATTGGTCGGGTGCTTGAGAAATACCCTCTTTCCCATAGACAAAAATCCCATCCATCATGTCTCCTAACAACTTTGGGAATAAAATTGATGCACCAGCAGTGATCCCTAAGAATAAGGTACCAAGCGCAAACAACCAACGGTTTTTGGTTGACATATAACGGAAAAGCCGCATTGAGCGTTTCAAAGCTTCTTTGCTCAATTTAGTTTTTGGCAGATCTCGATTTTGTGATTTTCGCGAAGACATTTCATACAAATTTCGGGTTTTTGTTTTGAGTTGTTAGTGGTGGATTCATTTTTCGTTGTTTATATATCAAAGCTTTCGACAAAGTATGATTTACAAAGTATGAGCATTATTGATATTTTGGTTCCTCGATATTGTCTAGTTTGTGATTGTGTTTTATATGCTCAACACGAGCGATTTATTTGTATACAGTGTTACTCGAATCTACCCTTGAGTTGTATGGGGTACAATTCAAACAATTTACTAGCAAAAGCTTTATGGGGAAGAATTCCTGAATGTAATTGTGGTTCTTTGCTTACGTATAAGTCTAGTTCTAAATATTCCAGTTTAATTAAGGAGTTTAAGTACAATAATAACAAGGGTGTGGGTTATTTTTTAGCACTGCAATTTGGTTTAGAACTCCGCAGATTTTCTTTGGTTGATTTTAAGAACGTTGGGGCAATAGTTCCAATCCCTTTGAGTAAAACAAAAAAGCTTTACAGGGGATACAATCAATCAGAAATTTTGGCTAATGGAATAAGTAAAATATTAAAAATTCCGGTTAGAACTGACATTTTATTTAGAGGAAAGAATAAAGATTCACAAACGAAAAAAGGTAGGTTTGACCGATGGTTAAATTTACAAAACATTTATTATATAGATAAAGACAAACTGGAAGGTTTGGAAGAGATTGTTCTTATCGATGACATAATTACAACTGGCTCAACCATGGTGGCTTGTATTGAGACAATTCAGAAAAAAAAGAATATCAAAATCAATGTATTATCGATTGCATATACGCATTCCTAAGTTGTCATTGAAAATCCATAAATTGGAGTGAGTATTACATTGCCGAATTCTTGCGGAGAAAAATGCCTATTTTTGTTTAATTATCGATATGAAAATGAAGAAAAGTCTACTATTTACAATTTTATTAGTAGGAATTGTTGTGAGCAGCTTTGCCCAACGTTCAACTCAGGGGTTGTCGGCCGTATTAATTCCACAATATGTTCCAGTGGGTACGAACTCAAATATTGCAGTTTATTCAAGACTACGTTTAAGTAGCTTGATGCCTAATACCGATTATAAATATACCGTTTCTTTAATCCCTACAGCACTAAAAGATACGGCATTGCTTTTAGCCGGCGATGGAAGACCTGTTTTTATCGACTCAAAAAATCACTTCACTTTTGCAAATGATAATGATTTTGACACTCTATCTACAAATATGATGGGAGAATATGAAGGTTGGTTTGGGATTACCAGTCAGGGAACATCCGCTTCTGCTGGTGATGCCTTGTATATTGGCGTATCCTTGATCAACATGATGACTTCCGATACAATGTTATTCTATTGTATGGATTCACTTACCGCTGCTGAATACGGTACTGGTGCTTCAAACATTACAGGAATATATGGTAGTAGTTATGCCGACACATTAAACTTTGTGGGATTATATGATAACCAAAATGCTTATGGACGTCCATTGTCGTTAACTTGTGTAGAAGGGAATTCAGCATCGGGTAATAGCTTATCTAATCCTCCCTCATATTATTCGAGTAATGTATTAAACCAATCAAGAATGTGGGGTGCATACATCCCAAATAATTTGGATTCGGGTGTAAGATCTATTGTGAATTATAAGCCGGATGGTACTCCATTGTATTCAAATACGGATGCTGATGGTGAATGGGGTCCAAATAATGTTAATACGGTTAACCCAAATGGGGGTTCAAGCGCACTTTCACTATCAAGTGATGATGCTCCGTTAATTCAACCAGTAATTGAATTTGTAAATGCAACATCATCTACAAAAGAAAATATTGCAAATAAAAATGTTGTAGTTGTCCGCAAATATTCAAATTCTACCGATCAGAAAGTAACTTTAGTTGTCTCTGGAGGAAGTGCGGATAAAAATGTTGATTTCGCATTATCCGATTCATTCGAAATGGTTTTCACGCCGGGTTATATGGGATATGATACGGCAGTAATATCAATAACAAATGATGGTTTAGATGAAGATCTTGAAGACATCACTTTGCGTTTAATTAATGAAGTTAATTGTAAGATAGGTACAAATAGATTCCATACCATTAGCGTTACTGATGATGATACCGCTATGATAAATTTTGCAACTAACGAAGTGGTGTTGAACGAGGATGCAAAATCCTATAACATTCCTGTTAAAATGATGGGTGCAATTGCCGATCCAATTCAAGTAAAAATGATGGTGAAGTCGACTGGAGATTCAACTTACATACCTTCAGAATTTAAATTGAGTCAAACCTATTACGATACTACATTTACTTTAGGTAGTGCATCAGGAAATGACTCATTGGCAATTCCAGTTTCAGTATTTGACGACCTTCAAGCAGATCCTGATGATACAATTGTTTTAGCTCTTAGAATTTCCAGTACACTTGGAATGGTTAAGGATTCATTATTTACGCTAATCGTTAAAGACAATGATGGTCCATCTACCATCACAATGGTTGGTACCTCTATGACCGTTGGAGAGGATGTAGGTGAGATAGAAGTAAAGGTAAGAGTTGTCAATAAGAAAGATGCAGGTGGAGATTTCGCTTTACGTTATTTAACCGCCGAAAGTTCTGCAACTGAAGGTTTTGACCTGACATTCAACCCAATATCCAAACTAACTTCTATTACAAGTAGTACTCCAGATACTATCGTATTTAAGGTTCCTGTTAAAGATGATGACTTATATGAAGGGATGGAGAATATGAAATTTGGTCTTATATCTGTATCAAATGTAATAATAGAGAAGCCAGATACGTTTAATGTTTGGGTAACTGATAATGATTTGCCTATTTATTCAATTGGTACCATCAATAAGCAAACTAAGAGCGATGGAACAGTTGATTCATCTGGTGTTAAATGTCGTGTTTATGGAGTAGTATACGGTATTAATACAAGAAGTACCGGTTTAGGTTTTACTATTAGAGATAATACTGGAGGAATTAATGTTTATTCGGGAAGCAACACCTTTAACTATACTGTAAAAGAGGGTGATTCTGTGATGGTTCAAGGAAGAGTTTCTCAATTCCAAGGAACTGCTCAAATGGACAATCTTGATACAATACGTAGAATTATTTCTGGAAAAACTATCTCTAATCCGGTAGTGGTAACAGAAATTGATGAAAGTTCAGAAGCTAATCTGGTACAATTAAACCGTGTAAAACTGGTAAGTGAAGCAGAATGGCCAGTGGATGTATTGAATGCTAACTCATGGGCATATGTAAGAGTGGAAAATACAAATGGTAGTATTGATACCCTTAATATTGATGCTGAAACAGATATTGACGGAACACCCGCTCCTACAGGATACTTTAATGTGGTGGGTCTTGGTGTGCAATTTGACAATAAGGCTCCTTATTTTGAGAAACATTATTTAGCACCTCGTTCTATCAATGACTTCTCTGATGCCACTTTACCAGAGGTTAAGTTTAGCGCAACTTCTGATTTTGTAACTGAGTTGGCAGATTCTTTTATAATGACATTAAGAGTAAGTCCATCAGATGAAAACTTTAAAGTTGATGTTGTTTGTTTAGGCGGAACTGCAGTTGAGCCTACTGATTACGACTTCGCAACTAAAACGATAAATGTAATTAAAAATACGAATGTTTATATTGTAAAAGCGAATATCAGTGACGATACAGACGCGGATGGCGATAAAGAATTGAAGTTTGCATTAAGAAATGTAAACGGACCAGGAAAAATTGGAGCAGACTCAGTTGTAACTCTTACAATTCAAGATAATGAGGCAAGCGCAATTAAGTCATTTGCGGAAGTAGGAATTAAATTAGGCAACAATCCATCCAGCAATGGTGATTTTGTTCTTTATTTAAACAATAGTATTGAGTATTCAAAGGCAAGAATTCACGACCTTAAAGGAAGTCTCGTATACGAAACGGAATTAAATAACACAAGTTCTCATGTTTTGAATACTAATTTAAGTCAAGGTATTTATACATTAACGGTTGTAAATTCCTCAGGACAACAGTATTCTGAAAAGGTATCGGTGAAATAAACGAATTATTAAAATATAAATGAAGGGGGCTTAGAGCCCCCTTTTTATTTTTCATTACTTTTGTTGAGAATTGAAAGCGGTATTTAAGTTTCTCCGTTATGCAGCTGATAATAGAGGTCTCATATTTGGGAATTTCCTGTTCAACTTGCTGTATGTTATTTTTCAGCTGATCTCTTTATTGTTGATCATGCCAGTATTGCGTGTATTGTTTGGTAAAGGTGATGAAACTAAAGAACTAAAATCCAATGGACACGATGTTGGTGAGTGGTTTTCAGGGGTTTATGAGTCTTTTCTAACTTGGTTTACTGAATTAGCAAAAGGTGAGCCTTTCACGGCATTAGCATATTTAAGTGTGGGATTAATAATTGTTACTTTACTAAAGAATATATCGCGCTTTACAGCCATGAATTTTATGGTTTTGATTAGGAACCGAAGTGTCCGAAAAATGCGCTTGAATATTTACGATAAAGTGTTAAATCTACCCATTGCATTTTTTAATAATGAGAGAAAAGGAGATTTGATTTCGAGAATGTCAAATGATATCAAAGAGATTGAATTTGCTTTAATGGTTTCCTTGGAAGCATTATATTTTCAGCCACTAAACATTATTATTTTCTTGGTTGCATTAGTAGTTCTGTCGCTGAAGTTAACACTTTATATCTTGTTGTTTTTACCGTTAACAGCGTTAATAATTGGTGTGATCGGGCGCTCCTTGCGAAAGAAGTCTACCCGAAACCAACAGTTACTTGGGAAGGTTATGAGTTCCTTTGAAGAAACTCTTGGTGGAATTAGAATTATTAAAGCATTTAATGGGTCTAAATTTTTCTCAGATAGATATAGCGACTTAGATCAAGAATACACAAAAAATAATATTTCGGTTCAGCGTAGATACGATATGTCTTCGCCGATATCAGAAACTATTGGTATCACTGTATCTGCAATACTTTTATGGTTAGGTGGTAGTATGGTATTCAAGAAAGAGTTGGACCCTGAATTCTTCTTAACATATTTCGCAATTTTCTCTCAATTGATTCCACCCTTTAAGGCATTTTCAAATGCTTTATATGCGGCTCAAAAGGGTATGGCAAGTCTTGAGAGAATTCAAGAGTTGGTAACCGCTCCGGTTACTGTGGAAGATCCAGTTACCCCTAAAACTGCATCCTTTGGTAAAAGTATTTCTTTTGAGGATGTTACATTCGAATATAGCGAGGGTAATTCTGTATTACAGAATATTAATATTACAATTAATAAGGGCGAGACAATTGCACTGGTTGGTCCTTCTGGTGCAGGAAAAACCACTATTACAGATCTATTAGCTAGATTTTATGATGTAACTCAAGGTTCAATAAAAATTGACGGAGTTGACATTAGAGAATTAACCCAAGAAGATCTTCGTAGTTTAATCGGAATTGTTAGCCAAGAAAGTATCCTCTTTAATGATACTGTTAGAAATAATATAGCCTTGGGAATGCCACATCTAGGTATGGAAGATGTTGTAAAGGCATCCAAAGCAGCCCATGCCCACGAATTTATTGAACAAATGGAAAAGGGTTATGAATCAGAAATTGGAGAACGTGGTGGAAAGCTTTCAGGTGGTCAAAAACAGCGATTATCAATCGCACGGGCATTACTGAAGAAC